>JBBRDM010000088.1:0-21186 GCA_038203935.1 Chthonomonadales bacterium
GTTAACTAAAGCTAGTCTACATTGCATCATTCTCCTTTACAAATCCATTTGTTGCTAAATTTTCTCGAAGTTTGGTGAACCAATATTGGTATTCTGATGCTTCCTGCTCCAACGAAATGCAAAGGTCGATACCCGTTAACCATGCCGCATAAATTGTGCTATCCACTGGATTGCTAGGTTCTCGCTGATCGAGTAAAAGACAGACGGGCAAATGAGCATGAATTGCCCGAACGATGGGAATAAATTCGAATGGAGAACGACCAGCAATCTTTTCTCCAAGAAACAAACAATGGCTTCCTGCTAGTGGTTCTGCTAATTCTGGCATTGGCAATTCGCATCCAGGTCCTAACTGCTGTAAAACTCCTTTATCGATAGAATAAAGATCATCAATTGATTTCATATCTGTCACTGTATGAATGTTTTTCCATCCTGATAGCTTGAGCGCATGAGTAAGCGATTCAAGTTGTACTTTTGTGATGTCCGTAGCGATAATACATGCTTTATATTCATTTTCCATGGTTACATACCCTTTCATTTGTATAGTAAGGTTCTCACGGCCCTCATGCAGCCAGCGTTTTATGGTTCCTTTCGGTCGATCTAGATGATGGGCGATTTTCAAAATGGGCCACCTTGACAAGTAGTAGAGCCACATAGTTCTTGCTTGGTCGGCAGGTAACTGCTTCAATGCACGCTCTATATCCAAGCGAAGTAATGGCGATGGGTCATGCACTAAATTTGAGTCTGCCTCATCTAGAGTGACCATCGAAGCTTGTTTCCCTCTTCGAAGACGATGAGTTTCATTACGTACAATGGTATGCATCCACGGACGAATCGCTCCTGGCTCGCGAAGGTCAACAACGTGTCTGCAGATATGAAAAATCGCTTCTGATACAGCATCCTGTGCATCCTCATAATGTCTTAGTTCTGAGTAGGCTATTGCGAAAAGATGCAGTCGAACTCGTTCAATCAACTCGGCCAGAGCGTCGGTATCTCCTCCTCTTGCGCGAACTGCACGTTCTTTTTATCTAAAATAATTTTCATCATTATGCAGGATGCGATAACGCAGGAAAAAGGTTCAGTTATTATTTATAATGTGGCAAAAATATCAATTAATATTTTGGAATTCGGTACAAAGATAAGGCTTACATAGCTAATTCATTCTTACAAATACAAATACCCCACCCTGTAAACACAGGGTGGGGTATTTGAGCAAAGGAATTAATGTTTCAACTCAGGTATTTTTGCCGTGGGTTTCCTGACCGTCGCCCATCTCGTTCTGGGCAAGGTGGATATTTGGGGAAACTTGAGCGGTATTCGATTTGACTGGAGCGTTCGCAACAGCTGCTATTCCACCGGAGAATCCAATTGCAGCGAAAACCATAATCAGAAATACGAGTGAAAGCTGCAGGTTATATTTAAATAGATTTTTCATTTTAGTTATCCTTTCCCATCTCTTCATCAAGCCAGTTCCACCAGGACACGAGATCGGAATCACGGATCTGAAATAGTGTCTGTAAAAATTTCTCTGCCTGGCAGTTAGGTAAATTCGAATGCAGTACAGCATCCAAAACTTCTTGCGCTTCTTTGTAGTACCGATCTTTGATCAGAGCTAAAAGCAGATTGCAAGCTCGCATCGGAGTGGGCTTCTCCATCGCTAGTTTGGCGTAGAACGCAGCCTGTTCAATATTTTTTTCACGATTTCGGCCACTGTCAAACCAGGTTAGAAAGATGTCTGCCGCGTTCGTCGCCGCAATATATCTATTCTCACCAGCCTGGTTATTTTCGACTATTCCCAGGTAGATCGTCAATGCATCGCGCAGGTTGCCAGTCTGGCTCAGCAGAACGCCCACTTCATTGATAGCTGGGAAAAATGTCGGATCAAGCTGATACGCTTCTCTATATAACTGGATGGCCTGTTCTATTTTCCCGGAATATCTAAGCGACTGCGCGTTAACGTAGAGTTCCTGCGCCTCCACCATTTCGGTAGTCGGGTTATCTCCGAGGGTATAGGTGTCCATCACGCGCATTGTCTGGCGCATTTCAGGAGATGGAGGTGCTGCGCCTCCTCCCTTACCTACTTCGTTGAGTACCGCTTCTTCAACATTGCCATCACGTGAATCTTCTACACGATCCGCCCATGAGGTATCCAGCAGCCGACGGAATAGATCGTTCTGTCGCTCTGCGGACCAATTGGGAGATTGTGAGGATTTCTGACGCACGCGGCTATTCCTCTGTTTGGCGAGCATGTGGATGTAAGGATTATCTTCGCCACATTCTCGTTTCAGGATTACGGATAATGCTGCACGTGCCCGGCACACAGTCTGTCGTTCCCGGTCTGTCTCGGGGCTGACTTTGAGGCCGTTTTGCCGTTCGCGGTCGCGCGCAATATCTCTCTTAAGAGCTTCTACATAGCTCTTAGGAATTCCTTGTAGTGCGTGGGCGAGTCCGCTGCGGAATCTATATTTATCATCCTGCTCAATAACCGCATTTTCAGGCTGAGCAGCTGTGTTCGTATCGGTAAGTATATCACCCAGAGAAAAACCGGCATTTCCAGAGGAGTTCTGAGAAATCGGCTGATCCAGTGAAAGCGTTGTAATTTCTCGGCGCTCTACCCTTTCAGAATCGCTGATCACAGATCTTATACAACGAGTGAGGTACGCCGCCGGATCCGGAAACAGAATGTCGAGGGCATCGCTGAAATCTATAGATTGTACCGAAGCGCTGTTCTGATACTTTCTTAGCGCAACTCGTGCCATTTTCCTGCACGATTCTTCCAGTGCAACATAACAATCGTTCGCGCTGAGTCGTGGAGTAATGGTTCGTCCATCAATTTCACGCGGACTGGTCAGAATCGAGATGGCTCGCGCGGCCAGCTTACGCAAAACTACTTCGGCAGCACGAACAGGATCTATAGAATCTTTTGAATATCCGATATCAATTTCAGGCTGGGTTCGGACGTTCCGGGCAGTATTTGATTTTACCACGGTCATCCTCCTTACACAGATTTCGATGTGTACTCATATTACAATATTCTACTACGCATCGCTATGAATTATGTGACAGCCTAAATTGAAAATAGTTCAAAATATTAATAATTACACTCGATTACTCGATTACTGGTAATTAGAAAGCGAAATTCACGCAGCTGATTACGTATTCCGGCTTCTGCCCTATTCTCCCGTTTCAGGTCGTTCGGGCGCTGCATATAGAATAATTTCGAACAAATATTTCTGTAGAGATATTGGCTGGACTTAGTCCTCCAGTTTCCTCTAAACTCCAGCCGCCTCCACACCACGCAATCGGGACTGTTCTTTGCGCTCATTGAGATATCCGAAGAACTCTTTTCCTTCGCGAAGCCGACGTCCCATCATCTGGCGATCTGTCAGCATTTCTGCCACGATACGCGCGATCGGTTTGGCACGGAAGTAGAAGCTGCGATACATTCGCTCCACAGCATCCTCGATTTCTGCGGTGGACATATGCTCATATTGCAGCGTGGATGTCTGGATTCCGGAACCCGATATAAGTGATTCTCGGGCGAACCATCCATTCGCGAGCGCCTGATCATACAGTTCCGTTCCGGGATATGGGGCGGCGATCGATACCTGAATGGTGTGCGGATCGAGTTCCTGAGCGAAGCGTATGGTCTCTTCGACGGTCTCTTTTGTCTCGACTGGCAGGCCGATGATGAACGTGCCGTGGACCTTGATGCCGAGTTTCTTGCAGTTCGCCATGAATTCGCGAGCCCTGTCCAGTTTGATACCCTTTTTGATGTTGTTGAGTATCTGTTGATTTCCCGACTCGAAACCTACCAACAACAGGCGCAGACCGTTATCTCGGAGCTGCTTCAGGGTATCGTAATCGACGTGGGCGCGGGCATTGCAGCTCCAGGTGAGGTTGAGCCGTTTCATGTGCTTGCTCACTTCTATGGCGCGCTGCTTGTCGATGGTGAAAGTATCGTCGTCGAACATATACTCGCGGACTTTATCACCGAATAGCGCTTTGGCTTCGTCCATTTCACGCCCAACGCACTCGGGAGATTTCGTGCGGTATTTATGTCCGCCGATGGTCTGCGGCCAGAGACAGAAGGTGCATTTCGCCGGACAGCCACGTCCAGTATAGAAGGAGACATAGGGGTGGAGCAGATAGCCGATGAAGTATTTGGTGATATCCAGATCGCGGGCGTATACCGGCATAACGCTGGGCATGGCATCCCAGTCCGGCACGAGTTCGCGGTCACCGGTACGCTGAAGTTCTCTGTTACTATCGCGATACGAGAGGCCGGGGATCTGATCCCAGGGTTTATCTTCTGCCAGATCTTTACAGGTGTAGTCGAATTCATGGCGGCATACGAAGTCGATAATCGGGTTTTCGCGAAGGGTCTGTTCGGGAAGAACAGCGACATGCGCTCCGATAAATCCTACCTTGACATCGGGATTTTGAGCTTTGATCTGGCGGGCGCACTCGACATCATTAGCAAGCGACGGCGTGCTGGTGTGCATAACAACCAGTTCGTACTCTTTTGCAATTTTAAGGATATCTTCCTGTGTCTGGTGATGCGGGGGCGCGTCGATGAGTTTACTGCCCGGCACGAGCGCCGCGGGCTGAGCCAGCCATGTTGGGAACCAGTACGAGGTGATTTCACGCTTTGCTTGATATCGGGAACCTGCTCCGCCATCAAATCCATCGAACGACGGCGGGCTCAGGAACAGTGTTTTCTTCACGAGGACAGCTCTCCTTCTTCAAATCCAAATCTTTTAACTGATTATGAAGATAGTATACCAAATTTCGGGATGAATTCAGAACATGCCTAAAACATTGAAGAAATACGATCTGGATTAATCAAGAATTCCTCTGTTAGGGAATCAATACAGAACAAAATTTAACCTCGCATGTCGATGCCGCCGTCTACGGTCAATGTTACTCCTGTGATGAAACTGGCGACGTCGCTCAGGAGGAAACAGGTCGGGCCCGCGACTTCTTCCGGCAGACAGACATGTCCGAGTGGGAACGATTTTGCTGCTTTTTCGCGTCCAATCGAATCCAAACTGGCGGCGGCCATGTCGGTGTCCGTCCAGGAAGGAGCGATGCAGTTCACGCGTATTCCAGAGGATGCCAGTTCCATCGCCATGGAGCGCATGAACATGATCTGACCGCCTTTCGACGTGGCGTAGGCCGAATAGATGGAGGAGCCCCGCTGACCAGCCGTGGACGTATAGATGACGATACTCCCGCCTTTGCCGCCGGCCCGCATACTTTTGGCACCGGCCCGAACACTGAGGAACGTCCCGCGCAGGTTGATATCGAGTGTGCGATCCCAGAACTCGGCGGACATGGTTTCAATTGGTTCAGGCTCGAATATTCCAGCAGAAACTACCATCCCCTGCAGTGGACCGAACTCTTTCTCGGCTTCCGAAACGGCTCTGTCCATCTCGCCATCCACGGAGACATCCGCTTTGATAGCGAGCGCTTTGCCGCCGCTTTGCTTGATTTCATCCACCACTTTATTCGCCGAAACAGCGTCACTGACGTAGTTAACCGTGATCACAGCGCCTGCTGATGCCGCCATCTTAGCCGAAGCCGCCCCGATACCTCTGCCGCCCCCAGCGATAAATATATGTCTTCCACTTAGATCGATCATTTATGAATATGTCCTGTAAGTTAGTTGTGTTCGCAAATTAGTTAGTTCGAAGTTCTATCTTACCCCACCCTACTTCGGATTGGGAATATAGGCTCCACCTCGGCACTGCTTGAGATAGTTTAGGCCGAATACCTGGCCAGTCATCTCCAGTTCGCCGCTGTAGATGAGATCATGCCAGCCTTCGATATCAATCGAGCCGACGTAATTGTTCTGGCGCAGTATGGTGATGATATCGGTCCAGTTGGTATCACCGAATCCAGGAGTTCTATGGTAGACATACTGCTGACCTCCCCGGGTGCCCAACTCCTTAACTACATCCCAGTTCACCGTCGCATCTTTGCCATGGACATGATAAACCTTCGAAACCCATTTGCGAAGCTGCGGAATCGGATCGATAAGAGAGTTCATTTGATGACACGGCTCCCATTCGAGACCAATCGCGGCACTAGGAACCTCTTGGAACATCATCTCCCAGGCTTTAGGAGCGTGCGCAATATTCCAGCGCGGACGATCCCAGTCGCCGCCCATATCACAGTTTTCAAACCCGATCCGCACCCCTTCGCCTTCAGCAACGTTCGCAAGATGACCGAAAACCTCTTTAAACTTCGACATGCTTTCCGGAACCGGACGATCTTCCAGCGCCCCTGCAAAACCGCAAACCATACTGCAGTTGAACATCCGTGCGCTTCGAATGCAGGTCTCCCAGTCTTTGGCGGTCTGTTCATTTTGAAGCGGATTGCCGAACATCCCCAGGCTGCTGATGATTGCCTTGCCGTCTATCGCCGTCAGAACCGACTTGGCCGTCCCTGCCAGATCGACATCACCCAGTTTTTCCCAGGCGGTAAGCTGAAATGATTCAAAACCATGCGGGAGAATCTGGTTGAGATAATCCGCTCCATTACCCAGGCCTGCCAGCGTTCCGATGCGTATATCCTGATGGTTAATGCGGTTCATTTGTTATCCTTTCAAAACAGTTCAACGTTAATTATCAAAGACTCAGTGAATTTGCTTTGAAAAATTTATTTATGTACAATATCTGAATAGTTTAAAATTTAGCAGGTCATCGCAGCTGCATTACCAATTTATTTATGCCTGCTTTGGTGTAAGTGTGAGATTCACTTCCAGGTCGGATCCAGCGGGGATATGCTGTGCATCCTGGAAATGAATAATGACGAGATCATCCGAAGTAACGATATCGGCAGGTATCTCGTTTTCGCCGAGATGAATGGAAATCTTGGAAGCATTGACGCCCCGAACCGTGAGTGATTCCAGGATTAATTCTCCCCATTTAGGTGTGAATTTAACCACGTGCCAGCCAGCATTTGTCCTGATTTCTGCAGTTCCCCAGGACGATGCGGTGATAAAAAAGGCCCTGAAATTCTGGCCATCCCAGATACGCGGATCAATCGTCATGGAGCCCTTCGAAGCATCGTACTGATACCCGCATGCAGCATCGAGCAGTGCCCAACTAGACATTGCGCGGGCATAGTGATCGCCGCACTCGACATCGTTCCAGGGATTTCTGCGGGCTCCATTATACCGATTGCGGACAGCACGAAGTATCTTAAGGCCATCCTCAATAAGACCATTGTAAATACAAAGCGCAGCCACTTCGTATTCTATTCCCGTCCATATTTCATCCGAATAGAGTGTTGGAACTTCCGGTCGGCCTCCCTGCGGCCAGGAACAGATCAAAAGCCCCGCTTCATCATCCGATGCAAATACTCGCGGTATTTGTTTATGACCGGTAAAATTATCACGAAGATTATATTTTACAATGCTCTCCATAGCCTGCTTTACCCGCTCAGGTGGAAGTAACCAGCCAAGTCCCAGGTTGAATGCCCACCACTGCCCAAAAAGATGGTCTGAATGGCAGCCCATTCCGTAGTTCTGTTCTGGGTTCTGTTCCGAGTCGTATATCTGAATCCAGTACTCACCATTCCAAAGCAGATCATCGTATCCTTTTTTGGCTTTTTCGAACCAATCACGATATTCTGACGCTAATACCGGTTCATCCTGAAGTTTTGCCATCTCTTCAGAGGCTCGAAGCGCTGCCATATAAAGAGTTCCGATAAAAGTGTTCGGACCATAAATGGAGATATCGTAGGTGTTTGGCTGTTCGCCTTTGATTACTCCATCCCCATCTACATCATGTACCATCATGACATGCTGCATTGCGGATTTGATCTTTGGCCATGCGCGCTTCAGCCATTCGGAATCTGCATTGCGCCGATGCTCACGGTAAGTTTTTAAAACCATGCTCAGCAGACCATCGAGCGCCGGCTTTTCTGGTCCTCCCAGATCATGCTCCCACGGACGCGGCAGATATAATGGAAGAGTAACACGGTGAGGAAGATAGCCGGTAGAGTGCAGTTGGTGAAATAGTTCCGTCTCGCGCATCGTGCGCTCAAGATCTGGAAATACAGCCGAGAGTGCCCATTCGTAGGCAAATACATGCGTGCAGTTCATCGGGCAGCATCCACCAGTTGCCAGCCACCCGCCAGTGCTTGCCCCTCCACAGCCTTCGAAAGCATGAAATCTTCCGTCTTCTGTCCATAGGCAAGTGGGAGTTCGTATTACAGACATTTGTGACGAGACAACATCCAGAAGTTCGTATGGCAGTGTGCTGTCGAAAAAGGTCTTGCGAAAAAGTTGAGTGGTTTCATCGAGCTGATTGAAATTATCACGAACATATTCCGCGACCGATGCAGCGCCGGCAAATCGCGTGTTATAAGCATTTCCCTGCCAGAAGAGGCTTTTTTTATCTTCGATCTTGCTGAACCACTGCCCCCAACTCACATAACGATTCGGAAAATGCCAGGCCAGTACGAATGTTACCGTTTTTGATTCACCCGGTTCACACCGAATTGCAACAGATATGGCTCCGTTGTACGTTCTGCCATCTGCTGAGGTGGAGCTGTTTTGAGACGCATGCGATAGTCCGTCTCTCGTAAATTCCTGCCAGAATGAGCGTAAATCGTCCCATGCCGGGCATATTTCAACGCCATCCTGCAACGCAGCAAGGCACAGCGAACCATTCTGTGGATGGTTTGGCGCCAGTCTGCTATTCTCCATGACAACAGCATGCATACCACGCAGTCGAAGCGCATAGTTTTGACCGCCTCCATAATCCGCGCTTTCGACACCGGAAATCGCTCTAATCCCATCCCAGCCGATAAAGTTTTGGAGAGTACCAACAATATGAGCATCTACCGGTTTATCTCCTGCATTTTTCGCTGTAAATCGGAATATTACGGCAGGCAGGCCGGAGGCTGCTGCATCAAGAGGGCAGAACGGAGAATATGCAGTCAAAGATATTTCAAGAGGCAGGCCATCATCCAAATATTGTATTTCCGCAATGGGATATTCACCAATGAACTCAGTGGACTGCACTCCCGGCAGCTCGTTAAGAAGCTGCCTGCATTCGTCAGGAATCACGTAGTCGTTTACTGAAGGGATCGGTTCAAAATTTTCTTTATAAAGCGCCCCAGACTGCAATACTCTGCTTACTGGATCGCTTCCCTGTTTGTGGGCTCGGACTGCAAAGAAGCTATGCGGCACAAAAGCGAGATGGTTGACGTTGTTGCAGAGCTGCCATTGTCGGAGGCTGCCATCTCCACAAATAGCGACAGAGCCGGTTCCTATACCGCCAAGAGGCATAGCAACGGCCCGTAGATTTTCACTCCGATAGACTGGCGGAGCAGCAGATCGCACCTTTAACTCCATTGTAACCTCCAAAAAATATATAGTACAAAGCCTATCTGTTAAGCAGCTGACGACAAGCTGCGTCTACCAACTTACCGTAACTCTCTCAAAAATGGGTGAGGTGCACCAGGAGGGGTGATAGCTGATGCAGTGGCCGACGCCTTGGATAGCCATCATCAAGCGGGTAAACTTCCGAATAGGCTTCGATAAAATTTTCAGGGAATCCGCCGAACATCTCAATGAAGGCACACTCCATCTCCCGATGTCCATAATATACGGCGGGGTCGATCAAAACTGCCTGGTTATGATGGCAGATGAAATTGCCACTCCAAAGATCACCATGCAGCAGAGATGGATTTTCTACTAATCCTTCTAATAGTGAATCCAGATTTTCCAGGACGTTCGAAAGCAGAGCTTCTCGATCTTTATTGATCCTTCTCAAATCTTTTCCCAGCTTGATCTGAGGAACCAGACGGCACTTAAGATAGAAGTCGATCCAGCAGCTGTATTGCGTATTTTTTTGAGGATACACCCCGATATAGTTATCGTAACTCAGCCCATAACGCTTATCGACCGCACAATAATCTCGATGGAGCGAAGCAAGTCCGGCTGCAAAGTTTTTACGAAAATCAAATCTTTTCGAAACCGTGTGAGGTTCGATATACTCTAACAGGAGGTAAGCACACCTGTCGGCAGTTAATTCTCCTGTTTTAAAAACCTCAGGAATACGTAAGGTCTTCGTTTGTCGTAGCAGCTCCAATCCCTGCTGCTCTCTCAAAAATACATCTTCAGGTTTAAAATATCTGGATTTGAGAATGTATTTGCTGACTGAAGTTTCAATTAGCTGAATTTTGCTGATTGATCCCCTCGAGACATCTGATATCCGCACAATCTTTTCACCAATTATATCAGCCAATGCCTCTCGTAAATTTGCAGGTGTCATCCAGTAGGATGCTCCATACGAATTGCAGTCAGCAGCCCTGCACATCCCGCATGCACTAACCGGTAAACACCTTCAAATCCACCTGTGTAGTAAGGATCGGGAACTTCAATCACATTGGTATCTTCTGTAAAATCCAGAAGCCGAGCAACTCTTGCTTTGCCCTGATTCATCGACATAACGTCTGCATAATTCGTCTCATCCATTGTGATGATATAGTCGAATGCTTCAAAGTCATCCGGTCTGATCTGACGGGCGAGGTGGTGATAGTCAATGTTATTTTTTGCGAGTATAGAACGAGTGCCATAATGTGGAGATTCGCCAGCATGCCAGTCGCCAGTTCCTGCAGAATCAGATTCTATAATTTGAGATAAATCTGCTTCTCGGACTAGATGCTGAAAAACTGCTTCCGCCATTGGTGACCGGCAAATATTACCCAAACACACGAAAAGTACTCGAATCATACAATCCTCAGTACGGATAAATGGAATGCTTGTAGATACTATTACCCAGAGTGTAATCCCTGCGAAGTTCAGAAATTGTGGAAAAACAGTTTAGAGAATGTTGCAATTAATAGATTGCTGCGGAACACTTATTTAGAAGTTGTTTCGAACTGCTGGCGCCCTACCCGTTTCCATAAATCATAAAATTCAGGCATAGTCTTACCAATACCGTCTTGAAAAGAGGCGTTGAGATCTTCTGAACTGGCATAGTCGTTTATGAAACGATCAAATCCTCTCATACCGGCATATTTCATGATATAGCGAACCATATTCAGAGACTGTTCGTAACAGTTTGATCTGATTTTTCTGTTTCCGAGAGGTAACAGCCTGTCTTCCGCCATTTTTATTTCGTAGCTGCCGTAAAAAAGCGTCTCATCATTGAGAGTATCTAATCCTAGCAGGACATTGGCTTCTGCACAAACTCGCATAGCTTCTGTATTCTTTGCAATTTTTCGCGGCGCTATCTTTGTTGCTGCGAATTCCGCGATTCCCTCACTCATCCAAGTTGGAAGCGAAGCAGTACCGAGGGTTCGGAAAATTAAAGTATGTGTGTATTCATGCACCACTGTACCGCGAAAATAGTCACCATCGGTGTCTTCAGCGGGCTTAGCGCCTTGAGGGTTAGTTTCGCAAAATACAAAAAGGCCAAAAGCGCCATATGCCCACTCCCAGGACGCAAGATGATAGTTGTCGAATCGTAATTTACAAAAATTTGCGTATCTTGCACTATCTTTAAAAATGAAAACCGGCGTTTCGATTACTTTAGAATCGAACAGTTTTCTGCCAATTTGAAAGGCTTCCGGAAGCAGTTTGATGATAGCGCTGCTCCACGTGTTGTTATCGTCGGAATAGACACGAAATACCACATCTCCCGCACATCTTACTTCATGCACATTTTTGGGGGATGCCGCACGAAGCGCTTCGATCTTCAAAACCAAACTGGCAGCCGTAGGCCACTGATCATCTATCCGGAAATCACCAAGAGATTCCAGATCAGTTTTAGCCGCTGCAAGCCAGCATATTTTGTATTCTGCTGCCCCTCGAAGATATTGAAGGTGATTATCCTGAGTATCAGTTTCGGATAGAATCCTATTTACCCGATCAATCACTTCGTCGTATCGCCCATAACTGTACAGTGACATCAGAGCAGACTCCTGAAGCGGAAACTGAGATCTGCTTTGAGCTGCACATATTGAGTTTTCATCACATTGAAGAATTCCCAAAACCAGGATCAAGCTTATGATCCTTAACAAGCGCACAAGGGTCATAAGTAATTTATCACAATCGACTATTTATTTTACTGATGGGAATTCATCCGCACAATTCACTGTTTTGCAAGGTAATTCCTCTCACTATCAGGGCAATCGGATCAATCCAGAAGGAAAACCAGCAAAAATGAGGAACTGGTGAGGACGAAACGTATTCTGCCGTACAATAGTAATAGTGTAAGTATTGATATAACTGGAAAATATTCAGATTGAACAACCTGCTGCGTGGAAAATATCAGATAGTACGCGAGATTGCCCGAAGTAACGATATCGTGTTCGAAGCGATGGATGTCTCCCTCGGACGCAAAATTGCGCTTAAAGAACTTAACATTGCTCCCAGCCTCACAGGTCAGGCAAGGCGGGAGCGTATTGAGAGATTTAGCAGGGAAGCTCGTGCAGCAGGCCGATTAAGTCATCCTAATATAGTATCCGTGACGGATTACGGAGAGGAAAACGGACGCCATTTCATCGCGATGGAGTATCTAGACGGGCAGAACCTGCGTGACAGAATGACTGGCGGCGGTCCGATCCCTCTGAAGGAAGCAGTCGAGATAACCTGTCAGGTTCTCGATGCGTTAGCATATGCCCATACAAAGAACGTCATCCACAGAGATATAAAGCCGGATAATATTCAAATTCTCCCTGGCGGCCACATCAAGATAACCGATTTCGGGATTGCAAGGCTCACTGAAGAACCTGCGCTCACCAGCAATGGACAGGTCTTTGGAACGCCCAGCTACATGTCGCCAGAGCAGATCGAAGGGCGAAATATCGATTTCCGCTCCGACCTCTTCTCAATGGGAATCGTCCTTTACGAAATGCTGACCAGCCAGAAACCATTCACCGGGGACAGCGTGGTCAGCATTACCTATGCGGTTGTCAATGCCGATCCTCCACCTATGCCCGGGGTACCGACCGGTATTGAGCAAGTGATCAGGCGCGCGTTGTCAAAGAATCCCGCGCATCGGCAGACGAACGCAGAACAGATGAAACAGGACTTGCGCAACGCGGAGCAGACGCCTGCCCTTTTCTTTCCTGCGGCCAATCCTCATCAGAGCAGTTACATGCCTGCAGCAGCATCCTCAGCAAATCCAGGATATGCGGGCTATGGTGGATACTCACCGCCAGTTCCACCGCTCCCTGCAGCGAATCCGGGGATGCCGTGGTCATTCAACAGTTCTGGAGGTTCGCCCCAGCCTGTTCAGGCTCCGCCGCAGGTGTCCCTGCCACTGCCTGGACAGCCGATACCATTGCCGCCGGTTCCGTACAAGCCAGCCGAGCCGCTATTTGTTCTTTCGCCAGGCGGGCGCACATTTTTGCTATCCATTCTCGCGGCAGCGCTTTTAGGAGGTGGTATCGCAGGTGGAATTGTGGCATTCATGCACAGCTATGATCAGTTCAAGATCAATGTAGGATCACAACAAATTATAGGACTAATCAATCAAGGAGTTGCGGCGTATAATTCCAGAGACTATTCAGAAGCAACCAGACTTTTTGAGCAAGCCAAAACAGCCGGCCCCTCAGCCACCGAACTTTCTAAAATTAATTTCAATCTTTCAGCTTCACTGATGCAGCAGGCACGAGAGGCGGAAGCAAGCGGCAATCTGAAAGAAGCGAAGTCACTTTATGACCGCCTGCTGGTGATCGCGCCCGAAAATAGATCGGCTCACATCGGTCTATCCAATGTGCTGCTGCGTCTGGGGCAGAATCAGGATTCCATACGTGAAAGAAATGCAGCTAATTCGAGTGTCGATGACAACACGGTTCCGAATACACTTCAGCCCAATGCAGCCGTAATCCCCGATAGCGCTGATCCCGGGCCTTCCTTGCAGGATCGTCAGCAGGAAGCACGCCAACTGCTAAATGAGGGGCAAGCTTTGCAGGTGAAAGGTGATTTGGAAGGCGCAAAAGATAAGTGGCGCAAAGTGATAGAAACTGCCCCGGGGACTCCGGAACGAGATATGGCAAAAACTTTACTGGATCAGTCCGAAGCAAATACCAGTAATTCAAATTAGCCGGATTTCAGCAGGAATACAGCTTCCTTTGATCTAATTTACTCCTATTGAGCCAGAATAGATTAGATGAGCGTATGACCCTGCAGCCACTGCCAGATTTAAATAAAATTCAAAAAGTTGTTATTATAAGATTAAGTTCCATCGGTGATGTAGTTCATGCTTTGCCTGTTTCGTCAGCATTAAAACAATCTTATCCACATCTCGAATTAACCTGGATTGTAGAAGATATGTCTGCGGATGTCGTCCTCGGAAATCCTTTCCTTAGCGATGTCATCGTAATACCGCGGGCAAGATGGAAATCTGGAAGAACCAGTTCCCTTTTTGTTTGGCGAGAATATATAAATTTCCTGGCTGATCTCAGACGAAGAAAATTTGATCTTTCCATAGATCTTCATGGCAGGGCTAAAAGTGGTGTTATAGCTGCTGCCGGAGGGGCTCCGTATCGTGTGGGATGGAAGCGATTAAGAGAAGGGTCCCAGCTAATCTCTCATGAAACTGGAGCGAATCTGGCAGGCAAGCACAGAGTAGAGTGGTATCTCAATGTAGTGAAAGCTCTTGGAGCAGAGACAGCGAAGGTTGATTTTCCTCTCGTAATCGCCCCAGCGGCGATCGAGGAAGCAGGAAGATTATTAGAGCAGTATAATATTCCAAACACTGCAGGTATTGCGATTATTAATCCGGCTGCTGGTGACCAGGAAAGACGCTGGTCTGCAGAAGGATATGCACAGCTTATTGAACGTCTTTTTAATCGCTGGGGACTTATTTCTATATTAATAGGTTCAAAAAAAGATGTTGAACTCTGCGAACGCATCCTCAATCGGGTACAATTTCTACATAATTTATCCGTGAACGATTCTGCAGCCGTTCAGCCCTGCATTAATCTCGCTGGTAAAACCGATTTAAAGACACTCGCCGCGCTGATAGATCGCAGCAGAGTACAGATTTGCAGCGATACGGGATCGGCACATATTGGAGCGGCATTAGGCAGGCCGACTGTAGCGCTTTTTGGCCGTACAGACCCGGCCCATGCTGGCCCCTGGGGACAAGAGGAACTAACTATTTCTCGCTGGCAGATGTGCAGTACCTCCTGTGATAGAATCGACTGTCCTTACGGAGGAAGCGTGGGTTCAAGAGTTGTTCGTCACGAAAATTCTGAAATAAGTGATGGTTCCTCAGAGATTCAATCCAATGCTCCCACTTCTGCATGTATGCGCGCTATTTCGGTAGATGAGATAGAAGAAAGAGTGAATATGGTGATGAAAGGTCCGTATGCCCCACAATAATGTGCTGACCAATAAATTCAAACATCGCAGGAATCGCCCAGAAATTTCAGTGCTTGCCAGTTCCGCTGCGGCATTGCGTGCCAGAGAACAGCTCGACCGTGCAAAACGAATCGTACTCCTCACCAAATGCAGATATATGGGGGATACATTAGTCGCCACTCCCTTCATGTCACAACTGCGAAAGCATTTTCCCAATGCAGAAATTTCTCTTGTAACGGCGCCTTCCGTTGCCACCGCATTAAAAAACACTCCAGATATTGATAAAATAGTACCAATGGAAATGCGGGGAGTAGCCCGCCTGCAGTACTGCAGAGAACTTTATGAGGCGGTCAGCAAAGTACGTTACGATGCTGCTTTTCTTTTGGACCGATCGCTGCGGTGCGCTGTAATAGCTGCAATGGCTAAAATTCCTGTGCGAGTCGGTTATTTGAATGAACACCGAAGACCCTTTCTTACTGTTCCAATTCCCTACTCCTTCAATCGTCACGAAGTAGACTGCCATTTGGATATGCTCCGCGCGGTTGGTCTTGGCGCAGAGGATTCTCTCCCCACACTTTGGATATCACCGGAAGAGCGAATACTCGCGAGTAAAGCAGTAAATATTTCTCAGCAGGATCCAGCGCAGAGTACGAGCCCCATCATAGGATTTCAGCCTGGCGCAAACGACGCAGACATTCGGGAATGGGGTGCAGAGCGATATGCCCATGTCGCGGACAAACTCGTAGCGGAAACAGGATGTCGTATTGTAATTATGGGTGGAGCATCAGAATCTGCAACCGCGGATCGTATGCAGGCTTCGATGCGCTTTCCTTCCATTAATCTGGCAGGAAAACTTGATCTGCGCACTGCGCTTGCTTCCATCGGACTCTGTGATTACTGGATAGGAAATGATACTGGACTGCTACATGCTGCCGTCTCACAGCGAGTGCCAACAGTTGGGCTATTCGGTCCGAACAAAGTGGTGAGATGGGGTTACGACACGGACGAACATAGATCGTTGGTAGTATTTCCTGAAACTCCAGCACAAGATGATGAAGCGGTTCGCAAATGTCTGGATGCCATCACAGAAGAGCAGGTGCTCGAATCCATTTTTAATCTTATGGATCCTGAACGAAGATCCATTGGGATACCTCTTAACGCGATTGATGGATTAGAAATCGCTGCGAGATCTCCTTATTTTAGATCCGAACTAGCTCCGATAGAATCGGCCTCTACCAGAAGAAGATAAAGCATGCCAATCGCAGTACAAACACGCTCTGTCTCCATTGGAAATATAGTAGTAGGATCCGATTCTGGACGATTGACATTGATTGCAGGGCCATGTGTTGCGGAAAGTATGGACTTATGCCGAGAAATTGCGGCTCAAGTTCGGAACATTACCAGCCGATTGAATATCGGATATGTATTCAAAGCCAGTTTTGATAAGGCAAATCGCACTTCTGGCACAGCATTCCGCGGGAATGGCTTGGACAAAGGCCTGGAAATACTGAGTGCGATAAAAAGTGAATTTGATCTCCCTGTCTTAACCGACGTACACGAGCCGTGGCAGTGCAGTATTGCTGCGCAAGTTTGCGACGTACTGCAAATACCGGCATTTTTATCCCGGCAGACGGATCTTTTAATCGCAGCGGCTGCTACTGGAAGAGCAGTGAATGTTAAAAAAGGCCAGTTTTTAGCTCCCTGGGATATGAAGAATGCAGTACAAAAGATTGAAGAAGCTGGATGTAAGGAAATCCTCTTAACAGAGCGAGGAGTTTCATTCGGTTATAATACGCTCGTGGTTGATATGACCAGCCTGCCCCAGATGCGAATGATGGGATATCCGGTTGTATTTGATGGTACGCACAGCGTTCAGCGCCCTGGAGCGGGTGCTGGCGGAACTTCTAGCGGCGGACAAAGAGAATTCATTCCCTGTCTCACTCGAGCAGCGGCAGCAGCGGGCATCGACGCTCTTTTTCTTGAAGTCCATCCTGAGCCTGAAAAAGGTCTTTCTGATGCAGCAACGATGCTTCCATTAGCCGATCTTGAGAAATTGTTAGAACAGGCTGTGGCGATCGATGCCATTATAAAAAGTTCCTAATGAGCACCTTTTTTCGATCTAAACTTGATTTCGAGAATACGGTTTAAAAATATATATTTGAATTATAAGCGTTGCTCAATGAAGGCAGCAGCTTGGGTTTGTGATTACATTCTAAGGATTTATCCGGGAACCATGAAGGGGATTTACCAGATATGAAAACTGCTTTGATTACTGGAGTTACAGGACAGGATGGATCCTACCTTGCAGAACTTTTGCTGGCGAAGAGTTATAAAGTTTACGGAGTAGTACGCCGATCGAGTACCGAGGCTTTTGAGAGAATTGAACACCTGGTGGATAAAATTGAGCTCGTCCAGGCAGACCTGCTCGATCAATTCTCGCTGATTGAAGCGGTGAGAACTACTTCACCCGACGAAATATATAACCTAGCTGCTCAATCTTTTGTTCCAACCAGTTGGAATCAACCCGTTTTGACAGGCGAATTTACTGCATTAGGCGTCACCAGAATGCTTGAAGCAATTCGAGTAGTCAATCCAAAAATAAGATTTTATCAGGCGAGTTCCTCCGAAATGTTTGGAAAAGTGCGTGAAACTCCTCAAACTGAAGATACGCCTTTCTATCCACGCAGCCCATACGGCGTTGCAAAAGCTTATGGTCACTACATTACTGTGAACTACCGTGAGAGCTATGATATATTTGCAGTATCAGGGATTCTTTTCAATCACGAATCTCCCCGAAGAGGTCTGGAATTTGTGACCAGGAAAGTCACGAATACCGCTGCAAGAATCAAACTTGGACTGGCTAAGGAACTTCGCATGGGAAATTTGGATGCAAAGCGAGACTGGGGATTTGCGGGTGATTATGTCGACGCTATGTGGAGGATGCTCCAGCAGGAAGAAGCCGACGATTATGTTGTTTCCACGGGTGAGACTCATACGGTTCAGCGCTTGTGTGAACTAGCATTCGCCCACGTTGATTTAGACTGGAAGAAGTATGTCGTTCAGGATCCAGCTTTCTACCGTCCTGCCGAAGTGGATCTGCTTGTCGGCAGTCCAGCTAAAGCGGAAGCCAAATTAGGGTGGAAACCTTCTGTGACCTTTGAATGTCTGGTAGCGATGATGGTGGATGCGGATATGGCACGCTGGGCCAGGAATATTCGAAATGCCGAATAGCGAAGACGTATCCTCTTCAGATGGCGCCACGAGGATTCTTGTAACAGGGGCAAATGGATTTGTTGGGCGGCATCTCATATCAGAACTAATAGCAGACCACAGAGAAAAACTCAAAGAATCGAAAAATAATGAAAGCGGCACCGTATCATCCATTCAGATATTTGCTGCGGTTCATACCGAGCCAGTGGGTGCAGCTTTTCTGGAGAAAGCACCCTCAACAGTTGTGGGCTGGATGGGTGACAATCCTGATGATCCTGTACAGCAAATTGAATTAGACCTCGATTCGCAGAAATCAATTGTCCATGTTTTGAATGCTGCAAAGCCGCATCATATCTACCATCTGGCTGGAAGAGCCTCTGCTGCCGACACAGACCGTGAAAAAATGGTGCTCACTAATTCAGAAGGTGTACGACAGCTTCTCGATGCTGCTTCCGAGATTCAACCATTTCCACGAACGCTTCTGATCAGCAGTGGATATGTCTATGGCGACATTTCCCCTGAACGACCCGCGCGGGAAGAGGATCCCGTAGGTCCACTTTGGCGTCATGGAGCCTATGTCGATAGTAAAATCGAGATGGAAAATATTGCGCGGGGTTACCGTGCTTTCGCGTTCACAGCTCGTGCTTTTGCGCATACCGGCCCCGGTCAGCGGCCGGCATTCGCCATTCCCTCATTTGCTAATCAGCTTGCAAAAATTGAAGCGGGATTACTTCCGCCTACTTTGAACGTTGGCAATCTCGAAGCAAAAAGGGATATTCTGGATGTGCGCGATGTGGTTCGTGCTTACCGCCTATTAATGAAGCATGCTGAGACCGGAAATGTTTACAACGTTGCTAATGGTAATCCAGTGTCTATCCAATCTGCCTTAGATATTCTTCGGGAAGCCTGTAAAGTCAAAACAGAAGTGCAGATAGACCCTTCCAGACTCCGTGCGGCAGATATTCAATGTTCCTCAGGCGATACCCTGCAAACCTGGGCATTGACAGGCTGGACGCCAAGATTTACCTTGGTGGAAACACTATCAGACACGCTTGATTACTGGCGGATTCAAACCGCTGCAGAAAAAAATGGATAAGTACGATGAGTAGTACTCCGATACTGGGAGTTGGTATGGCTGGTTTCGGTTTTATTGGGAAAGTGCACAGCCATGCGCATCTCTCCATTCCCCTCCTCTACGATCCACTGCCCTGCCGAACGAAACTTGTGGGCATATGCACTTCCAGTACAGCCAGCGGCGAGAAAGCAATATCACAGGCAGGCTTTGAATTCTGCACCACGGACTTCAGCAATCTGCTGGAGCGCAATGATATACATATCATTCATATCTGCTCGCCAAACGATTCACACTATGAGCTTGTAAAGACCGCATTAAAGGCTGGCAAACATATCTATTGTGATAAACCCCTCGCTCTCAATACCCCTCAAGCCGAAGAACTTGCCCAACTTGCCAAATTGAGCAGTGTATGGCATCAGATGACTTTTAATTATCGATATGTGCCGGCGACTATGCGAGCCAGAGAACTCACAGAATCTGGATTTCTTGGTGATCTTTTCTCATTTCGTGCCGCTTATCTGCACGCGGGATATGTCGATCCAAACCGACCATTTTCCTGGAGGACAGATTTTGCCCGCAGCGGAGGCGGAGCTATTGCTGATTTAGGAGCACACGTGATCGATCTGCAGCGTTATACAGTGGGCAGCGGAACGAATGTTGCTCATGGCGGCGAATTCAATACGCTTAGTGCATTGCTTCAAACCTTGATAACTCAGCGGCCAGATGCTAAAACTGGTGCGATGCGCAGTGTGGATGTCGATGACATTACCTATGCCCAGTGTACCATGGAAGGCGGAGCGACGGGTACACTCGAAACTTCAAGGCTGGCGACGGGTGTTCAGGACGAGTTGAGACTGGAACTGCATGGTTCCAAAGGCGGCCTGAGATTTAATCTCATGGAACCGAACTGGCTGGATGCATACGATAATACCCAGAAGGAATCGGCGTTAGGGGGCGATCGAGGATTTCGGCGTATCGAGTGCGTCACCCGATACCCGAAACCATACGCGTTGGGAACTGCGAAGAATACAGTTGGCTGGTTAAATTTCCATATCGCAAGCCTCTTTGATTTTCTAAACAACGTAACTGCTTTCGAGAATGGAGGAACTCCTTCCGCTCTCTCCCCTACTTTTCAGGATGGTCTAGCGGTCCAAAAAGTTATTTCAGCCTGTCAACTCTCCTCGCAGCAAAATGGAGCCCGGGTAAACGTCTAGGAATATTTAATTTTCACCGGCCTGATTCTTAAATATTACAAAGAGAAATAATAATTACAATGAAAACCAATTAGTGCTTGATTGCAATCGCAATCAAGCACTAATTTTGGCGTCAGGCACTATTCTATTTTAGGGCGCTGGGGGAGGAGTTATGCTGTGCTGAAGCGTTGAATCTGCGGAAATTCCAATCGCTGCAGAGTGCACGGTGGCAGACCACAAAGCGATAATCTGGCCCGATCCTGAACTATTTGCAAAAAATGTATCATCTATTCCCACAGAACCAAAATTTCCATAAAATAGCAGCGAGGGAGAAAGAGCTATTTTTGCGCCATGAATATCCAGCATCTGAGTCT
>JBBRDM010000089.1:0-20920 GCA_038203935.1 Chthonomonadales bacterium
GGGCAGAGTGCGCCTTCGGCCTATCTTAATGACCACACTGACCGCAATTCTCGGACTGGTTCCGCTCGCGCTCGGACTCGGAGCAGGAGCAGAAATGCAGAAACCACTCGCCATCGCAGTTATAGGAGGGCTCACTTTTTCGACGCTATTCACACTTTTCTTCGCACCGTTACTCTATGTTAGACTCAGGCGTTTTCAACGCCCCGATTCAGATTAAAAGGATAAAAACATGAAAAACCAAAAGCGTATCACTAATTTTCTCACCGTTGTACTTAGTTTGATCGTTCTCCAGGGAACTATGTCGGCTTTTGCGGCGAAACCGCCAAAAGTGAAAGTAAGCGCATCCCAGGCCAACCATATTGCTCTCAAGAAATTCCCCGGTAAAATCGTCGGTAAAACTGCGCTGGAAAACGAAGAAGGAAAGTGGCAGTACGGCGTTCTGGTTCGATCCGGGAAAACACTGAGAGAGGTGATGGTCAATGCAAAGACAGGTAAAATAGACAGTGTTGAAGTGACCACGGACGCAAAGGAGAATGCAGAGAAGATAGAAGATGCTGCAAAAGCAAAAAAGAGCAGCAGCAAGGAAACCGAGGATGACGATAAAAAAGAAAAATAGAGAATGAATGTACTCATCGTTGAAGATGATAGGAGCGTAGCCCGTTTTCTGAATCAGGCTGCTGCGGAGGCTGGCTACGCTCCCCTGGTGGTGACGAATGGAATCACCGCTTTAGAGATAGGAAAAATTACTCCTTACGATCTGATCCTGCTGGATGTTATGCTGCCTGGCATGAATGGATTCGAAGTCTGCAAAGCGCTGCGTTCCGCCAACATTAATACTCCGATTTTAATCATCACTGCAAAAGATACGCTGGAAGATAAGATTGAAGGACTGGACAGCGGCGCAGATGACTATATTGTGAAGCCGTTCCAGATTGGTGAGCTGCTGGCGCGCATTCGGGCAGTTCTGCGCCGGGGCAGTGCAGCGCCTGCCGTTCTAACCATTGCAGACCTCACGCTCAACCCTGCGACTCGCAAGGCAGTGCGTGCAGGAGTTACGATTTCACTTTCCGCCACGGAATACACTCTGCTGGAGTACTTCTTCCGGAATGTGGGAAGGGTGCTGACACGCTCGATGATTCTGGAACATGTGTGGCAGTACGATTTCGAAGGCAATGATAATGTACTGGAAGTATATGTGAGCTACCTGCGCAGTAAGATCGATAAGGGCCGTACTCCTGCGCTCATCCACACTGTCCGAAGCGTTGGCTACCGATTTGGGGTCGATGATGAGGCTTAACTCTATCCGTGCCCGCATGACAGCCTCCTTCTCTTTTGCTATCGGCATACTCATACTTTTAACTTGCGGCGCACTGATCACCTACGCTCGCTTACATGCGGAACAGGAGGCAAAAATACTGCTTCAGACGACCGCACAGAAACTGCAGCGCGAATTATCCAGTAGGAATGGCAGCGAGGCGATCTCGGAAGTTGCTGAAGAGGAGCGCGATCTGGCCAGCGACAGCTTAACGCTCGTACTCACCAATCTTTCTGGACAGGTGGTATATAAATCGCGCAATGCAGTTTCTCCGGAATCGATCATAGGCAGCAAAGATTGGCGCATTGTAAAAATTTCTATCGATACAAAAATCGCCACTATCGCGCTGCCGTTGGAGAAAACAGCACATGTTCTCCGCAGCCAGGCAGTTTTTCTATCCATCTTAGGTATGATCGTATTCCTATTTTCCAGCGCTGGCGCATGGGTGCTGGTTGGGCGGACTCTTACTCCGATTGCAGCCCTCACTTCAAATGCGCGTTCTGCTTCCGCAGACAATCTCCAAATCCGCCTGGCTCCTTCTTCAAAGGATATCGAGATTGTGGAGCTGGTTCAGACGCTGAACGGCCTGCTTGCAAGGCTGGAGGAGTCCACTGCCTCGCGGGGAAGATTCTATGTTGCAGCTTCCCACGAATTACGAACGCCTCTTCAGGCGCTTTCGGGCCATCTGGAGCTTGCGCTTTCCAGAGAGCGGGAAAATGAAGAGTATAAAACCGCTATTCAAGAAGCTTTTCAGCAGACCACCCGGCTCACGACTCTCGTTTGTGACCTGCTTACTTTGAATCGCCTCGATTCAGCCTTCACCAAACCTCATTCAGAGACAGTCTATCCGCTGGAAATATGCGAACGGGTAGTGTGCTATTTCAAGCCTCAAATTGACGCGCGAAAATTGAATGTAGAGTTTGAGGAACATTCGGAGGCTCGAATCTTCGCTCCTCCTACCCATGTCGACATGATGACCCGAAACCTTATCGAAAATGCTGTCAAATACACCACGCCAGGCGGCTCAATCTATGTTGTTAGCAGTGCCTCTGAACTTACTATTTCTAACTCATTTCCCGGTGCACAAATTCTGGATATCGAACGGCTGTTCGAACCATTCTTCCGCCCCGACGATTCTCGAAACGAAGAGACGGGTGGTAACGGGTTAGGCCTGGCGATATGCAGCAGCATCGCAAAGGCAAACGGCTGGGGTTTGAGGTTAAGTCAAAAAGATGACCGGGTTTATTTGCAAATATCGTGGTAATGTTAAGGCGAAGTTCTTAACGTAGGGCTGTACGGTTGGCATTCACAATTTGCCCCGTAGATATAACTGTCGATTCCATTTCCATTATAAGTAATACAATAATATTGTTGATCTTGATTATACTAATAGACTGATCTTCATTACATCTTCCACACATAGGCAGCTGTGCCAACAGCGGGAGCAGTTACGATGAACGTGCGTAGGTACCCTGGCTTTACCACATGCGGAAGATTCATCACCGTATGCCCCAACGGATTGCGTCGATATGTGGTGCAAATTAAACTAATAAGTCGCCCCCGCTTTCTTAAGTAATTGAATTACACCAACGTGTCCATTCGGAATCTTTTTCCCTAATGGGGTTTCTCCTTCTTTAGCTTACATTAATGCAGTTTTACCAAATTTATCTTTGATATTCCACTGGGCACCCCCGGATAATAAAATATGTACAACATCAGTAAAACCCCACTTGGATGCCCGCATGAGTGCTGTGATACCATCTGTATGGTTATGATTAACTTTAGCCTCGGCATCGAGGATGCATTTTAACTATAAAAGCACGTCCATTTGTTGGAGCAAGCATAATTGCTGTCAAACCATTTGAATTAGATTCTCCAGTAATACTGGGATCGGCATCATGTTTTAAAAGCAATCTCACAAGTCTAATTTTGCCTGCAGAAGAGGCAATATCAACCATGTAGATCGAATCGGGCATTTACATTGAGCAGTAAGCGCTTCCTCGACAATTTTGGCTTTGAAAGCGGACATGTGTTGTTGTCTCATATGTCTTTGAGACTAACTAATTTATGCCGCTTTCCGTCTCCGAATTATTAGGGCCGATATGTATTTTTAATCATGATTTTTAATACTTCATCTATATCATATGTACTATCACCATGATTTAGTTTATTTACCTCTGGAAAATTAGTGATAATCAATTCCATTAAAGGGCAATTAGAATCTATTCCGCCGGGTAAAAGATCTTGTTTTTTAGACACTGCTTCTTCTTCTTTGAAAAATTGAATCAATTGTTGTTTTTCAGATAACGATAACAGTTTATGAGTATCATTTACCGGATAATATGATAAATATTCTCCTGCGCGAAAATTTATATCGAAGTCTTTCTTTGGAAAATGAAAACCAGGTACAGCTTTATATTTCTCGCGCTCTGCACTAATAATCTTCTCAGCCTCCTTCTTCCGCCAGGCAAGAACTTGGTTTGGTGATAGATTATGAATTAAAACATATGCAATATCTTCTGTATATGTTGTCTCTAAGGATAGATATTCTACACCAGGATATTCGTGTGCAAGTACTTTCCATATAGGACATGTACGTGGAAATAGGTAGGTCATCGCGTTGTGTTTGCGGTCATAGGCGGCAGCCCACACAAATAAGGCTTTTAGGTTCTTTTTTTCTTGTGGTGAAAGACTCCTATTACCTTTTTTAATGGGATAATTTTTCAAATATGATGTGGCAGAAAAATATCCTTTGAGGTGTTTTGGATACTTAAAAGAGAGAGGATGCTCTTGCTTGGCTATACACGAAGTATAGCCAAGCAACAGCAATCCGCAAATGATCAGCACACGAATAGATTTCATATTTGTTCCTATTCAATCAACTTCAATCAACTTTTCGAGCTATTTTAAGGGATAGTACGCCCGTACTTTCCGGTTAACTTCCATTCACAAATGATACATATCCGTGATCGGACACGAAGTTTTGGCCGCCACCATTTGCTTCACCACGTGAACCGATTACTCGTCTATGGCCGCTTAGTGTCGAAGATACAAGTTGCGCAAATGCGGCAGAATTACACCCTCCGAAAATTATTGTTGCGTCTGCTGTAAAGTTATTTCCGTTATTGATGACCTTTGTGAATGCTGTGTAATTCCTGCGTCCAGCTTTTTCATCTACATAACAAATGTGAAGCTGGTGATCTGTATCGTTTCGATAAATCACATTGGACTCCGCCGCTTGATTATAAAGCCCTACGCAAAGATCGCGTTGCAGTGGAACAATATTCGGGTGCCTAGGTGCATAAATATAATTAACAGGCTCAAAGTTTTGAGGTGACCCAATTACTCCATATTTTGTAGAATGACTATAAATTGTGAGCTTTGTGACATTCTTTAAAGTTCGGATCGAATTAATTAGATCTAAGGCATTAGTAAAACCGAATGCATGCTTACGTCCCGCAGCTTGGATCGCGTGTCGTTTGAATGTTTCAGAATTTGTGTCGCCACTAACATAACACGCATATACTTCCAGCCCCAGCGGATCTACCTGGTTTATTGGATTATTCCCAATATACCTGTATAAATTCGAATCGCCGCCATAGAATCCAATGGGATCTTTGCTTATCCATCGTCCATTGAGTACATCAAGGTATCTGGCTCTCACATATTGCCTGGTAGCCATATCCCTGCGATAGCCGAATATGCCGGTGTAGCGATAAGGATTGGTAGTGCTGCCGGTTACACCGTACTCTTCCCCGAACGCTTTAAAGGTGTAGCTGTCGGTAATGCTGCCGCCGATCGAAATCAGAACGCGACTGCTGCTCAGGCTGTCCGGGCCGTAGAAGCTGCTAACACCGCTCCTTCTCTGGCTCGTGAGGCCGCCCCAGCCATCCGGGAAGTCCGTATACTGCGCTAGGGTGAGCAGGTTGACATCCGAATCCTGCAGCACATTCTGATCATCCCAGATGAAGTTCGTGGTTCCATCGGCAGGCGCGTTATCCGCCGTCACTACCTGGATAACGGGGTTGTGGCTGAAATCTCCAAAAGCGCCTAAGGCCGCATTGTTCATCTGCCACTCGAAGTTCAGGCGCTGCGGAGAGGCGGGCACGGTGACCAGGAACTTGATATCCACGGTATCCCCTGGCGCTACCGAATGGGGGAGCAGCACTTTGCTCGAACCCCAGGGCGCTCCTCCTCCCGGTGAGCCCAGGGTATGAGTCGCTACTCCCCAGGCTGATATGCCCACGTTCTTGTAGCGGAGAGAGACCGCATATCGCCTGCCAACCTGCATGTAGAACGGAACTTCTTGCGAGATATAAAGCGCTCCGTCTCCCAAATCTGTAACACCCAGATAGACGGTAATGCTGAAAGTGCCCGTAGT
This sequence comes from Chthonomonadales bacterium, assembly GCA_038203935.1. Lineage (GTDB taxonomy): Bacteria > Armatimonadota > Chthonomonadetes > Chthonomonadales > Chthonomonadaceae > JANXSG01. The sequence continues at coordinate 5,697 of JBBRDM010000089.1, forward strand.
ACTGCCAAAAGCAATACCGCTCTTGTACATCTGCCACTGGTAGTTGTTGGCACACAGGGGTTACACTTTTCACATATAAATAGTCCACCCGATTTACTTTCATCGCTCCACTACAAATAATCGATTACACTTCGGAAATGCATTCCTAGTTACATTTGCTTCTGCGCTACTTTGAGAGTTTTTCTTTTCTCTGTGAAACAATTCGACCCGTTTCGGAAAAGATGGCATTCTCATCAATTAAGAATAGATATTTGTTGTATTCTAAATAATTGTTGATCCGACCGCATGTTATTAAGCGGCATTATTTTCAACCATAACTTAATCATTTGCCATTTCAGTAGCATTTTATTTCTACAACTTCTGACGCCAAAACTGTATGGTACTTTCAAAAAACTCACTATCTGAACACCATTTTAAAACCGTCATTGCGACAACTTTCTGTTGTTGAGTAGTGAGTAGTTTTAGCAAACTAGTAAATTGACGATATCCTAGTTCACTTTTCTTACGAGGTTTGAGACTGAAAATGAAATTTTCTGCAAAGATATCGGCCTTGTATTCCAATATCAAAATCAGAAAAGTAGGCATGTAATAATGCCTTGCTTTAGCGGTCATCCAAATATCTATATGTTGGTAAAATAATAGTTCACTTAATTCGAACTTCAACAGCATCTCCAACACATCTTCCCAGCTTCTACCGTGCAGCAATTCATAATATTTTGGGACATCATAATCATATATATCAGTTCTCATAAGATAATCATCGCCCGGATAGACCACATCATGAAAACAATCTTTTATCATCTTAATTAAATCTTCTTCAGGCATGTCGATTAAATTTATCCTTAATAATTACTCGTAAAGAATTAGAGAAGATGCTGCTATGCGTATTGATGATGCCGTAACAAATCTTAGTCCTCGACCGTTTTATGTACAGAAGGTTAAGCGGCTATCGCTTCAGTTTGATGCCGTTGTCGATGTCGTTTCTCAAATTGTACCGGACTCTGATATCCAAGGGATGAATGCGGGCGTATGTTGTTATACCAGACTTCAATCCAGTTGAATAGTGCAGCACGAGTTTGTTCTTTTGTATATTAACTAAAACGATTAATCCATCCCCTTTAATTGTAGAAACTGTATTTCGGCTTTGTCTCCACGGTTGCTTTACGGCTTATGCTCCATGCGATGCCAACATTTTTAATATTTCCGTACAAATTCTCCACTGACCTACAACGTCTATAGTTGACTCCCGGACGCCGCTCCTGTACAATGGTACTTCCGCTGAAGGTGCCATCAAATAATTTCCGTGCACCTACAGTTATACATCTTATGCTATCCTCTACTGAAAGCAGCAATTCATGATTTTTTTACGCCGAACGCTAAAGGCATTCACACTCATGTCCATTCTCACCAGCACTTTTTCGGGTTTATCAGCCGCTCTGGCAAATCAGCTCGATAATATTCCAGTTACCAGCACCAAAACCCCTGCTGCCGCTACCGAAGACTGGCTGCTCCATCCCTCAGGTAAAATCGCGCATCTGACCAAATCGGCCAACGGCAAAGAACTGATGCTTTCGAATGGACTCATCCAGCGGAGCTGGCGCATTACGCCGGATGCGGCGACTGTCTCCTTCGATAATCTCATGACGGGTTCATCCATTCTGCGCGGAGTGAAACCGGAAGCGATTCTCGAATTTGATGGCAGGAAATATGGTATTGGCGGGCTTGATGGCCAGCCGGACTATGCCTATCTGCGTCCCGAGTGGCTGGATGCTATGACGGCAAACCCGAACTCATTTCACTTTACAGGTTTTGAGACAGGCCCGACTCTGGAACGATTTGCCTGGAAACGTAAATTTGGGACTAATAAATTAGCCTGGCCACCTGCGGGAACTGCGCTCACCCTGAAATTCGAAGCTCCAGCCGGAGATCTAAAAGGCGTCACTGTCCAGATTCACTACGAAATGTTCGATAACATCCCGCTTATCACCAAGTGGATCACTATCCGAAACGATTCCGGCAGACCGGTACGACTCAATACCTTCATCAATGAACTGCTCGCCTTGGTGGAATACGATTCGAACGTGGAGCGGCCTGGGCATTGGGAGCATCCGGATATGCTGGTGGAGAGCGACTACGAATTCATCGGGATGGACCCCAACAGCGCCAACAAGACCACCTTCTGGGAGCCGGATCCGCAGTACACCACCCAGGTCAACTACCGCCTTGAAACACCGTGCCTGCTCCACAGCAAACCGCCCATTGGCCCTAATCAGCTCATTCCTGATAAAGGAACGTTTGAGACATTCCGAACCCACGAGCTGGTCTACGACTCTTCCGACAGAGAGCGGAAATCTCTTGAAACGCGCCGATTTTACCGAACCATTGCGCCCTGGGTGGCGGAGAATCCTATTCTGATGCACGCTCGCTCCGCCGATCCCAAAGCAGTTCGTCTGGCCATCGATCAGTGTGCAGAAGTTGGATTTGAGATGGTAATACTGAGTTTCGGCAGCGGATTCGATATCGAGAACACTGATCCAGCCTACCGTGATCAAATCAAAGATTTAGTCGCTTATGCTAACAGCAAAAATATCGAACTGGGCGGATACTCTCTGCTGGCCAGCCGCCGAGTTGATGATGAAAACGATGCGATCAATCCGAAAACTGGCAAACATGGAGATGCCATTTTTGGCGAATCTCCCTGCCTCTGCAGCAAATGGGGCGAAGGCTATTTCACAAAACTCTACAGCTTTATCCAGGAAACTGGTCTGGGAATTCTGGAGCACGACGGTTCGTATCCCGGCGACGTATGCGCTTCCACCGTCCATCCCGGACACGAAGGGCTGGAGGATTCACAATGGAAACAGTGGAAAAAAATTACTGATTTCTATCACTGGTGCCGCGGACGAGGGGTCTATCTGAATGTTCCGGACTGGTATTTCCTGAGCGGATCGAGCAAGACGGGCATGGGCTATCGAGAAGTGAACTGGTCGCTGCCCCGTGAGCGGCAGATTATTCTTGCACGCCAGAATATCTTCGACGGCACCTGGAGCAAAACCCCCAGCATGGGCTGGATGTTTGTTCCGCTGGTGGAGTATCAGGGCGGCGGAGACTCAGCGACACTGGAGCCGCTGCACGAGCACCTGGAATACTACGAGAAGCATCTGATGCAGAACTTCATGGCAGGTGTGCAGGCCTGTTACCGCGGTCCCCGGCTCTTTGATACCGACAACACCAAGGCAGTAGTCAAGAAGTGGGTCGATTTTTACAAAAAGCATCGGGCCATTCTGGAATCGGATGTCATCCATCTTCGCCGCCCGGATGGCCGCGACTACGACGGCCTGCTGCATGTAAACTCAACCCTTGGGGAAAGCGGCCTGGCAATTCTTTATAACCCGCTTCATGAGACCATCAAAAAGACGATCACTCTGCCTCTCTACTATACCGGCCTGAAGGATTCAGCGCTAATCCAGACAGATAGCGGTAAAATACAGCACATAAAACTGAATAACAGGGGCGAAGCCGTGGTTACCATAACGATTCCGCCGCTCGGCTATACTTATCTAACAGTAAAAAATCCGAAAGTGTAAAATAATAACATTCAGAATCTACTGAGATAGCTGTGCGGAGCGAACTCATTGGTCACTTATATGCATCTAATTTGCAGGCGCGAACGCGATGATTTTCAGTATCGGCGATGTAGAGGATTCCATGGTGGACAACGCAGCCGTGCGGCCGATTCATGCGCGCTTCTTTTGCAGCGCTGCCATCGCCGCTTTCCCCCTGTTTCCCGTCACCTGCTACCGTGGTGATAATGCCGGTTTTCTGATCAATTCGGCGAATACAGTGGTTTTCTGTATCCACTACAAAAACATTGCCATACGCATCAACCGAGACCCATTTTGGTTCATTTAAAGCTGCCTGCAGTGCCGGCCCATTATCACCAGAGTAACCTGCTGCGCCAGTTCCTGCAATCGTGTGAATATTCCCAGAATGGATATCTATTTTGCGAATGCGATTACCCTCGCGTTCACAGATATAGATATTTCCTGATCTATCCACGTCCACAGCTCGCGCTCCATCAATGGAAGCATGCACCGCAAGGCCGCCATCTCCAGAAAACTTTCTGATTCCCGTGCCGCAAATGGTGGTGATAATTTTTGTTTTTAAATCCACTTTTCGAATACGATTATCCGATACATCCGCAATATACAGGTTTCCACGCGCATCGAGAGCCAGCCCGTTCGGTTCTTTAAGCTGCGCAAATTTAGCCGGCTCGCCGTCGCCCTTATATCCTGATGTGCCGTTTCCAGCCAACGTCGAGATTATTCCTGTCTTCGCATCCACATAACGAACTGCCGCATTGAGCCGATCTACGATAAAAAGATTTCCGCGTGAATCTGCTGCGACACCGTAGGGTTCATTCATTTTTGCTATAGTCGCCCCTCCCCCATCCCCGGAATATCCTTTACTGCCGCAGCCAGCCACAGTTGTAATCAGTCCGGACTTCTGATCTACGCGCCGAATGCAGTGATTGGACGCATCTGCGATATACATCTCATTATGTGGCCCAAAACAGATATCGAAGGGTTCATTCAACGCAGCTTTCGATGCGAGGCCGCCATCACCAGAGTAGCCTGCATGCCCGGTTCCCGCTTCAGTGTGTATTAGAGCAGCTGATTGTTGAAATGAAATCAGCGGGAGAAGATGAAAGATTATCAATAGAGAAGTTAGTGAAATCATGCATAATTCCTCAAAATCATATACTGTAAAAAATCAGTGAGAAAATAAATTGACAAAAATTTGCCTCCCCGATATAATGGTTCTGCAAAATGAATGAACAGCAATTGACGCCGGTTGTAAAATAGCTTTAACTCTTCGAATTGTACAGACAAAAGGAGTGAATAATGAAGCGTTCAACAGTCAAGTCCATATGCTATCTCACCTGCACCATTTTAGCTTTTTTAATTTTCTATCCTGCTCAAGTTCATTCACAGTTGATAAAATTTGGGTTTTCAGGCGAAGTATCCAGTGTTTTCGATCCTCTCAACATAACTAATGGCTCTATAAAGCTTGGCGATGCAGTGAGCGGGGTTACTACTTTTTCTAATGAACCAACCTTTGTCGATACCTCTCAGCCGAATACATCAAATTATGTATATTTGTTTGATCCATTATTTCGCCCACTGGGTACTTTGCTGCGAGCAGGTTCAGCAAAATTGAATGGTGTCTCTCCGTTTCCATTCTTAAATATCAGTATTACTAATGATGATCCAGTGAACGGCGATATTTTCGTCATGTTTCAGCCTGCGCAGTATCCCGACTCTTTTTTGCCTTTGGATGACCCATCACTGATAAATACTCCACCGTCGTATCCTAATATTGGATTCATTTTGAGTGATCCAACTGGAACCGCTCTCTCCTCTACAGACTTGCCACTGACAGCTCCTGATCTCAGTGCATTTAATGTGAGAACTGGTTTTATTCAGGTGTTGAATGCCGACACGGGAGATCTTTTAGCAGAAGTAGATTTTAACTTGAACAATTTACAAACAGTACCCGAGCCAGAGAGCAGCTGCTGGATAGTCTCTCTTTTTAGTACAGTAATATTCGTTCATCAAATGCGTCGTAGAAGAGTATAAATCTTTTGATTCCTATCATATCATATAGGATAACTACGACCGTATGCACATGATTCTATTATTTCGCCGCAGGTTTATAGAATCATGATTGATTCTAAGCATAATCAATCATGATTCTGCCTGCTGACACGAATTGTTACTCCGCGTATCGCGGAGTTAGCGCCTTCTTCGTAATAGACACAAAGGACGCTCCCATCTTTTTTCATCACCATGCTTGGATACGCTCCAATCACTGAATCGATCAAGATGGGTCCGTTCCATGTACGCCCCTCGTCGGCGCTGTAGTGTAATGATGTCATGGGTAAACGATGCGCCATCAGGAGCACTCCCTCAGGGGTCTGCAGCAGATACGGACAGTGACCGGGGAAGCCCAAATCATACACATCCCCCCAGGTTTTGCCTCCATCCTTAGAAATAGCACCGCACATCACTTCCCGAATAACAGCCAGCAGAGAGCCATCTTTGCGTTCAAAAATATCAGTTTCATCCAGAGTTTTGCCCGCATGCAGACCAATCGGTCGAGGCGAACTCCAGCTTTTACCGCTGTCATCCGATAGGCAGACTGCACTGTAGGCACGTTTTCCATTCCCATCTACCGTGTAAACCGGAAGAATCAGCCTGCCGGAGCGCAGGCGGCGAATCGGGCTGGAAGTCGCGAATGAGAGAGCAGCAAATTCAGGCTCACTCCAAGATTTGCCACCATTTTTTGAGCGAACCACGCAGGTATCACAAGCGCCGTTTTTGTCATAAGTGAAAAAATTACACAGAAGAGTTCCATCAGGCAGGCATGTAATAGAAGGATCGCGGTCATCCAATGGAGTATCCACTACTATCTCAGTACTGCTCCAGGAGGCGCCGTCATCCGCAGAACGCACTGCACAGATTCTGCCGCCATTCGGCAGTTGAGCGGATGGCTGTGAAACATGCGCATAACCCGCATAGAAAACGCAGAATAGATCCCCATTTTTTAGTCGGCAGATATCCGGAAATGCCTGATATCCTCCCGCACCGGCATCCGTCACGATTTTATGCGGAGTACTATCCACATGTATTGTCACACCATCCAGGTTATTCTTTGATATCATACCTATTACAACCGGCAGTAAGAAGAAAAACATTTTCATCCTCGATTAATCACAGTTTTTGCGCATAGGTTTATTTATTGGATCCTGGTTTTCCTGTTAAACTTCCATTTCCATGTCTATCTATTACAATATTAGTTCGATGCTGCTCTGGAGCACACTATGAAATCGTATCTCTGCTTTAGCAATGAAAAAATACCGACTTACCGTTCGAATTCAGAAGTGAAGAGGTTCGGTTTTCATATTCCTTCGCGGCGCATTTCATTCAGGAATATACTCAAGTGGGGGATGCCATATTTGATCCATTTGCGGGGTTTGGCACCTCACTATTTTGTTCAGATGCCATTGGAAGAATTCCGTATTGTATAGAAATAGATCCGGCCCGGGCAAGATATATTCAATCAAAACTTCAGAATCCATCAGATCAATTTTGCGGTGATGCCCGAAATATCGGTAGTTTTGATTTGCCGCAAATCGATTTTTCCCCGACTTCATCTCCCGTTATGAATAAAGAGGATACCCAGGAACTGTTCACAGCGTATAAGCAAACAGGCTGCGGATACAGTGCCTATCTCGAAACTATTCAAAGTATATATTCCCAGTTGAAACAAATCATGAAGCCTGATGCTCTCATGGTAGTTGCGGCGGCGAATCTAATCGGAAACAACGGCCAGCCAACTTTGGCATGGGAAATAGCTGCGGCGATTGGAGAAGTGGTAAAATTCGAGAGAGATCGTGATCGAATGGGAGCCTGCCTGTGGTTACGGATACGATCACAGCTACTGCCTGATTTTTCGAAATACACCCATTTAGCTCATTCATTCGCTTCCTGGACGCGTTCGGACTTGTGTGTTTTGCAGGGTATTGGTATACTATGGCTATGAAAACGATTAGCAGCGATGAAATGCAGCGTGATTTTTCAGTTTATCTGCGGCAGGTCAGTGAAGGTGAGACTCTCCTTATAGTTGAGGGGGATACTCCTGTCGCTGAAATTAAGCCGGTAGCTCCGAAACATACAAAATTGAGGCCGTTCGGATTATGTGCAGGTCAGTTTACGGTACCAGTAGATTTTGATGCCCCTCTGTCCGAGGAAATCCTGAGGGATTTTGAGGGCCGATGAAGTTCCTACTGGATACTCATATATTTCTCTGGTATATTCAGGGCGATAAACAACTTTCCGAGAATTTGAAAATAATTTTAAGAAATCCGGATAATGCAGTCTATCTGAGCGTGGTATCAATATGGGAAGCAAGTATTAAATATCATCTTGGCAAATTACCAATGCCTAGGCCGCCTGAACTTGAACTGCCGGTTCAGCGAGAAAAACATGCTATTGCAACTCTCGTATTAAACGAATTAGATTTACGACACCTTAATAATCTGCCCTCACTTCATCGTGACCCCTTTGATCGAATGCTAATTTGTCAGGCATTAGAAAATGATCTTACGATAGTAACAGTTGATGAAATGATTCGCGCATATCCAGTACAGACTTTAGCTGAGTAGGATAACTTTTTTATGTCTGCTTTTATAATCGCAGGACTTACCATCAAAGAGGCAGTCCGGCGCAAAACGTTCCTCGGATCGCTCCTGATGGGTTTTATGATTCTCGGGCTATCTCTTCTGCTGGTTGTAATACATATCAATATGCGGCATGCGGTGAATATCGGCAGAATGAATGAAATGCAATATGCTGTCCGATATCCGCAGGCGCGCAGTTTTATCACCCAGCTCTGCCTGTTCTCCATTAAATCTCTGGGAGCGCTCTTCGCAGTTTTAATGGCTGGCGGCGCCATCTCCAGTGAGATCGAAAGAGGAGTGCTTTCGGTTATCCTGCCGAAACCGATGCCCCGCTGGCAGATTCTACTTGGAAAATGGATCGGCCTGAATGTAATTCTAATTCTCAGCGTTCTGCTCTGGACAACTCTTGTCTGGGCCTCCATCTCCTTTCAAATGAAAATAGACTATATTAGAATCCTGTACGCCGGCCCTGTCCTGGCTATGGGACCGCTGGTCATCTGTACGCTCTCACTCAGCCTTTCAACCGTAACTCAGCGGCTTACCGGCTCCGCTATAGCTCTCTCGCTTTGTGCATTCTCCTGGTTCGATGGCATATTTAACGCGTTAGGCAGCGCCTATGAAGTGCATTCGTTAAACGTGCTCGCCGATGTCGCTGGAATGGTCGTACCTCAGGGATACATTGCCTGGTGGGTGGAACATACCACACAGGATATCATTTTGCCCTCAAGAGGGCCCGGCTGGGCATCCTCGCAGTTTATTCAGACATGGGGGACAGACCATCTCCACTTCGGGCACCTCGATGTAGTCTATGTAATCTGCTACACCGCCGCAATATTTTTACTGGGTGCATTCTTCTTCCAGAAGCGTGATGTGAGCTGACTCGTGTAACCTCAGCCTGGTATTTTTGACTAATCAATGAAACCTCCAATATCAAAGGATACAGCTTTATGATTGCCTGTTTGCGGACAAACTTGTCCGCCCGAATGTCTGTCTGTGCATTCCTGATAATATGCTGCCCCATGTGTTCATTGTCTGGCACACATGCAAATCCTACGCTTCAGAGCAGCTCAGGCACATCCCAGGAGATAAATCTGCTGTTCGATGATGAGTTCCAACAGGTTCAAACTAAGCTCAAATGGCACGGGGAACGGCTTACTGAGGACACCGTCTATGCGGCAGCTGTCTCCGGCTTGACCTGGTATTCTGGATGGGAGCAGCATCGACTATTCTCACTTTCGCAGGATATTAAGGATAATAAAACCGATCCGAATAAGCGCGATCTTATTCTCCGTGAAGCAGAGGACGATTATCAGTTACGTCATTCTGCCTGGCAGACTGCAAAACGTTCAGGGCGCAAAAAAGAGGCTATCGCACTAGGCATCTCGCTGGTACTGGCTTCCGGTGCAGATAAAACGCGCCACGATATATCACCCTATCAATTTGTAAGAGCCTCCGGTGTCGATATAGAGCGGGTCTGCCTCGGGATTCTTCAGGCTCCAGAAAGCCTGAAAGGATTTGCAAATTACTGGTATGCTGCCGCAGATATACTTTCGCATCATGCTAATCCTCGCCTGCTGCCCTACCTGCTTCACCTAGCCAACAGCGACGATACATTTCTGAGAAGCCGCGCTGTCGCTGGCCTGGGAATAGTCGGTTTTCAAAATCGATCTGCTGATCCGCCGGACTGTGGACATCATGCATTTTTTCCTCCGCTGCATGAGTACGGACTTTCGGTAGGGGAGAGAAAACTGCTGATGAAGGAACTCATCGAAGGTGTTCAGAGCGATAAGTATCTTATACGCGCCGCTGCTGCTTTAGCCCTATCTCTGGTTGCAGAGGATCAAAGCCAGCCGCTGCTGCTTAAACTTTCTAAAGATAGAGCCTATATTTTATCACCAGAGATCAAGGGAAATAAAACGCGGCAGATCTCATTTCCTGTTCGCCTTGCGGCTGCTATCGGTCTGAAACGCTACGGAGTGAGTGTGAATGGAGGAAGCGGCGAGTTTTCAGGTAAGGCTCTGGATGCGGCGAAACGAGGAGGGCAGGAAGTGACTAACGATCATCGTAATCTCCGCAAAGATCCGGAAAGTATTGTTACCCTGGAGAGTTCAGAGGAACTGGAGTAGACTCAAATGCTGAAAATTACCTGGTGCCCTGCTTTGGTTTTCCAGCAGGGCTCCATGGATATTAGTTAGTCCACCACGTAACAACTCCCGGAGCATCCGGCAGTTTAAGAACTTCTGAACAGGGTATTTTGCCGTAAGGCAGCGGAGCCGGTGAGGCAGGATCAGAAGTATCGACGATGGCATCCGCGCTGCTGCAGAACATCATACGCTGCGAATCGTTCGCCGGCACTCCCAGATAGTAGGGAAGTCCGTTGATAGTCGCCCCTTTGAAAGGAACCGACTTTGCGTGGCCATCCGTAAAATTCACATTGAATTTGCCGCCGTGCCGAATCGCCGAGTTCGAGGTGACACCGCTTCCCATCACCGCGATATCCAGGATAGAGCCTATGGCAGACATGGAATATCTCGGATGATTGGTGGTGTCTGCAAAAGCAGCCATTTCGGCTGGCCGATCGACGATTGCGATAGAGACGCCCGGCTCCACCTCGGTATTCCCATCAGCGGATGTGAAAGAAGGCGCCAGCAGGCCCCCGCCGGCATACGGCAGAAACCCCCAGTTGTAGCCATACCCAATACACTTCCTCGAGTTTGCAGGGTATCCAGCCGGAACCGTGAACGAACAGGAATCCGATTCATCACTGCGATCGGGACAGTAGAACACCTGGAGATTTTTGATGTACGGCTGAAGCGTCATGAACACATCGACGCGTGATCCCGTATCGAAAAAGTAGAACGCGGAAGGGGTAGTCTCGTCATAATCATTCAGGTACATCAGCATCGCCAGCCCAATCTGCTTGGTGTTGCTGAGGCAGGCAGACCTTCGAGCAGATTCTCTGGCCTGGGCAAACACTGGAAACAGAATAGCAGCAAGAATCGCTATAATTGCGATGACCACAAGCAGTTCGATAAGTGTAAATCCGGACGTTTTCCGTTGCATGAGCACCACTCCTTTTAAACACCCACAGTATTGAAAGAGGAACTAACTGGCTTATCTCAATTTCGAAACGCACTGGTATAGAATCTATTTACCTTTTGGAATATTCTCTTCCGCGCTCCCAAACATACCACCGGGCGGATTCTTTGCGGGCTGGCTGCCCTTCCAAAATATAAAACCAGCTATCACTATTACCACTGCTAAAACTAAGCCTATCAAAGCGGGATTCAACTCTTTCTTCATTACTTCTCCAGTATATTATAAAGCTAATTCCAACGCACTGGCTGAAAAAGGTGCCTGTAAAAGACAGCTCTTTTTAGCGAATATTTTAATTCTTCCGAACGTATCCTATATCTGAAGGACGCTGGTTTTTCTGACGAGAGTTTTCTGACTCCTGCCAGAACAAATCAAAAAGAGCGGGCTGAGCCCGCTCTTTTTGATTGTTATAATTACTGGCTTAGAGGACGCAGGAAGTTTTTATACAGATCTGCAAACTTTCCTGTTTTGTATTTCGCATGACCGTCTACGTAGACGCCAAGGGTACCGCCAGCCAGATTTTTTGCACCTGGGTTGGGGTTCAGTCCCGGGATATTCGGCACTACATCGGCGTCCGGGTAGCCCTGGTGAATTCCGTAGGTGTTGCAGAATGCAACCTGAACATCGGAAGGGGAGCTTGCTTTGGACATAGACTGCCCTGCAATCGCGAAGTCCTGAGGATTACCAGTCTTCTGCGCGGCAGTCAGGCCCAGAGTGAGGATTGCATCCAGCTGAGGCGCATAGCGTACGAACAGCTCCAGCGTATCGGCCCTGCCTGAAGGAACGGCCCCAATACCAGCATAGCTATAAGCGTAACCGCCAGAATTGAGCGGCAGGCCATCGGCTCCCAGTGCAATTTTACCACCCTGGTCCGGGCAGATGAACATTCCAGTATTCTTGACATAAGGCTGGAACGCATATTCCATAAAAAGGCCGCGTACGCCCTGAAGATTAGGAGGACCCGCAGATGCGCCCGCATTTGTAATGCCCGTGCTGGTGTCGACTCCGCTTCTTCCACCGCCCTGCATCACCAGCCAGGGAAATGTTTCATCGTAGTCCTGAACATACATAAGCGAAGCCAGACCGATCTGTTTCAGATTGGAGAGGCATACCGTTTTACGAGCCTGCTCACGGGCACGTGCGAATACCGGGAAAAGAATTGCGGCGAGAATCGCTATAATTGCGATGACTACGAGCAGTTCGATCAGTGTAAATCCTGATCTTGAATGAACAGATTTTTTCAATGGGTCTCCTTCGGATATGTGCATAACATTTAAAGAAATATGGCACTCGCTATCCAGTTACTGTACAGCAATTAAATAATACCACACATTTTGGTGAAACGCATAAGTAAATCAACGGTAAATCATGGTTTTACTATTAAATTTCGGTTATTATTACTATCTGTGAGCATGTTATATGCTATCTGTAGCAATTAACTGGTAATTTTTTCAGCTCTTTTTTCATCTCACTTTCCGCTTGCAATCTATTTTTGTGTAGCGTATAATGTTTACTCAACATAATTCTACTCATTGGAAAGATTTTGTGCTATGCCCTCACTATCAGAAGATCGTCCGCCTTTTCCTGGTGACTGCCCGGACAACGAGATAAGCGCTGAAATTGCGGCACTTCAAGAACTTTCCCTCGAAGATTTTCTAGGCGAAGGCGGAAGGCTGTGCAGCAAATTACCTGGCTTTGAACCACGCTCGGAACAGCTCCAGGTAGCGGATGCGATCGAGCGCGGAATTCACTTTGGGAAACCCAGCCTGAATGAAGCGGGAACGGGCGTAGGCAAAACGATGGCCTACCTGATCCCGGCGATCCGATCTGCTATTGATGGCAGGAAAACGGTAATCAGCACGCACACGATCAATCTTCAAAACCAGCTCATGGAAAAGGATATTCCGCTGGCAATGAGCCTGTTCCCTGAGATGAAAGGAAAATTGAAAGCAACCCTCATGAAGGGGCGCGGCAATTTTTTATGTAAGCAGGAACTGGAGAATGCACGCACAGATATATTCATGGCGACCGACCCGGGTTTTGATCGAATACAGAAATGGGCAAATGCAAAAAACTGCTCTGGCGATCTGGCGGATTTGCCGTTCGCTTATCCGAACTGGTACGAAATCACCTCCACTCCGGAGACCTGCAGAGGACAGGAGTGCGGATTTTACGGAGACTGCCACTACTACAAGATGCGGCGAGAAGCACAGGAAAGCAATCTCATAGTGGCAAACCATGCGCTTTTCTTCAGCGATCTGGCGATGCGAGGCCAGGAAGGTGTAACAGGTATCATTCCAGAGTACAGCAATGTAGTGCTGGATGAAGCGCACCATGTTGAAGAAGTTGCTACAAGCACTTTCGGAATTGAGTTCAGTTCAAAGCGGCTGCATATACTGATGGAGCGTTTAAAGCATTTACGCGGTGTAGATATCGACAAAGATCGCCTGAGTGGAATCGAACAGCTGAGTATTCGTCTATTCACTCCATTCCTCCAGACTGAAAAAAGCGAATTTTTCTTTCTTGATGTTCTGGATGGGGAGCAGCTAGCCCTGGTGGAACAGCTGGTAAAAGAGACTTGCAATGCTATAGGATTTCTGCACGATGAACTCATAGATATCGGTAAGGAGGACGAGGCCTGGAAAGAGCGTCTGGAAGGAATGGCCAGGCTATGCAAACGCGCCCAGGAGGAGATGCACGTTCTTTTCTTCGCCCAAGCTGAGAACTATATTCGCTGGGCTGAGATTGGATTCTATGGGCGTAATGAGAATAAGGAACGCAGAGTTACCCTGCACTTGACTCCGATTTCCGTAGTAAAACCGCTGGAAGAAAACCTCTGGTCGAGAATGGCAGAAAAAAAAGGATCCGTGACACTCACCTCGGCGACGCTTGCCAATTCTGGAACGTTTTCGTATCTTAGGTCGCGGCTTGGGATTCCGGAAGATGCGGTCGAAACGATTGTGGGAAGCCCCTTCGATTACAAAAAACAGGCGATGCTCTACGTGCCCGGGCATCTCCTCGCCCCAAGCCCTGAACCAGAATATGCCCAGGGAGCAGCCGATGAAATTGAACGACTGGTGCGCCTAAGCGAAGGACGGGCATTCCTGTTGTTTACCTCACGCAAGATGATGAACACCGTTTATGAGCGGCTTCACAGCGCTCTGCCTTACCCCCTGTTCAAGCAGGGTGAAATGCCCTCAGGGAAACTGATTCAGGCATTTAAGGAGAGTGGAAATGGGTGTTTGCTCGGGCTGCAGTCTTTTTGGGAAGGTGTGGATGTTCAAGGGGAAGCGCTTTCGTGCGTGGTGATAGACCGCCTGCCGTTTGCAGTTCCAGACTCTCCCATCACGAAGGCTCGCACAGAGGCGATCACTGCGGCTGGCGGCGACTGGTTTAGAGATTTTGCTATTCCGCAGGCGCAGATAAAGCTGAAGCAAGGCTTTGGCCGACTGATAAGGACGAAAACCGACCATGGAATTGTCTGTATCCTGGACAGCAGGCTGCTGAGCAAACGTTATGGCCCTGAGTTTGTAAAATATCTTCCACCGGCATCCAGGGCGAGTGTCTGGTCTAGAGTCGAAAATTTCTGGCATAAGAAATAGGTTAATACTTCCGTTTATGAATTCGATTAAAATCTACCCAACCCACACTCCCTTGCGTGCCCATGCAAACGGTATAGCAGTTTTCATTAGAAAACAGAAGAGTCATAATTACAGATTCACCTTCACTCCGAGGCACGAGGGAAACTGTTGGGCTGATGCTCCGTCGTCTGCCGATTAATAGGAAGATTCAAGTGTAAGCATTTGTCTCTTATCCCGTGAGATACGAGCGCCTAGGAGGGGTTGGGGTGAGGTGCATTTCGGCTCTTGTACTCTGCTCTAACGAT
>JBBRDM010000090.1:0-20903 GCA_038203935.1 Chthonomonadales bacterium
GAGAAACACTCTTGAACAAAATCAAAAATTTTCCAGAAATAGAGTTCTGGATGATCCAAAAATCTCGCAGCAAGTCGAGGCGCAACATGCAATCTAGTCAGCATCTCTTTTGAAATAGTCAAAGAGCGTTGATACCGTGTCGCCCCGCTGCTGGAGATATCCAGAGCGGTTTTTTTTTAACACTAAAGATTTGATAGAAGCAGCCTGAGATCGCACCCAAGCCGGAAAGTGGGCAGGCTAAAAGGAGTAAGTAAATGACAGTAGAAACAGATTTTAAAAACATTCGAGTGAGTGACATCACCGGCACGCCGGTCGAGATCGGGGCAGTTCCAACCGCTGAGGCGGATGCGCCGGCAGCCGCTCCAAAACTTTTCAAGCTCGCATTCCGTGGAGGTTTGAAAAGAAAATTAGGAATCGTGCTGAAAAATGGTTCCACTCTTGTCACATCCAGCCGTGACAGAGGTTTTATTAGCAGAGAGGGTGAGGTGTTTCCCGTGCAGAATTTAATGGAAATACGAAAAATGAGCCCCGACAGAATGAGAGATCAATTCAGGATTGATACATTGCGACAGGAATCGCTATCCAGACTGATTTCCCTTCTCGTTGAGGAGAAAACGATTGTAGTGAGGCAGAGGCAGGTCATACGAGATGGCCGAAGTGTCTCCCAGAGTGATATGTCTCGACTTCGTGCAGCGCACGTAAGCCGATTGCTGAGAGAACTGATAGACCAGGGCCGCATCGAGCGCGTATCGCCCGGAGCCTTCTTCTTCCACAGGGAGAAATAGATCACTAAAGTAACAACAACAAACACCGGGGCGGGCCAAAAGGCCCGCCCATTTTTGTGAATAAGACTTTATTTTTTCAACCGTTCATTCGATTTTGTATTGTGATTCCTCGATCCAATATCTGGTTCAAATTACATCACGGGCCTTCAGTCAGACTCTGCAGCGTTGCGGCTCCTGCAGCTGCCAAACGCGAATCATTTACTATGCCGCTATCAACCAGCATAACTCCGAGCAGTACGGCCCATCCGCGCGCGCGACGCCAGTCAGATTCTGATACCGGACCGTAAGCTTCTATTGCCGTTGTACATCGCTCTCGACTTATGCAGCTGGCCCTCCGGGACCTGGCCCGTTAACAATCGATGAAACACTCGTCTTTCCTTGAGCTCCTTAAAAAACCAACAATATGCTCTTGGCTGGCCACTTCAGGGATAACTGCCGCGACCAGTTGTTATGCGCCATTGTGCTCTTTGTGTCGGAGTACGACATGAGTAGCTTTCTCAGACGCAACGACCTGAACGCATTCGTATCCCAGTGCGCGCATGTCAATCCCCTCGAACAGTCTCTCTCCTTGTCCCAGCAGAATCGGTGATATAGCGAAGTGCAAATCATCGATGAGGCCCGTGCGAAGATATTGCTGAATAGTGTTTACTCCGCCGCCAATGCGTACATCCATTCCGTTGGCTGCCTCGCGCGCCCGGTCAAGCGCCTCGTGAATTCCACCCGTAACGAAGTAGAATGTCGTTCCGCCTTCCATCTCGATGGGCTCGCGCGCGTGATGAGTTAAGATGAAAGCGGGAACGTGATACGGTGGACTGTCCCCCCACCAGCCTTTCCATTCCATGTCGGGCCAGGGACCGCGAATCGGTCCAAACATGTTCCTTCCGAGAATCCAGGCACCGGCATTCTTGAAGCCTTTGGCAGCGAAGTCATCATCGATCCCTGTGGTGCCGCCATCGGCGCCGAATATGGTCCGTCGGAACGTTTGTGTCGATACTAGCCATGGGTGCAAATCTGTCCCGCCCACGCCGAGCGGATTCTCAAGGTCCTGATTCGGACCGGCTCCATACCCATCCAGCGAGATAGTAAAACAATCAACTCGCACGCGTGTCATTTTTCATACTTCCTTTCGAATAACGCCTAATATTTAACGGCGCAGTCAGAATATATTACCCTTCTTTTCTCAACCCGACACGAAAAATCGGAGCGCCCACCCTTTTCCTGATTTCCTCATTCCTCAGTGAGTAGAGATTAGCGAAAAAGGAGAATACGAAATGTATACCAATGGAGGCTGGATCACCACGAGAGAGGCAGCAGACTATCTGGGAATGACACGCAGCGGGGTACGAGGACTATATCTGCATGGGAAACTGCACCAATGGAAGCCCGAAGGCGCGAAGAGGAATACGCCGGCCTACTACTCCTGGGAAGAAGTGATGGAGATGCGCGCGACTATCGCTCGTGTGAAGCGCCGAATCGGTATTCACTTCCTTCCGGAACACTGGCAAAGCGAGGAATGGATCACGGTAACAGAAGCGGCCAAAATTCTCGACGTAACGGCTGCGAGAGTATCACGCCTTGTCCGCTGCCGGTTTTTTGTGTTTCGATATAAACGAGAATTTGGTATTAAACGACGTTACCTGCTATCTCGCCGACAGGTGGAAAAGTATCGTGATGCTCCCGATAGGCTGAAAGAAAGAGAGCAGCATAAACAGCCTTGGGTGTATAAACCGCCCATCCCTCTTTCACCCAAGGAAGAAACCACATTCGAACAGAAAAACTGGCTGATGATACCGGAAGCAGCGCGTTGTCTTGGAGTATCTGTCGCTGCCATCTATGAGTACTGCAGGATAGGTCGACTGTCGCGGTGGCCAGTCGGCGTTTCGCACGGCCCTGGCCAGCGATGGTGGATAGATTATAAAGAGATAAAGCGTCTGCGTAAAGACCCGAAATATCAACAGAGACGCGCACGCTGGAGAGCAGCAATAAAGAGCTGACCTCGCCGAAATCGCTCCCCCTCTCCTCCGAGCTTGCGAGGGAATAGGAAGGAGAGGAGGCAGGGGGTGAGGTAGTCTCCTCCAATATACTGTCTGATTTCGGGTTCACACTATAATCGGGCGGCGATCAACTTTCGCACGTTCTCGCTTCGCGCTGAATCAATCGGTGTGCTTCCTTTCTTATCCATTGATCGAGGATTAGCGCCTCTGCTCAACAGCAGACCAACCACTTGCTCCTTATCGCAGTTGACCGCGCGGCGCAGCGGCGTCTCTCCACTCTTGTCCCTCGCCTCGATGTCTGCGCCGGCATTTAGAAGCGCCTCAGCGATCTTCGCCGTTCCACGCCTTGCCGACATGTGCAGCGGAGTCATGCCGCCTACACCGGAGACTTCATTCACGTTTGCACCATGAGCGATCAGCAGTTCGACCGCCGCTCGGCCCTCTTCCTCATCGCTGCCCTGACCGTTCGCGGCGCGATAAAGTGGATTGTGACCACCGGCATCTTTCGCCTTTACATCCGCACCGAACTCCAGAAGCAAACGCAGGCGAGGCACATCCCAGGCAATCGCAGCGGCACAGATAAGATTCCTGCCATGGTCATTCGTGATGGCGGGCGCTGGGTCATCCTCGAGCTTCTTGCGCAGGGTGTCAACCGGGAGACGATAAAGCAAGATAAATGGATCGGCGAGTGTAGCAGCAAGTACGGAGAGATTAGATAACAGATGTGTTGAAACTTCCCCCTTCACACCCTCTTCTTCGAACGAAGCTGTCATATGTTCCAGCCAGCGCTCTGCCTCTGCCGTCCCAATGGCGAGGTGCGCGTGGCGGCAAAACAGGCTATTCTTACCTCGCGCAGAGGCATATTCGGCAGGTCCGCCTGTTCGCTCTGTGAGATAGAGCGCCAGTCGCTCTTCCAAAGCGGCCATGTTTTTCGGGAAGTAACCTCGGAGAGCGGGGTCCTGTTCAATCTTGTGATGGAACCGTTTGGAGATGCTCCTGAACACCTCAATTCCACCTACAGCTTCATAAATACCCTCGAGAGATTTATCATAAAAATGTGCCTTCATAAGGATATCCTCATCATGTACTGCCGTAGTATTTGACATAGATTATGAATTCTACGACAAATTTTCATTCTCCTGCACAAACTATTTCATCTCTTCGCTTAATCGGGTAAACTCCAATATAATAATGAATGATCAAGAGTTGAATGCTATGGTTAATACTCAGCGCAACGAATTTGTTCGTTTTCATGAACCGCTGCGGAGTACGCTGTTACGTACTTTTTCTATTGCCCTGATACCAGCTCTTATCACATGCTTCGTAACACATCATAATTCGATGTTTGCGCCAGTATTCTTTGGAATTTTGTGGATATCGTTCGGTGGGCACTGGGCTGAGATAGTATGGCTGAATCTGATCCGGCATCGACTTCCAAAGTCACCACTCGTACAGAAGCTCGGACGTATTGCGTTTTGGTTTGTTTCCGGTATGATTTTGGGTGTTCCAATGGGCCTCACGATTCGGCTGTTCGATCCGAAATCCACTTCTCCAACAATGCTCACCATCGGCTTCACCTTCGTCCTGATTGAGCTTCTTGTTCACTATGTCCTGCTGCACTTGAGAGGGCGTCCCAGCTTCTACAATTCAGCCGGCTGACAGTTCACGTGCAGAGGCCGGATCTCGAAATGGAGCGATTTCAAGTTGACGATACTATACAGATCAATGGTAAACCTGACTGTTTCACACTAACATCCACCGGGTAAACCTAAATAAAATTTAGCTGGATTTACTGCGATTATTTATTTTGATGAAAGGTGACATTTCAATGAAACGGAGTTATCATGTTCAATTGAATCTCTGTATGTGTGTGTTGATTTTATGCCTTTCAGCCGCAGGACTTCATGCGAGACCGGGCAGAAATGAACTCTCATCTGCTTTGATCTCAGCAGCACAAAAAGGAGAAGAGCGCGATGTAAAAGTCGCCTTATTTGATGGAGCCAATCCGAACGCGAGAGACCAGTATAAGAGAACCGCACTCATGTATGCTGCCAGCAATGGACATACCAATATTGTATTGATTCTGCTTTCTCGACACGCCAACCCGCGCCTAAAATCCTTCGACAGTTATACCGCATTAATAATGGCGGCCGCGAAAGGCCACACTGAAATAGTTAACGCATTACTGGAACATGGGGCGAATCCGAACGACCGAAACAAAGACAACGTACCAGTTCTGCATTTTGCCTGCGCAGAGGGCGGCAGCGGCGCCACTGTTGCAGCACTACTAAATAGAGGCGCAAAGCCGAATGCAATTGTAGCAGACGGTACTACCGCGTTAATGACTGCAGCTCGCTGTGGTCAGCTGGAGATTGTAAAGTTATTGCTGGAAAAAGGTGCAGATCCAAACATGCAAGACAAGATGGGAAATACAGCGGCAATTTTGGCGGCAAAGAATGGTTATCGCGGTATCTCTCACCTACTCCTACAGGATCATTCTAAACTATAGATTATTTCTGCGGCATATACAACCAGGATGATAATTTAAATCATATGCATAGTCAACCAAACCTAAAAGTTATCCAGGCCATCCGGCTCTTGAACATTTCATTTTGCTTCGTATGGATATCAACAGCAAAAAAAATAAAGAAAAACATCGCATGCTTCAGCCGAGATAAAGCACGATATTCATTACATCCAACTTTTAAAAGCGGCTGGCGCTAAAAATTGAAAGACAGTTATACTCCACGCTGAATGATTAGACAGCATTTCCATTTCGGGCCACGGGGATTTTATCCTGGAAAATTTCACCTGTCTGAGCATCTTTCAGTCCAGAATGTGAATACTGAACTATATAGGCTTTACGAACCCCAGAACTGTGATTGACTCCGCTCTTGTGCATTGTGAGAGACTGAAATGCGGCGATCGATCCTGCATGCAGAGGGACTGGAACACCCTGATCTGGATCATCCAGGCTGTGGCAGACTTTTCCAATTGGCGAGTAGACATGATCAACAAGCCCCCTCTTCTGCGAACCAGGCAGCACCCAGATGCAGCCGTTTTCCACTGTGGCATCGTTCAGTGCCAGCCACAAAGTGAGATACGGCGAAGGAGTGACCTGAGTATAGCCGTCGTCCTGATGCCATGGAAACTGCGCCTTGCCATCGGGGCCTTTGAATACTGCCTGGTTCCAGTAGAGATCGGTGTTCGGGCCGAGAAATGTTGTGGTGATTGCCACAAACTCCGGCCGCACGCAGAATTTACGAATGTCTTCATCCTGTTCAGCAAGATGCGACGTGAACGATATCTCATCCGCCCGCGAAATACCCTCAACGCCGACCTCGCTCAGCCGCTGCTCATGTTTTGCCTGATAAACCTCGATAGCGCTGGAAAGGGCTTCCATCTCTGGAATTGAGAATACATTTTCCAGCACACAAAAGCCATCCGTTTCAAATTTGTGTAGATGACTCTGAGATATTTCCGGAATCATGAATTATTTCCTTAAACTGATTCTAAGACTGGAAATTTCGAATATGAACTCAGCTCGGGAGGAGTAGTATTTGGGAAAATTATATCTTCGCGGCAGATACCTTCATTAGTAAGTTCAGATATAAAATCATCAGTCCAGTCCTGTTCAATACTGATTTTATCGTTCAGCATACGTAGATGAAGCGTGGTGCTGTTGAGGCGTTTACCACGTATCCAGCCTAACCGAAGCACCAGGTAGTTATCCGTTGCTTCGTCTAAAATGCATACAATCTCTTCTCCCTCAAGAGGCTGACTGCGCATAAGTTTTGCCCGATTGGTCAACGAATTTTTGATAATACTGCGATAGCGGTCTAATTTATCCATTGAACGACCTCTTCCCTGATAATATCCACTACGAGTAACGGTAAGTTCATTTCGGAAACGATAATGGCAAACGCTGGTCGTACGAACTGCTGCTCGTAGGTAGATGAGCTAATTGCTAGATAGAGTTTCTCAGTGGGTGCAATGTTTTTGAGATAGATGCGATAAAGTTCATACTGTCCGAGTGCATTTTCTAAATTGTGCATTGGAGAATCACCTAAAAAACCTTTAATTTCAATCACGAGTGTACGCTGAACTGTCGTACCGGATATCGATTTCAATATGCGCAAATCTGCATAGACATCAGTGTCCTCGTACACTATCCTATATGGATCATCGATGATTGTCCATCCGTCCTTGACGAGTGCATTTTTTACAGCTTCATGGATCTGATCTTTGCGAGGCAATCGTGTCTCCTATATGAGTATTATACCACCGCCTATATTCTGCCCTTGGCACAACTTGAATTGGGCAACGATGAAGATCTTCTCTCACTTTCTATAAGCGTTCTTGGCCAATTTGACATATTCACGAAGCGCACCTTCGACATCCTTTACCTGAATGAGCGGCACGCCTATTACCACGATGTCCGCTCCGAGTTCCATGGCACGAACGCCGTCAGCAACGCTGAATGTCCCAACACCCACAGGGATCGAGACACTTGCCACAACCTCAGCCAGGTGCGTTAACGGATCATGATCCTTCACTTCATTGCGCTGATCTGCACCCCAGTGGACATAGACGGAATCGACTCCCATCGCCTCAAGCTCGACCGCGCGCTGCACCACATTTGGATGCGCATAGAGATCTACGATCAGATCAACACCGGTATCGTTACTTGCACGAACGGCTTCACGAATGCTGGCGTCGCTTGCTACCGAACAGATAGTGGCGATCCGGCCTCCCTGTCTGCCCGTCTCTGCAACATATTTTCGGACGCCGTCCATCATCTTATAATCTGCCAGCACTGGAAGATTAGGATAAGCTCTCGCGAGCGCTCCAATAGCGCTCACCCCAGCAAATGTCACCAGAGGCGTGCCTACTTCAAGCCAGTCAACGCCTGCATTTACGGCTGCCTCAGCAATTTTGAGTGCATCTTCGATATTCAGAACATCGATAGCAACCTGAACGATCGGTCCTGCAATGTGCAGCTTCTCCATTTAGAAATCCTCTTTTTCAGTTTTTTAATAAAGTTTTAATACACAGAAACGCATGTTAAACGATATTTTTGGAATAGCGCCTATCTCTTCTGCCGTATCTCTATCAGTTGATAGGAGTGAGAGCCCATCGAAACCGGAACGGTGAGCGAGGCACCATTCCACTTTACATTTATAATTTTGCCATCTATGGAGTTCACGAACTCAGCATTATCAAGCTTCACCAGCGTATCCTCTGCATTAAAAGCTGCTGAGGTCGATACTGCCGAGTCAGATCGATTCCAGACACAAAGATATCCAAATCGGTTCTGAAGCGCGGGGCGAATGTGGAGCACTCCATCCGTGTTTCCATCACTCAGTTGAACAGCCTGAGAAAATGCCAGCCACTCCCGGTTTTCAGTGTTCCACTTTACCCACTTCGCCACCAATGCGCTTTCAGCAGGAGTAATTTGATCCAGCCGACCAGAAATTTCAAGATTACAGGTACATGCTGCTGCGCTGGAAAGCAGGTAGTCGAGAAGTCCCTCATTTCCGCTCTCGCTAAGATGACAGGGCGCTATTGAGGAAAGTGTGAATGTCGGACGTGACTGGCCAATGTTCTCCAGTTCCATCCGATTACTCTCTGACCGTGGCAGAATATTTGCGATACCGCTTGCTGGCAAAGTCTCATCAATCTTGCGGGATACCCACCCTAGATCTTCCGAACTGACGTCGGAGTAACTCCCATCCGTGCTATGGCTGATGAGAAATTGAGGGGAAAGCTTGTGCATTTTTTCGCAGAAAATTCCCCAATGCTCCACCTGTGCGGCCTGAGTATGCGTCATTGGATGTTCATGAGTAAGATCTATACACCCATCCTGGATAGGAGAACCTCCAACTTTGAGGAAATCCACCGTCAGCTCACGGCACAATTGCAGCATAGACTGAGAGTAGTTATCCTCCCATCCCGAGGTAAAACAGGCCTCCATGGTACTCGGTTCAGAACCCGGCTGATAAACTCCATTTACGCGTTTTATCAGCCACTCCGGATGTTCGGTCGCTGCCTGAGAGCCATTGCTCAGAAGAGAAGAGGTCGTCCAAAGCCCGAAACGCATGCCATTCTCTCGTACAAGAGTAGATATACCCAGCAGCCCCTGAGGAAATTTGTCAGGTTTTCGGTTCGTCATCCAGTCTCCATACAGCCCGCTTCCAGAACTGGAGTTTGTCTGCCATCCATTATCCAAAACAAAAAGTTTTATTCCCAGCGAAGCCGCTGTTGGAATCAATAATTTGCAGGTTGATTCTGTTATATCTTTTCCGAAACCTATCTGAGTGCTATAGATAGTCGGGATGCTCGCAGGAGTCGCTCTCGCTATATGCTGCCCTTCAAACAGCTGCAGCAAAAAAGCTCCTGCATTCGCGCTGCCGTGTATCATTCCAATGAGTTCTCGGGGAGTTTCAGAAGGCTTATCCGTTTTCATCAGCAGATTTGGGCGCGCACCGACTATCAGGGAATCGTTCGATTCTGCCGTATGCACATCACCAGTGGGAGATAAAACTGCCGCAACAAAACCCTCATGTGTAGATTCGTTCGATACGGATGTCGCAGTGTTGGACACCCTTTTTATTTTTTCGCTCTGCAGCGGCAGCCTGTCCAGCAGCGCCTGCTGTATAAGAAATTGTGTCGACCGATGATTGATAAAATTGAACCATTTTATTACTACGGGCTCTTGCCCGGGATATATCTGGTAATTCACTTCAAAGCTGAAACCCTCATTGGATTTTAATCCATCCAATCCAATCGTCAAAACTTTGCTGCCTTCGCCTCCAAGATTCACGCTGTGAATCATATATTTCCAGTCTTTACTGAGATCAAGGGGAGGTGGTGCGCTGCCAACCTCGGCAATGCTCATCGAGTTAAACAGAGGAGCATCAGCAGTTGAAGTGATTAGTTTTATTCCTATCGCTCGCGTGATAACCGGAAGATCCAGTTGGATTATGCGTTGATCCGCTCGATCCGCTGGCGATATCGTCTGTATTAGATCACCATCCACATAGACTTCCGCTTTTGCAAAGGGCATGTGATCGAGCAGAAGCGAATAGGCGTGTTTCGCAAGAATCGTACCGCGTGGAACCAGGCAGCGGTACCATCGAGTTCCTCCTGATGCGGGCGACCTAATAGGAAGCGCCGCATTCTGCCAGGCCGCATCCACATATCCTGCCAGGGTCCATTCGGAGGGGGGAGCATTGTCCGTAAGTTTCCAGTGATCCAGTATGGCAGGAGGAGCAAGTATGGGCGCAGAAAAGATGAGGCTGCCTTCAGCATCAGCCTGTGGACGTATTTCTCTGCCATGCAGGAGGTCTCTGATTACTTTGGTGCTAAGGCCTCCGGTTTTAACATCGAAATGCAGCACTCTTTCGATTGCCTGGTTACGCACCGTCCAAGTAAGGCTGCCTTTATCAAAGGCAATCGAAGGCGGCCGAGTTGTATTAAAGAAATCTGCTCGGTAAGTGGCTCGCGCTGCTGGTTGTATTCCGCACAGAACAAATAATGCTGTTGCTGCCTGTAAAAAGTGAGATTTTTGCATGGGATATTCCCCCAATAACGTCGTTCAGCTGGTTCGAGATGTAATTCCAAACGAAATATCTGCTTTTCGCATTCTTTTAACTCCCCAAATGCTGACCATCAAGAAGAGAGCATTTAGTAAAAAAAGAAAGGATATCACCGCGGCAGATATCTGCCGGCTATTCCAGGTTTGGAAGGGAAAAAACTGAAAATTCATCGCTCTCAACACTTGCGGACCGAACATGAATCCATAAATTATTAACATATTGAACACTGCGCTTCCACGAATTGTTATAAGTTTAGGAAGCAAGCTGGCCACTGCTATTGCCAGCATCCCAATCGTGCAAACGACCGTAAATGTTACCAGTGCCATAATCAGCCAGCCGAGCAAAAGATGAATCGGATCCAGAATCGTTACGAAAACCAACGATAATACCAATGTCCATACCGCGATGACCGCAGCCCCAAGGCTGGTTGTAATGAAAAGCCCGCTCGCCTTACCTGAGACGATCGAGAAAGCGGACATAGGTGTAGTCAGCAAAAAATCAAGTGTCGATTTCTCGCGTTCGACAGCAAATACTAATGGTAAAATGGATATTGCGGACAAGCCTGCTGAAAACAGCTGCGCAATGTACCAAGTGCCCAATAATCCAGCCGCTATTTCAGTCGCGCTTCCCTGCCGCATGTTCAGAACATTTCCATAGAGTAAATTCGCAATATAGGAACCAAACACTATGGGTATTTGAGGAAAGAAAAACCAGGCTGCTGCTGTGACTCCTAAAAAAATTAGCATTGATCGCTGAACGGAATTTATGGACAGCTTTCCTCTCAGCCCTATCCGCAGTTGTTTGGATATGACTGCATTATCAGAAAGACGCTGAATAAATTTTATTATCGCCAAACCAAGAGGTGTGTCCTCTTTTGCAGAAGCGGAAATATCCGAAGACTGCTGATCCAGAAATACTTCGCTGCCGACTTGGGTAGGATCCGCAACAAATGGCGTCTTTTCAGCGCTGCTTTTTTTAACTGCTCTCACCGCAATTGCGGCACCGATAAAAGTGAATATGACGCCTGGCGTCCCACAATACAGTACCCATTTCCACCAGTGATCGTTCGCACCCAGTATTTGCGATGCATGAAAAAGATTATGGTTCGCAATATTGATCAAACCTAGAGATGGACTCAGATAACCGAGATTGTGAAACTGAATAGGCCGCAGAATTACCGCAGGCAGAATCAGATAACCGGCAAAACTCAGAACGGATCCAAGCGCCGCTTTTGCTCCCAAATGCAGGAGCATTCCAGCCATACCAATAAGCACAATTTTTATACATAGGGTGCTGAATCCCGGCGGGAATGGAGTGTGCAGTGCTAATAGACATGAAAAAGTGTAGAGGAGCAATCCGCTCAATATGGGGATCAGCAGATATCTCAGAGCAGATTTTAAGGGCACCCGACGCAAAACTGTTTTATTGCCGTCAGAAGCTGATTCTCTGATCCAGCCACCTAATATGCCCGCTCGACCGAGGCAGCGCTGCCACATTGTGATTCCCATAATCACCAGGAGCATTCCCTGTTGGCCTGCCAACCTTCCCGCAGGCAAACTGGAAATAAATCCCAGCCCGCCATCCTCAACTCCCCATTTCCATATATAACCAATGAGAACTAAAGTACTGCCAATTTTGATAAGGCCTTCAAGGTTTTGCCTGCTCTGGTAAGTTGGAAGATTTGCCAATTCCCGATAGCTGCCTGTCTGCAGAAACTCGACCACTTTCACCATCTGGCAGTATCGGGATAGTAAAAAGAAACCCAGACAAAAAAACAGCGGTATGACTGGATGCCCAAACCAGTCAAACGGTACGATCAACCCTCGTGCGAGCAACAACGGCCAGGATAGAAAGGAAATGAAGGATAGATCAATCAGCGATTCCGGAATATATCGCGCGAGATTCGTAACTCCCTGCAGGCTGCCCGCCAACGGCAACGATAGGAATGGAATCATCATCGACATCGAAAGCCACTGCCCGAAAACTGGTACTCCACCAGCAGGCTGGCTGGAATTCATATTCTGCCGCAGCGCTGCTGTGAACTGCTGAGCTCCGCTTTCCGGCATTTGTGCTAGACTATCTCCCAGCGCAGGTTTATTCCAGCGAGGAACGGAGTAGGAAATCAATGCATAGACCAGATACAGCATACAGAGATCAGACCAGCTTATACCGCCAAGTCCAACGAAAATCAGATAGACGGGCAGCATTATGAAAGCGATGCGCATACCGGCCAGCCACGGATAACAGACCGACTGAAAAATCATTTTAAAGGGGGAACTGGGGAGCAGGATCAGGCTGGAGAAGGTATTTTGTGAGATCTCAGTAGTTATCATCCTCAGGGTAAGTTTCTGAGCAGCTCCGATGATAAAAAGAGTATGAATTCCGCAGAAGACCGCTGCTAATGCGGTTATTGGGTCTCCGCCTATCATCCATATGTGATCCAGGTGAGAGTTGTGCAGCAGACTGAGTCCATACAACTCTGCAAAACATAAAACCGTCAGTACACCACATAACCAGAGAAGGCTTTTGAACGGTTGATTCCGTTTTGCATCCCGCCTTGCATCCCGTTTAATATACGGATTGTCGAACCATGTTTCAGGATCGAAAATAACAGATTGATGTTCTGGATTGATAATCGAGTTCATACGTTATTGATGCACAGGCAGAATAAATGATACTGCATTTATTGAAGTATATTACAGAGTTCAGATGCCCTAATATTGAATTCCTCTTCGCTAAGTGCTGGTTCTGCGCCGCTTGTCGACAGGATTTCCCCAAGAGTTATCCAGGACGTACACCCTCCGTATTCCGGTCTAAATTCCAGGTAGATAGGCTGCGGCAGCCGATATGCTCGAAGAACCAGCAGCATCAAGGGATCATATGGATTGAAATTGAATCGCAGTTTTATATATTCCAGATTCCAGAGATGCTCTGCAGATGCCGCTAACAGCTGGTCTTCGTTGGAAGCTGTCAGAATTTTTTCCACTTTAGCATAGGTATCAATGCGAAGCATTCCGGGTGCCGGTACAGTTTCGAGCGATCTGTTCAGCGACTCTAAATACTGTAGCTGAAGTTGATTTGGATTTTGATGATCGTAGGTAGGTATCAGGAAAAATTCGCGATCCTGAATGGTGAAAACTCCAGATTCTTCACGAATGCCTCCCTTGCGAATCAGGAGAAGCTGGCGGCCATCGCGAAGCGCCTCACACGCAACTGCCCACTCTTTCAATCCACGGTTATTTTCACCAAGAATCGGTTTCATGATTGAACTTTCAAGTAGGGATTCTGGCGCCGCTCACGCCCGATCGTTGTTGCAGGCCCATGCCCTGGCAGCACTTCAGTCTCATCCGGCAGAGTTAAAAGCTGAGAATTTATGGAGTGCATCAAAACAGCTGTCGAAGAGCCTGGTAGGTCAGTCCGGCCAACACTTCTCGCAAATAAGCAGTCCCCTACTATTGCAGAGCTGCCCACAATCAGTGTCACCCCGCCGGGAGAGTGGCCAGGTGTAAAACGGATATCAATTTGAGTCTCACCCAGCGCGATAGATTCTCCATGTTCCAGGGAAAAATCCGGCTCCGGCGAGGGAGTCACTTCAAATCCATATTTCTCTCCCTGTTTCGGCAGGGCTCTCAGTATTTCAAGATCTTCGCGATGAAGGCCGAGCGGCGCCCCTGTCTTTTCTACCCACCATGCATTCCCGATGATATGATCGAAATGAGCGTGCGTGTTCAGAATATACCGGACATTCCATCCATTTTTTTCGACCTCCGGATAGATGCTTTCGCTGTCGAACGAGGGATCGACGACCGCAATATCTCTGGTTGCTTCATCCAGAATAATATAGGTGTTGTTATCCATCGGCCCCAGCGAGTATCTCAGTACTGGCATTGTTTCTCCAAAAATGTAATCTCACTCACTCGATATCGAAATCAGTTAACTTAACGATACGTACTCAGCTCACTCGATTGCGTCACCAGAAGCTGCCAGTTCCCAGGCTTGCTCCGCAAGTTTTTTCATGATAAGACTCTGTTCCCACCTGTCACTGAACTCCGATCCATCTGGAAGCGTTATGGCGTATCTCGGAGGTCCCAGTTCGCTTGCAAAGGGAAATACATCACCCGGTATAGCTCCCTGCTGCCAGTTACGCATTGCGGTTGCCCAGAGCCTGACAAAGAACTGTGCCGGCCCAGCACTTCCATCACCCACATCCACCTGCACCGATTCACCATTTGAAATTCTGCCGTGCATATGGGAGGTGCGCTCCAGAATTGGGAGCATACGGCCAATGGCTCCTTCTTCTTTCCAGCCATAGAACTCCCCCACTACGACAAAATGTGATAGGTCTGCTGTAAATCGAATGTCAGGTATTTTATCAATAAGCTGCAAAGTTTGAGGAATATTTTCCGTAAAGTTATTGCGATGTGTTTCGATAAACAGGGCCATTCCTTTGTCGTTGGCTATTTTACGACCTTCCGTGCAAATCTCTACGACACTATTCAGGTCCGCAAAAGCATCTGCGGGCTGGGCAAAAACATAATCAGCGCCAAGTTTGACTGCTCTATCGACTGTCTTGCGAACATCCTCAAGATGGAACGGCCTATGTCCCAAAACTAACCTTAGTCCGGCTCGGTCGAGCGCCACTTTGTGTTCACGTTCATTCTGATCCGTCAGCCAGCATTCCACCGCTTCGAATCCGGCATTCTTCGCACGTAGAAACTTCTCATCGAGGGTCCATTCTACCGGAGAGTTCATGGGAAGCTTCATGAGAGACCACAAGGAGTGCTGGATCCTCAAACGTGGTGGATTGCTGCTGCCATCATTATATCGATTAAAAGATTGTGCCATCTCGTCTCCTCGATGAGTTTATTCTTACGATTGTGTTTCTTGCTGACGCTGCCGAATTCCTTCCCATTTCAAAGCTTGATGAGGTTTAAAAAGGCATACGGTATTGACTTACAACCACCTATTAATTTTGACCCCTCAACCAGCTCCCTTCTGCTGCAAGCTTGCGAGGAAATCCGAAAGAGAAGCTCCGCTGGAGAATATGACATCGCTAAAAAGTTACTTTCACATCCCAAGCACTCAAGCTAATCGGAGATTCAGAGAAGTTGTGGGGTAAGTTGATAGGCTGCTTCAAAATGTAATCGCTTACAATATAATTACTTTATTCTTATAAATAATATCGTGCACCCTCTTGACAGTACCTAATAACTGCTGTATAGTATACAAAATCAACTTGTATTAATCTAAATTTAATGAAGTCATGAATTGTAAGCGATTCCAAAATGCAAGATATCCGAACACTCACAATCAAAGATTTCGCTGAACGGCTGGGATTATCAACTGCTACGGTATCACGCGCATTTACTCAAGGCAGTAATATAAGCGAAGTCACCAGAGAAAAAATTCTTTCTGAAGCTCGTGTTTTAGGATATGTGCCGAACCAGACTGCGCGGAGACTTGCACAGCGACACAGCAGGCTTATCGGTCTGGACTATCCTGGAAATGCCGATGTACTCGCAGATCCGTATCTCGTCGAACTAGCACGAGGCGTTCAAAAAGCGGCACAGGTAGCGGGATATGGGCTGCTGTTAAACACGGTGCCAAGGCCAGGCGGAGATATTGAACTGCTGCGAGAGTGGATTCTTGGACGGGCAGTGGATGGCGTCGTAATCGTAGTCCCCCGCGATTTTCCACTTGAATCGCTCGACTATTTTGCGAATCGTGATATACCCTGTATTCTAATCACTCAAGTATCATCCCCGGGAGGATGCACTCTTCCTTCGGTACAGCTCGATTTGGAAGAAGGCGCGATATCCGCCCTGACGCATCTTCTGAGGCTGGGTCATGAACGCATTGGTTTCATAACATCGAACTGTTCTGATTCCGTCCACCGAATCTATTCGGAAAAACTGCGTGAAGCGGGCTTTCTGGATACGAAACTCATCGTAGAGACCGAATCCACCACCGGCGGTGGACGCGCAGCAATGCATCGGCTGCTGGCAGCTCCTGTGCACCCAACTGCAGTTTTCTGCCGAACAGATATCATTGCTCTCGGAGCTCTCAGGGCCGTTCGTGAGATGGGCCTGCGGGTTCCCGAAGATGTATCTATTGTGGGCCATGACGACCTGCTGCTGGCTGAACTTTCTGATCCAGCGCTGACTACAGTGCGTATCGATACAGCGAAGATCGGTCGCCTGGCTACGGAACAGTTGATCCAATGTTTCCGGGCGAAAGCAGATGGAACTGCTCCAGCACTGAACAATGTTTCTACCTGCGTGGGCACGGAGCTCATCGTGAGAAGCTCCACCGGCCCGGCTTTGAAAGCAAAAGTAGTGACGCACCAAAATCGTTTTGACACGGTACCACAGTCGGTATTATAACACCCGATCGTATTTTATCTTTCGATCATATACCCAAGCCTGATCACAGGCAAATAACAAGGAGAACGACATGGCCCTATTTATCTCTAGTAAAACCGACCGCCGCTCCGCATTCACACTTATTGAGCTTCTCGTTGTGATTGCAATCATCGCTATTCTCGCTGCAATCTTATTCCCCGTATTCGCTCAGGCAAGAGAGAAGGCGCGGCAGGCAAGCTGCCTCTCCAACCAGCGCCAAATCGGCCTTGGCTTTCGCATGTACAGCCAGGATTACGATGAAACATTTCCTCTCATCAACTATAGTTACTGGGCGAAACAGCCTGAACTGCTGAAGGGTATCGATCCCTACATCAAAAATAAGACTATCTGGGCATGCCCAAACTACGTGTCGAAATTTAATGGTATTTCAGCGGAACAAGCCTGGGACAGCGGCCAGCCAGGATACTATTTATGGATGTTCAAGGACTGGAATGTTCAGAACTACGATGGAACAAAGACAAATAACTGGGTGCTTCCAGCGCTAACCGAAGCAGACGAACAAACTCAATATTATCAGTGGGGATTTACCACGGATCCTGCAGAAAAAGACATATTGATGACCGACATATATGTTGAGCAGCCTGGATTTGATCTCTGCGGCAACCCTGCAAATTCAAAGCTGGCCCAAGAGCACAGCGATACGAAAACTCTCTCTTCCCTTCCAAAAGGCACCGTGTCCCTCTGGTCTGATGGGCATGTGAAGTTAATTCACCCGTATAACTATCCTACAATCAACCCCTGCGGTTAGTTGAGCTATAAGAGGAGAGCCGCTTTGCTCTCCTCTTATCTGAAATCGTGAGAGAATCCTATGCCTTCTTTAAATAACTCCGCTCTTTCTCCTAAAACTGCTGGCCTTATAATTGTGATTATAGTGATATTATTAGGCGGTGCAGGCTGGTATATTTTCCTGAGACCATCCACATCGAGTGGAAATACTCCAACAAATGGCGCGGTTACAAGCGGTTATGCGCCGCCGGGAGTTCCCGCTGGTGCGCGACGCCCATTATCTCCGAGTAGTGATAGATAGAAATCCAGTCCCTCACAGGTATGGCCATTGTTAGTATGGTATCCAGCTTAGATAATATCTCACCACGTCCCCATCTTCCATTTTGCTCGTCTCCCTCAAAAGGGAGAGGGTTGTGACATAAACGAGCATGCCCCTCTCTTAGCGAGGAACGAGCTGGCAGGAGAGGGGTTGGGTGAGGTGCATTTAGATTTCTTTCACAGCCCCATTCTACTGTGTGCCGCGAACCTATTATATAAAAACTTTTATTGACAGTAATCGACCGAAGTGCTAAACTTGCAGTATGCGACCGATCCCTGGGATTCTTACTCATAACGTTGTTAATCTGCATGCGCTGCCAGATTCTAGTTCTGAACTGGTAAGTCAGGCCGTTTGCGGAGACAAGATAGAAATCCGTGAGATATGTCAACATTTAGCTCTAATCCAGACTTCTGATGGATATCACGGCTGGGCGATTCGAAGGCATATGCGCCCGCTTGAGCCAGACGATCCCTTCCTCAACAGTAACAACTCAATCCAAATTTCAGATATGCTTCAAATTGTTTGTGCAATAGCCGAGGTATACACGGCACCTTCGGTAAGTTCCCCACTGCTCACCAGACTTCCATTGGGGTCAAAAGTGCTGGCAAAAAATTATGGACCAGATTTGAGATCATTTCGTTCGGTATGCCTGCCTGACAGCAGCCCGGGATGGATAGCGC
This sequence comes from Chthonomonadales bacterium, assembly GCA_038203935.1. Classification (GTDB taxonomy): domain Bacteria; phylum Armatimonadota; class Chthonomonadetes; order Chthonomonadales; family Chthonomonadaceae; genus JANXSG01. The sequence goes on from JBBRDM010000090.1 coordinate 18,525, forward strand.
CGCGCAAGCTTCGCGGAATAAACAAACTTCCTGTATTTTCGACGAAATCTCTGGTTCTTTTTGCTTCTCGATTTGTCGGAATTCCATATCTGTGGGGAGGAACGTCCCCTTTTGGTTTCGACTGCTCCGGTTTCGTTCAGCGCATGTACTCCCATTTCGGATTCAATATTCCGCGAGATTCCTATCTTCAGGCAGAATGTTCGCTTGGGAATTCGATACCAGAAGGTCAGGCGCACGCGGCTGGTGATCTTTTATTCTTCGGATCAGAAAAGTCGAGGCATTCAAGAAACATTTCCCATGTAGGCATGATGCTTGATGAAAGCAATATTATTCACGCATCGGGTGATGAGGGAGTAGTTATAACTTCTTTAGCTTCGCCTGAAATCACCAGCAAATACCGAGTCCGCGGCGCATGGAGACTGCATACACAGAGCATCAAAACGGTGAGAGATACATTTTCTGAGGTGAAAAATGAAAAAAATAACGGATGAAGAGATCGCATTTTTCGATAAGAACGGCTATGTGATTCTTAAAGGTGTGCTGCCGAAAGAAGAACTCAAGAACCTGCAGTCTGAAAGCCAGAGGCTGATAGAGGAGATACTTGCAGGCGGGCCTGCTGATAAATGGTGTAATCGCGGACCAGAAGGTGTCCCCTACTATCTGACTTATCTGCATTCCCAGCCTAACTCTGCTTCTCTGCGATTGCTGGCGAACCCGACTATCCTTGATCTGGCCGTTCGTATGGTTGGAGAGGACTGTGTGCCGACTTTTGAATCGCTCGTTTTCAAACTTCCAGGAAATGGCTCCTCGGTTCCCTGGCATCGGGACGCAGAGTTCGACAGGAGCACCGGCCATCGGATATTCAATGTAGATATCTATCTCGATCATTCCACTACTGACAACGGCGTAGTGTGGGTAGTTCCAGAGAGTGTACACTGGTCCAGAGAACGTATCAGAGAGTATCTGGCAATGCCAACTTTTGAAAAACCTGGAATGGTAGCTGCGGAAGTTGAGCCTGGCGATATACTCCTGCACGATATCATGGTGCTGCACGGTTCTGATATCAACCGCAAGCAGTCGCTTCGCCGCGTCATATATTATGAGTTCCGAAGTGCACGGCAGATTCTTGAGAGCGGCAGCTGGGATAAGGACTGGATAACAGCTCGCCTTAAACTGCTTCAGAGCGCCATTCATGAACGCTCAGTAAATCCCTATCCGGGGGAGGAAACACAATATCCCTATCATCTGCCTTCAGATTGGGCTACTGGTTACGTATCGGGAGATGAAGTGGAAACGATGGTGAAACATTAAATTCCAATAAGGGGCGACCGCACTGCGGACGCCCGTTATTTAAATTAAAGGATTTTCCCTGTACGTGTTGAACCTATACGCATTAATAACACTTAATAATCCTGATCTGGAGACTTAAAATGGCAAATAGATACACCCGCAGAGAGATAATTCGTAACGCCTCCATGCTTTCTGCAGGAGCGATGCTTCAAAATACCGTTTCAGCAGCGCCGAAATCACCGAACGAAAAACTGAACATTGCTATGATCGGAACTGCGAATCAAGCACGATTTTCCATCGACAATGTAAAAAGCCAGAACATAGTAGCCGTCTGCGATATCGATGATAACTACCTGGCGGCAGCGGCCCGTGATTTCCCTGGAGCCACCACCTACAACGATTATCGTAAACTGCTGGAGCAGAAAGATATCGATGCTGTGGTGGTCGCCATCCCGGATCATATGCACGCGCCTGCCACACTTGCCGCTCTGCAGTCCGGCCATCATGTCTACTGCGAAAAGCCACTCACGCATACGGTAGTTGAAGCACGGCATGTCGCAGAAAATGCGAAACGTTACAATCGAGTTACTCAGATGGGAACGCAGATACACGCTTCCAATAACTATCGGCGTGTTGTGGAACTCATTCAAGCCGGTGTGATTGGCAATGTCAGTGAAGTACATGTATGGGTGGGGAAAGTATGGTCGGGAACCGGCCATCCTGCGGATAAGCCTCCTGTCCCGGCCACTATACATTGGAATGAGTGGATTGGTGTGGCCCCGATTCGTGACTATAACCCTGCTTATCTGCCGGGCAATTGGCGGGGATGGTGGGATTTTGGCGGCGGTACAATGTCCGATATGGCCTGCCACTATATGGACCTGCCGTTCTGGGCGCTCAAACTGAGATATCCAACCACAGTGGAGGCCACCGGTTCTGAAGTGAGCAATGAAACGACTGCAAAATGGATTATTGCAAACTATGAATTTCCCAAACGCGGTGATTTGCCTGCCGTGAAGCTGACCTGGTATGATGGCGGTAAGCGTCCGCCGCACTTCGACGAAGGCAAGCTGCCAAAATGGGGAGACG
>JBBRDM010000091.1:0-20674 GCA_038203935.1 Chthonomonadales bacterium
CATATACCCTGTGCCGGTGCGACGGGCATGAGTTCGGATCCTTCCACTGCCATCGTGGGCGAAAGCGAACGGAGAGATGGAAATTTATTTTCAAAAACTACAATTTCATAATCTTCAATAGGAATCTCGGTTGGGAATCCTCCCGGCTTGGTAGGAGCTAACGGATTGTAATCAGCAGGAGGAAAAAAGGTACGATCCTGCCGATGTGTCGCGGTAATAACCCACTCTTCCAGAATTGGATTCCATCTGAGTTCAGACAATTTTCTCAGCTTTCGAGGTATCGATTTTCACTGTTTCAGCATCCAGCTTTTTAAATGCGTCTGCCTGTTGGTTCGATGCAGAGCGAGGAAAATGATAAGCCACTAAAATCCGGCCATCCTCTTTGATTATCTGTTTCTTCTCGTATATCATATTTTCAGATTGTTTTTAATAGACACGTTTCTAAAATGCCGGTTCGGAATTGCGAGTCCCAAATGGTTTCCAGGCCATGAACGACCTGCCTGTGAGGCCTCCGGCCAACCGTCCGAAGGACGGCATTCCGTCTGAAAGACGTCCGCTTTTTCCAGACGGGGGTTTTCAACCTCCGGCAAATGTTAACGAGATCGACCAATAAACTTGCACGTTCTATTCGTCTGAAAGACGTCCGCTTTTTCCAGACGGGGGTTTTCAACCTCCGGATCAATTCGACCGCTTTTTCCAGACGGGGTTTAAACTTTCCTCACTAAACGCTTCATTTAAAAATGGTACTGTTCGATGTTAGATTTATTGAAGACTACAGATGGCCCGGTGATGATGCTGTTTTTATCGCCAAATTTCTTCTCGCCAAGTTTTCCAGCTTTGAAAACTCCGCCGGAAGATGGCTTGATAGTTCCTTTCAGCATTCCATCCAGCAGGTAACCGCACAAATAACCTTCGTCAAATGGACTCCAGAGAGCAAACTTCTGGACGGTCCCATTCTGAACGAATCGGCGCATCTGATTGGGTGTTCCAAGCCCTGTAACTTGAACTCGGCCCTTGGCATTGGCGGTCTCAACTGCCTGCGCCGCTGAGGCCAGTCCGACAGAAGTGGGAGCAAGAATTCCTTTAAGGTTTGGATATTTTATAAGCAGGCTCTGCGCTTCCTGCAGGCTCTTTTGCGGATCATCATTGCCATAAGCTATTTCAACCAGCTTTAGATCTTTATATTTCGGATCTTTAAGCGCCTCTTTCATGCCATCAATCCAGAAGTTTTGATCTGGAGCATCAGTAGTTGCGCTAAGAATTGCAAAATCACCCTTGCCACCTATAAGTTCACTTATCAGGGCAATCTGGCTCGAACCAATGGCATTGAAATCGGTTGGCAGGATGGCGGCATCACGCGCATCTTCATTTTTGGGCAGATCGGAATTAACAGCAATAACTTTAATTCCTTTCCCCATCGCCTCTTTAAGAGCCGGTTTCAGGGCATCCGGACTGTTCGCCGATATTGCTATCGCATCCACTTTCTGCTGTACCTGCTGCTTGATAAATGGAAGCTGAGAGGTTGCTTCGGTAGTGGCAGGAGCGACCATCGTAAAATCATAACCCAGTTCATCACCCGCTTTTTTGAATCCGTTTATAATATCATCGAAATAGGGATTTCCAGTATTTTTAGGAATGTAAACAATCTTGAGTTTCTTAGCCGATGCACCCGGGGTTTCTGTCGTCGAGCCAGCAGACCCTGGTCCGCCGGTCGGCGTCGATTTACCACATCCTGCAATTCCAACCGCAATCGATCCAGCAATCCATAATGCACTCTTCACGGTGCTTATTCGCATCTGACACTCCTTCGAGAAAGACTTCGTTTCCGCTGATTATCTTACCCTAAATCGCGATAAAGCAGAGGCTGAAAACTCTGCCTGGTAAAAACGATCTCCAGTTACATTATACAAATTGATCCCGTGGTTGAAAACCCCCGTCTGGAAAAAGCGGTCGTCCGTACCATTTGCCGAATTGAACCGGAGGTTGAAAACCCCCGTCTGGAAAGAGCGGTCGTCTTTCAGACGGGGATGTTTGCCGAATTGATCCGGAGGTTGAAAACCCCCGTCTGGAAAAAGCGGTCGTCTTTCAGACGGAATGCCGTCCGAAGGACGGTTGGCCGGAGGCCTTACAGGCAGGTACTGCATGGCCTGGAAACCATTTGGGCTTCGGTAACAACAATTATCTCCAAGTGAAGAATGCTATTTCTTAGCGAACTGCACCAGGTTGGTATGAAAGGTCGAGCCGCCACCCATATCCGTAAGTGTATCCGAGGTAAGTGCATTCACATTACGATTATCAGGACTATCTCGATGCCACCACAAAGACGGTGACCATGCAACTCCCGGCTTTACATTATCACTCACAATTGCCTTCAAATAGACTTCTCCTCGCCGATTCCAGACACGCAGCATATCATCATTCTGTATTTCTCGTGATGTGGCATCTTCTGGATTGATCCATATTCGAGGTTCCTTCTCACTCTTCATCAGAGACGCAAGATTCGAGAAAGTGGAGTTCAGAAAATGATGGGCTGCCGGAGATAACAGATTGATTGGAAAGGATGCAGCCAATTCGGGATTGGCCTCGGCGCTCTCAGAAGCAGGTTCGTAGACTGGCAGCGGATCGTAGCCGTCTCTTTTTGCGGCCTCAGAATACAGTTCAATTTTCCCGGAGGCTGTTGCAAATTTATGACCGCTTTCACGAGCATAAGGAACGAATGGATTTGAAGGCGTACGGAGTTTCGCAAATCCATGCTCCTGCAGATACGCTAAGGTGATGCCCTCCATATAAGGATGATCTGATTCAAGGGCTCCCCGAATGACATCTTCCGCAGTTTCATCAAATACCGATTCAATATATCCCATCGCTTTCGCAAGCGTATTCAGAACATCAATATTCGCCCGCGACTCCCCAAGCGGAGGAATGGCAGGCGTACACAGATTGAGATAGAGATGGCCATACGAGCGCATCAGATCCAGATGCTCCATCTGAGTCGTCGCCGGCAAGACGATATCCGCGTAGAGCGCGGTATCACTCATCATCTGCTCATGGACAACTGTAAACAGATCTTCCCTCGACAGACCCTGGATGACTGCGTTCGAGTTGGGGGCGACCGCAGCGGGATTCGAATTGTATACATAGAGTGAGCGAATGGGCGGATCGACTGCTTCCAAAAGCGCTTTCCCGATCTCATTCATATTGACAGATCGGGGAATGTTTCGGCCCCATTTTACCGGTGACTCTTCATCCGGTGAATGAACCATATCTGGCCGCTTGATATTCCTGGTATTGAGCGGGAAATGGGCACTGGATGATAACAACAGCCCGCTCCCGGGTTTCCCCCACGCCCCGATTACGGCAGGCAGGCACGTGATCGCGCGAATCATCCCTCCGCCATTTCCCGTTCGAGACATTCCATACCCAAGCCGGATTGCCGAGGGAGTCTGAGTGGCATAAGCAGTAGCCAGCTTCCTTATCTCCTCTTCTGATAAACCGGTTATTTGAGCAGTGCGCTCAGCCGGGTATTCCGAACACCGCTCTCGAAATTCACGCCAGCCAATAGTATACTTATCGAGAAAATCCTTATCATGAAGGTTCTCTTGAAAAATGATATCCGCCATCCCAAGCGCCAGAGCCGCATCGGTGCCTGGTCGAGGCTGGATAAACCAATCAGCTGCATTTGCGGTTCGAGTACGATAGGGGTCGATCACCACGAAGGTCGCGCCCTTCGCCTGGGCTTCTCGCACGAAGGGCATCTGGTGTACATTTGTGGAGGATAGGTTTGTTCCCCAGGCGATTATGAATTTGCTGTTCGCGAAATCCTCGGCATCCATCCCGCCGGTCCACCCATTTACATATCCATATCCGACCTCGGCAGCAGCGGAACAGATAGTTCGCTTTAACTGAGAAGCGCCCATCCGATTCCATAAACGGCCATCACATGCCGACATATTGACGACGCCCATGGTGCCTGCATACGAGTAAGGCAGTATAGCCTCCGGCCCTGACTCCTGGATAATAAGTTTCCAGCGATCCGAAATGAGACGAACAGCCTCATCCCAGGATATTCTTTCGAATTTGCCTTCGCCTTTCTTCCCGGAACGAAGCAGCGGCGTCAGGATGCGATCCGAACTGTATACACGTTCCTCATAATGGGCAACTTTGCGGCAAAGATTTCCACGGGTGAACGCATTCTCCGGATTCCCCGCAACCCGAATCAACCTGCCATCCTCAACAAATGCAAGCATAGAGCAGGTATCCGGGCAGTCGTGTGGGCATGCAGTTTTCACTAATAACATTCTGGCAGCCTTTTAGGATAGTGGCGATACTGCAACGGAGCCTCCATCTACCACATCAAGCAAGACACGACTGCCATAGAGGAGTGCCAAGCCTATTAGCGGTTCGTTGTTAGTTTCAAGTACATCTACTGAGCGCAACTGGCCATGCCAGAGAATATCAATTGTGTAAACTGGCAGTGAGACAAAATTACCATCACCTAATGATGCGTGTATGTATGCACGGCGGATTAAGCCAAACTCTGATATCTGTTCGGGCGTTAATGTTACATACTCATTGAAGCCGGTATCGATAACGGCATCAACTTCCTTGGGAAGTTCAGCCGAAGAGAATACTGTTAATTTAAGAACTGCCTCTCTATTCGCCGAGATAAAGCCATTAATCATAATCGATTCACCGCAAAGCGGCCTCCCAGATGTACCGCTGCAGGATAACCTACACGGAGAATGTAGAACTGCCCTTCCGAATGTCGAGATTCAGCGCGTTCTAACGCTCGATGCCGATCCAAATCAATTTCATATTCCTCTGTATCGATATCGAACACAAGTAATTTCCCGCGATGCTCTGACTCGACACCCGAACGAATTTTCTCCTCGTACAATCGTTCGGCTCGTTCTCCAATCGCTTTTATATGTTCAGAATTTGAAGCCATTTTTCTGCTCACTACCCGATATTCTTAAAGTGATCTTACTTGTTTATATTCATCTTAGGCATAAAAGGCTGCCGCAAAACCAGCTTACTGTTCTAATCCATACGTATTTAGCGGATTGCAGAATATTTCGTCATAGGGCAGCATTTGAGCTTTGTTCTATGGCCTTGCCGCTAACGAGATCCACATCTCTTGCAAAATATACATTTGAATTCCGAATCATATCGAATTGATCCATTAATCCACAACCTGCATCCGATTCAAAATTTTCTAATATGTCCATAAACTGTTCGGACTGAAATCACTACAGAGTGCATATCCAAAAAATACCAGTGCTGTGATCTTGCACCCATGGCAAAAATCGATCACACATTCCTGCTCAGCAAGTTTGATGATGAATATTGAATTCCATCGATGATAGCTTACCTTCTCACGAAGTAAACATCGATTTTGCCTGCGATCATTGAGATACTATTTTTCAATTATACTGGATGGCTATTGGGATTGCAAGCAATAGGAGCTAGCAGCAATTCAGTTGTGTACCGCATTGGAATATTGATAGAAACGGAAAAGTGGATTATTTTCTTTGAACTCTGGACATACCTGCTATTTTGTTATAACATACTATCAACAAGCAGATAAATGCATGAACAAAAATATATCCTGAAACACCTGACGGATTAACAACTATCAATATTAGGAGAGTATTTCAGAGATGAAATCATTGAAAATGCCATTAACGAATGATCAGGTGGCAAGCTATCACCGGGATGGATATTTAGTCGTTCCCAAGCTGCTTCTTATGAAAGAGATCGACGCGTTCCTCAGAGGAGAAAAGATGTCGAGCAGCGACGATCACGTGCCACTTCAGAGGCACAAGACAGATCCAAACTATCGCGCTCTGGCTTCTCATCCTAAGGTGCTGGCAGTTGTTTCTCAGCTTCTGAACGGCCATCCAAACATAGTGCAGACTATGTTTCTGAACAAGCCGAAACAGGGTGGTAAAGGAATCGCGCTGCATCAGGATACGCACTATCTGCCCAATGAACCGAATACGCTCATGGCCTGCTGGCTGGCTCTTTCGGATACCGATGCGGAGAATGGCGGACTTTGCGTGGTGCCGGGAAGCCATCTGGAGGGATTACAGGAAGCCGGCAAAATCAACGATAAGAAAGAGTTCGATTCCTGGGAAACGGAGCACGATATGCGCTGCCCGGATGGCAGGGAATGGAAGCGCAAAATGCACTCTTTTCAAATACAGGGGCTGCCTGAAGATCGCATTGTCCGGCTGACAGTACCCAGAGGTTCGGGTGTATTTTTCACCGGAATGACGATCCATGGCTCCTTCGCAAACCATTCTGAAGACCGCCCACGCCGAGCATTCGCAACCCACTACGTGCATCCATCCACCTGGCTCTATCGCTGCGATGTTCAAAATACAGTTCCAGCATAATCTAAACTCTTCAGTGCTTCATACCGCTGAGGCTGATCACTGCTTTGGCACGAATTCGGTAAGATTTGTCATGCAATCTTTTACTATAGGTTAATGATAAGGGGGTTCACTTTATCTTTTAGAAGCATAATCATTTCAAGCCTCATCCATTGCTCGCCGAATTCGAAATTCCGTCCCATAGTACCAACTGCGCTTTTGATATGGAATACCGGGAACTAAGGAACAGTATTTATGATTATAGTTGCTGTACCACGCACTATCATTGTATTGAGAAATTCAATCAACGCAGTAAGTCACATTTTCACAATAACTATTCTTATAAAGTAAGGACCCGCTATGAAACTTAATCGCTTATCAACTATCGTTGTTATTGTTCTATCCTTTCTGCAATTCGTATCGTACGATATAACAACAGCAGCATCTCCCGTGCCGAAAAGTTCCAAGTCTTATAAGTCTGATGCAGGGGGGAAAGTTGCCGCGTCTGCCCAGGAGACCCAACCTCTCGCTGTCAACAGTAAAGCACCTGAGGTTACGTTTACAACGGTAGAAGGGAAAGCATTTGCACTCAGAAATGCCCTCAAAAAGCAGCCTGCCATCTTAATCTTTTACCGAGGAGGCTGGTGTCCTTTTTGTAATCTGCAGTTATCGGATTTAAGCAGTATCGAAGGAGATTTAAAAAAATTAGATTACAAGCTACTGGCGGTAAGCATGGATCGTCCGGAAGAGCTGCGTAAAACTATGGATAAACATAAGCTGGGCTACACACTGCTTTCTGACAGCGACGCAAAGGCTGTTAAAGCGTTTGGAGTTGCATTTAAGGTAGACGATATGACGGCAGAAAAGTACAGGGGCTTTGGAGTCGATCTCGAAAAGGCGTCAGGTCGTCCACATCACATATTGCCCGTCCCATCGGTATTCATAATCGATAAAGATAGGACGATCCGTTTTGTACATTCGAATCCGGATTATAAAGTACGTCTGTCTGCTGCAAAAGTCTTGGAGGAGGCAAAACACATCCAACTGAATTCAAATCCAGATGTTAAAAAATAGAACAATTATCGTCGATAATAATCATATAACCGCACCCCAAGATATCTAAATCATCGTCAATCAGATGTTCGATTTCGAACTATCCTACGATCAAGCATGATTTTATGGTTCCTTAAAGATCAGGTCGAGCGTGAACTTGGGATGATGAGGGCACCCCAGAAATACTCAGGTACGTTCCGAAGCTTGAAAGGCACCCATGCCAACTGTCGTCTCGCACCTACATCTCCATATTTCGAAAGCAGGGCTAGAAGGTTTCGTCCGCGCTAGAACACGTCTTCCGAGGGAATCCCCTTATGTCCGATTTTGCCTGGTGAATAGTTACAAGTGAAGCATCAATGAGACCGTACTTTACAGCCATCCGCTTCCAAATAAAATGCAGAGGGCTGATCGAGCAATGCCGCATGCTTACCACGCAGATAGCAGTCGAAGAAATCGATCAGGAAGTCGTCTATAACGGAGACTGCCCGAGCGGGTTGGATGGTTCCAACTTCATTTGGGCCAATCAATAGAGGGAACCGTGCAGAGATAATGGCAAGGTCGCCAACAAAGGTCATATGTTGAGAAGCTTTAAGGAGAACTCTGTAGCCCGGCTTCTGGAGTGCAAGGAAGCTATCCAGCGTCTTATAGTGCTCGCTAACAGCGGAATCGTAATCCCTGCGTGTCATTTTCTGCTTAGCCATTTCGGCCTCGGTGAGGTTGTAGTCTGACTCAAACCAAAGAAACGGCGTTTTAAGGCTTGCCTTTTCCGTTGTCGTGAAGAGGCTGCCATCCAGATTCACACCAGCGAGAAATCGTTTGTCTCTGAGCAGGCATTCTGCAGCAGTTGCACCTCCGAAAGAGTGACCAAAAGTTCCTACCCTTTTCAGATCCACATGCTTGCCAAGCAACGGATGTTGCGTGTTGAGGCGGGCTAATTCATCGAGGACAAATCTATCATCGGCTATCCAGACATTTCCAATGGCGTCTCGGTCTGCCAGCATTCGCTGCTCTGGAAAACCGGGCGTTTCCTTTTCCCGCTCAAACAGTGTTCCGACTCGGTTGGCTCTAATAACACGGCCGTCGGGGAAGACAACGAATTCCGTACTATAAGGATGGGATACGGCAACGACGATATAACCATGTGAGGCGATGTCTTCTAGATTCGATGTGTAAAAAAGGGGCAGAGTGCCGAATCCCGGAGAAAATATCAGGACAGGATAGGCTCGCTGCCGTGCAGCGACAGGGGCTTCGGCAAAGGCGTGCCCATGCAGTTGGCTGGCGGCGAATTCTGTAAGATGGTATTTAGCGGTGAGAAGAGCGCTTGACCTGGCATCGGTATACGGAGCGAAGTTCATACCGACAGATGGCTCCGCTGGATAGAACACAGTTACCATCAGTTCACGCAGATCGCCTGAACGATCCGAGAACGGATCCTTGCGGGCATGATCGATCATTTGTAAGGTGATTTTGCCTACAGAATAACTTCCACGTGGCACAGGAAGGTTGATGGTGTCTGCTCTTGCATCGAAGCGAAGGGCATAAAGAGCGCATAGCGTTAACAGAACATAATGAAAGATGCGCGCACGGCCTGATAAGAAAGCGAAACGCTCGTTTTGCATTGGCTGCTCCTAGATACTGATTAGTTTCTACTTATCTCAGCCTACGTCAGCGCATAATTCTCGTTTCACGAAGTTTAGCATACAGGAATCTAGAAAACATCCAAGATGCCCATTACTTCAGCAATAATATGAAGATTGTTAGTCTTAATCTCTCTAATATTTTGCCACTTTTTGTCGAATAACGAATAGTTTTAGTGCATCGTCATTTTTACAATATTTTAAGTAACGTTTCTTATTCACAGACGAATTGATTTAATATACTAGGACTTCATACCGCTGAGGCTGATACCTTCGGTTAGGAACTTTTGGGCGGCGTAGAAGAGCGCGATGAGAGGGAAACTGCCCATAACACCTGCTGCCAGAATACGAGGCCAGTCCTGAGTGTTCTGATCGCGGAAGAGCGCCAGCCCGACTGTGAGAGGATAGAGGTTTTCGTTGCTGAGGACGACCAGCGGCCACTCGAAAGCGTTCCAGGCACCCATGAAGGTAAAAAGGCCTAGCGTGATGAGCGCGGGTTTGGAGAGCGGAACGAGGATTTTCCAGAGGATGCCCCATCGGCTGCAGCCGTCGATGAGAGCAGCGTTCTCCAGTTCAGCCGGGATGTTCAGGAAGAACTGGCGCAGCAGAAAAATGCCGAAGGCGCTCACGAACGAAGGCAGCACTACCCCTAATGGACTGTCCACCAGCCCGAGCGAGCGAATCACCAGAAACTGAGGGATCAAGGTGACTACGCTGGGGATCATCATCGTTGTGAGCAGCATTCCGAAGAGGAAATCACGGCCAGGGAACTGCAGGCGGGCAAAGGCATATGCCGCCAGAATGCTGAAGAACAGGCTTCCTGCAGTAGTCACCAGCGCATAGAGGAAACTGTTGCACAGAAAACGGTCGATGCCGCCATAGATAATCGCTTCCCTGTAGTTCCGCGTAGGCGGCCAATCTTTCATCAGCTTTTCCTGCGCAGGATCGGATTTACCCAGTATATAGTGATCCGCGAGCTTACTGGGGCTCAGGCGCGGAGGAATCAGCGATCGTTTATCGTGAGTGAACTCCGCGCGGCTTTTCAGAGAGTTGCCGACCGCGTAGAAGTAGGGATAAACCATCACCCATGCACCTATGCACATAATGAGCAGAGTGAGAAAAGACATGGCGCGGGTACGCATCCGGTAACCGTTTAGCGAAGCATTATTCATCGTATATCCTTCGGCTGCGCAGCAATCGCATCTGTATCACCACAAATACCCCGATCACCAGAAACAGCAGCCAGGCGGCGGCGCTGGCATAGCCCATCTGCCCGGCAACGCTGAAAGCATTCATAAAGATATCGAAAGCCAGCACCTGTGTACTGCGCTCAGGCCCGCCCTGGGTCATCACATAGACTGAGGTAAACACCTGGTAGGCCCCGATGATAGTCATCACCATAACGAATACCAGCGTATTGCGCAGCATCGGGATCGTGATATACCAGAACTCCTGCCGGGAATTGGCGCCGTCCAGCCTGGCCGCCTCATAGAAATCAGTCGGAATTTCATTAAGGCCCGCGAGGAATAGCAGCATATTGTATCCCGCACCGCTCCAGAGGCCCATCAGCGCTATAGCGCCCAGTGCGGTTCCGCTCTTATCCAGCGGCTGCCCGAAGACGCCGAAAATCTGATAGAAGATAAGTGCGACAACCACGCCTGGAGTGATGCTGGGGAGAAAATAGAGTGTGCGGAACACCCCCTGCAATGCCCGCACTTTACGGCAGAGCAGCGCCAGCGGCAGCGAGGTGACCATCATACCTACCACCATCATCACTACATAAAGACTCGTGTTCTTCAGTGAGATCCAGAAGAGGCTGTCCACTCCCCAGAGCACACGATGATAGTTCTCCAGGCCCACAAAACGACCGCCGCCTGTGAATGGATCCCACTGGTGCAGACTGGTCCAGAAACTGACTCCCATACTGAAAAAACTGAACAGCAGCGCCAGGCTGAAAGCCGGCGCAATATAGAGATAAGCCGACCAATTAATACGCTTGGATCGCATTATGGAGTACCTGCCTGTCCAGAGGACACGGGTGATGCTGGCCTGGAAGCCTTCCAATCAGCTACCTGAGCATTGTAGCGGCTATAGACGCGGTCAACCGCCTGGGCAGCTTGTGTCAGGCCAGATTCCACCGATGGGAGGCTGCTATGCCCCCGCTGAATCTCAGGGTAGTGCAGCAGCAGAGTCTCGAAGAAAGATTCGGATGCGTAGTTCGTGGCATTGATCTGTGTGTGGCGCAGCTTCTTGCCACAGGCGGCTATTGCTGGCACATTGGTTTGGTAAGGTTTCTGGCGGCATGTCTCCAGCCAGTCGGGAGCCTCGTAGAAATCTTTGCGCCCCGAGTTCCAATCCAGTATTCTAAGAATTCGAAGCGCTCCTGATTTGGAAGTGACGAACTTGACATACTCCCATGCCAGATCGGGATGCGGAGTAGTTCGGGAGATGACAAGCGGATTCCCCCACGTAAGGGTAGACTGCCCATTGCCATGGGGCCCGGGTGGGAAGGGCGTTAAATCGAAACGGATTTTCCCTTCGGTGTCCCGCACGATATACTTGCCGGCCCAGGTGCCTGTCGCGACGCAGGCGACCCGTCCCTGGTCGAACACTTCATCGTCTGAAAGCTGTCGGCGGAAGGGCGGACTGACATGGTATTTCCAGTAGAGGTCTAAAAGAAACTGCACCGCCTCATCCCCCGCTTTATCGGCGAAGAGGGCATGAGTTCCGGCAGCATCCTGAAAGTTACTTCCATTGGCTGCCATCCAGGGCATGAACGGATCCGCACCGCTGCCATGGGCATGGATGGCGAAGCCTGCCTGCACAAAATTTCCGGAAGAGTCCATCTTCAGATTGCCTTTGTCGTCATAGGCGGTCAGCTTTTGCAGGACGCGCGCAAACTCATCCCAATCATGGATCGCATCGAACCGGAGGCGGCGGTAGTCTGGAGTTCCATCCGCTTTCTGCACGAACATGGATCTGATTTCGGTATCCGTCTCCGCAGCTTTTTGGAGGAGGTCGAGATTCCAGGCCAAACAGCTCGCATCAAGAATTTGAGGGATGCCAAATACCGTTCCATCCGGCTTGGTATTGTGCCGCCATGCTGCCTCCAGAAAGGCGGACTGATCTACGTTGTCTCCCATATCGACAGGTAGTCCGGCAGCCTGACGGCGCTCTCTCTCAGCCCGATCCCGCTCAATGAACGGGTTCATGGGCAGCAGCATTCCTCTATCGTAGAAGCCTTCGGCCCAGTATACGGAAGATTGAAAAACGTCCGGAGGAGTGTTTCCTGTCAGTCCAGTGGCCATCTTTTGCTCATATTGAGGGAATGGCACGTACTGGAAGACGACCTCAACATCGGGATGGAGCTTCTCGAACTCGTCTTTCAAAGCCTTGAAATAGGTTGCATACCGCTCATCGGTGCCCGGTGACCACCAGTCCCAGATTCGCAGTACTGTGCGCGGCCCGCCGCGACTCTTGCCTCCGCTCCGCAGTGTGATCTCTTCCGCAAAGCCGGAGTGCGCCACAACCTGCCATATCAGGAACGCTGAAATGATTAGAAAAAGGGCCCGCCCCAGGATCGAAGCTTTATTATTTGGTTCCGAGGCGCTATCGCCAGGATTGTTCGTCAATTCTGAGTCTCCAGCTTGAGGACGTTCGGGAGGGGTGACGTCGTTGAATCCGCCTTCCAGATCGGCAGAGAGGGCTTCGCAGCATTTCCCCTGAGGGATCATACTGCAATGGTGTTATAAATACGACACCGATCCCGATTTTCCTGCCTGCAGAATTACCGTTTGCACCAGCCTCCCCTTGCAAGATGGCTGCGGGAATTCGCATTTGGCTGTAATCCAGCCGATAGCAGAGGAATCTATAGCTCACGAAGGTAAATGAGAACCAATAAAGCGCACTTTACCACGATGAGAACGATGGGATGTACGTAAAAATTATAAAAGTTGAGAAGCAGGAGGGATGCAAAAACGTGAGTAAAGATAATGAGGAGACACTGACCGCCACGAGAAGTTTGACTAGGCGGGAACTGCTGAAGACGGCGAGCGCCCTGACACCGCTGGCATTTACGAGCAATGTGTTTGCTTCTGCTGGCATAAGAGGGGCAAACACCCGGATGTACGTTGCCTGTATCGGGCTGGGCGGGCAGATGCAGGGGCATCTGCGGGATATCACGGCGAATCGGAACCAGAACCTGATTGCGGTATGCGATGTCGATGACAACCGAATCGCAGAGTCGGCGAAGACTATCCCGGAAGCGCTGCCCAGGGCAAAGGTGTATAAAGATTATCGGAAGCTGCTCGAAAAAGAATCTTCGCTGGACGCGGTTATCATTGCCACTCCGGACCACTGGCACGCGACGATCTGCACCGCCGCTATCCGTGCAGGCAAGCATGTCTACTGCGAAAAGCCGCTGACTCACACCGTAACGGAAGCCCGGCACCTGCGTCAGCTTTCGCGAGGCAGCAAAGTTATCACGCAGACGGGAAACCAGGGGAGCGCCAGCTCCCGAATGCGACGCTGTATCGAGCTGATCGAAGCCGGGACATTCGGGCAGATCCGGGACATCCACATCTGGCATCCCACGCATGGGTGGCCTTCCGGTATCGATAATCCAGGCGATTCTGATCCGATCCCAGCGGGCTTTGATTGGGATCTCTGGCTGGGACCGGCGCCGCAGCGCCACTACAAAAACGGCCTCTACCATCCTGCCCAGTGGCGCGGCTGGTACGATTTCGGAAGCGGCAGTCTGGGCGATTTCTGCTGCCATGCGTTCAACCTGCCAGTACGGGCGTTGAAACTGGAGTACCCGGATAGGATAGAAATCTCCGCAGAGGGGCTGGGGAAACCGAGCTTTATCACTTCAGGATGGGTGAAATACTACTTTCCTAAACGCAAGGGCCTGGATCCAGTCACCATCACCTTTTATACTGGAAGAGCGATGCCCCCTGCGGATATAACCCAGGATTTAAAAGCGACCTACGACAATGTCCCTAATCTAGGCTGCCTGCTCATCGGCGAAAAAGGCAGTATCTCGACCGGCCTTTGGAATACGGACGGAATGATGAAAATCACGGCAGACAAGGCGTTTATGGGAGTGGACAATCATGAAGCCGCAAAGCCGGTGCCGATTAGTCTGCCTCGCGTGGATGGCCATATGAAGGAGTGGGTGGATGCATGCCTGGGTGGTCCCCCGGCGTTTTCCAGTTTCGACATCGGCGGTCACATTACAGAAATAGGATTGGCGGGGGTCGTTGCACTGCGCCTCGGACACGACATCCTATGGGATGGTAAGGGAATGCACGTCCACAACACTCCCGAAGCGGATCAGTTGATCAATCCCCATTTGAGGACAGTTCCTGCGTCGTAAGGCACAATTCAAACTCCTGGCTTATATCTTGGTGTTGGCAGAAGAAATAGTCGTGTACGAGTTCGAGCGCTTGATTTACACGATCCATATCTAATAATTTTTTTTGTCAAAATTTTTGAAAAAAAAATTGCAAAATGGATGACATAGTGATATAATCAAAATAGATAATGACTGAACGGTTTTAGTAGTTTCTATTCACTGCTTTACTTTTATTCGCAGTTCATCAGCAACATCTGCCTTTAAATAGATTCTAATTTAGCAATTTCGAAAGTTATTTTCTATTGCAATGAGAAGGCCATGAGGTGCTTATTTCTATTTGTAAGTGTAGGCGGTCAGTTTATGGATGTAAAAATATCCATAAATAATGCGGTCTATGAAGAAGTACAAGTATCTGCAGAATATCTACTCACCAAAAGCAAGATTTACTCCTGACAAGGGGAATGACAAATCATGTTTAAAATTACTTCCACCCAATCTAGTAATTCAAAGCGCCCCATAATGCTGGGTATGATATTACTGATTCTCTTCGCAGTCTTTTGTAAGATACTCCCCAGTGATCCTGTTATTGCGAGTAAATTAGAAGCTATGATTAGAAGATCACAGCAATCTAATTTCGACGAATTCGATCCTAAGAAAAAAGAAAAAAAAGATCCGAAGTTAGGGAGTATTCTGCCTATACATGATATCGGCCAGAAAATCCGTCTCGCAGCAGGCAAACCCATTTCAGGTACGCTCCTTGTAAACTTAGGGGACTGCACTGGATGTATCAATGTTGATTTTGAGCGATGGGTCAAAGAATCTAAAAAACGTGGTATCTCGATAGTCGCAGTATCGTATGCCACGCCAGAAAATATCGCTTTGATGGAAAAGACATTTAGCACGAAAGAAACCCCAATTCCGATTGTTCATGACCCAGATGGCCGTATAATGCAGGATTTAAATGGATATTGGTCTGGAAGAGCTTATTTATATGATTGCGACTGGCATCTGCGATGGTTGAAACACGGCTTAAGTGCCAATAAGAATATCTATGAAGAGCCTGATCTCGCATCAGTCACAAAAAACGGAGAAAAGAGGTGATAAAAAAAGCTTATACACTTATAGAAATACTTATCGTGATAGCTATTATTGCGGTTATCACCGGCATAGCCTTCGCCTCGTTTGGGCCGGCACGAGAATCGGCTAGGAAGACTGTTTGCCTGAGCAATATGCATCAGATAGGTGTGGGTTATTCTCTCTATATGCAGGATTATAACGGAGTAGAGTTACAGGAAGGCGTGAAAATATCTGCGGCTCAGGCTGCTATTCCCATAGTCCCCACCTACGTGACTACCTTCGTAGATAAATATATTGGAAGTAGAGCGGTCATGCACTGTCCCAGTTATCATGACCCAGCAAAAACAACTGAAAAGTTATTTTCCACTTATGCTATTAGGTACTATAACCCTGTTTACGACACTCCCACTCAAACTGAAAATCAGACAGACGAACTTTCGAAGAGAGGAATGGATTCGTGGCTGGCTATTTGTGATCAGCATAATGTAAGAGTGGGTGCCGCTATTCAGGAGCAGCATACGTGGGAAAAGAGATGGATAAATATGCTGCGCTTTAATCAACAGTTATCTAAAATACAGATTCCTGTAAAACAAGGCTATACAGGACTGTGATCTAGAGGAGAAAAAAATGAAAATTAAACGAAAAGTCTTAGTGATTATGGGCATTTTATGCATGGCACTTTTGATTGTACCATCAACAGTATATGCGCTAAATTGTTTCTGTTATATAGAGACTCCCTGTGCCGATAGAATACATTGTATTAGTAGTTCTGTACCTGACTACTACTGCAAACAGTTCTGTGTTCCGCCTTGTGTACCTCATGCTAAAGATGGACACGATTTCCCGAATGAAGCCTATGGAGCGGGCTGTTGTGGTTACACCATTTCAACTGTTACTTATGCGTCAGATGGTACAGGAACCTGCAATAACAACCCTTGCACCTATGTATCTCTTGCGGCATTTGGTACTGCAACTAAATGTTATTCATCGTCAACCGGCTCCTTTGTCAACTGTACTTCAATGCAAATCAACCCCGTCCTGGGAAACTGCCACTAATATAATTTCGCGTTCCATATTGCTTACGTATGCAATATGGAACGCGTCCCAAGTGAGGACACTCAAGTGAAACGCAGAAAAAAGGTACTTATCATCACATTGCTTTGCTTGATTATTGGAGGATACTGGTACTACTCTCGAAATTCAATGGACAGGGTTGCGTCGGCTGCTACCAATGCATTCAATCATGGCGATGTCGATGCTCTTTTAGCGCTCACAAGTGATGATGAAATTAAACAGTGTAACCTTACCCGTGAAAATGTCCGAGCGATGCTGAACGACACATTATGGAAAAAAGGTGTAATCCGTACATTACGACATTGGCATTTTGACGGTCCTGGATTTATCGATGACGAACAGTTCTTAATCTACCCATCTCCTAAAAAGCAAAATCCTATAATGGTTGTATGGGTTTTGGATAACGGCAAGGACCACCAATGGCATCTCGGGTTAAGTTATACTCTCTCAAGCATATGTATTTTGAATGCGCCTGACCCTGCAATAGAACCATATTATTATAGCCAACTCGCCATAAAGTATGGGATATCGGGCAGATGGATGAATCATACAGGTTTTGTCCCTGCAGCTGAAGAGTATGCGAGGATGCCCTCTACGCCATAATAATCAAGCTGAAGAATTATAACGTAGAGAATGTTTTATAAAACAGAATACTTATCTACACAAGATAAAATGATTTGTGATTAATCAAATAATAGCCTTCCCTTCTCCCGTTTTTGGGAGAAGGGCCGGCGGATTAGGGCCAATCATTGCTAATCGAGGGGCTTGACCTTAATGGAGCGGTAGAGTATTTTGGATCCGGGATCGTGGCCCTGGATCGCGAAGGTGCCGCTGCCTAGTATACGTCCGAGATGTCCTTCGGCCCCTTTCCAGTCATCGGGCTGTGTCCACTCGGTGGTGGTTTTGCCGTTGATTTTAAGCGTTACTTTTTTGTCTTTGACGATGATGTCATAGGTATACCACTCGTTGTTTTTTGCGGGGGACTGGTTCATCACGTCCTTGACATCGTACAGGCCGCCGGTCTTTTTGGGATCGCCATGGGTCTCGTTTACCTGGCATTCAAACCCTTTTTCCGGCCATCCGCCTTCCTGATATTCAGTATGGAAATAGATGCCGCTGTTCGACTTTGGAAAAGTCATCAACTCTGCTTTTAGATGGAAGTTCTTGAACACGTGGCTGTTGACCGGCCCCATGTAGTAGAGATGCGAGCGCTCGCCATTGACCACCATATTACCATCTTCCACTCTGAACGTATCCGGGTGCTCCGATGCCTTCCAGTCATTAAGATCCTTACCATTAAACAGCTTGTAGTACCCTTGTTTATCCGGCTTAGGTACGGCCGCATTATCATCCGCCTGAACACTGGCTCCTATCAGAATCGCGGTCATCCCCAACAGTACAAATTTAAGACTCAATTTCGCTTCTCCCTTGTGCCTCTATCACTTCAACTATAGTTTATTTAGTTCAAATAACGCACTTAACAGTTATATTGTACGGTTATAAAGTATAGTTTACCCTAAGCGGAGATATGAGTACGCCTTTGATGGCGCTTCGTAGCCTTTTTCTTCTTGATAATTAGGTAGCTAGATTACTAACTGATGTTAAGCAGGCGAGCAGTTTGCCATGATCAAACCGCCCATGGTATTAATAAGCTCTCTCATTCATGAACCTTAACCAATCGGAATTTTAACCTATCGTCTGACCGTAATATTCTTTGATCTTGCAAAAGTAATCTGCGCTAATCTGTGTAATCTGTGGATAAAAAATTTGAAGTATTCCCGATTAGTATATTTAATAAACGAAGGATTTAAAAGCATTTCATCCACAGATTACATAGATTAGCGCAGATTACATTATTTCTATCATGCACCCGACTAGATGATAGAAATAATGTAATCTAAATGAACTGCTTGCTGCGTAACATGAGTTATTACTTCGCGCCGTTGTCGGGCCACTGTAATACATGGATTGTTGAGGCTGGAGTGTGCATATGAAACTTGGTCTATTCATTGGTCCTGTTGTCCTCATGATCGCTGTTATTATAAGCCCTAATTTGTGGAGCAAGAGTCACGCTTCGGCGGTAGATGTGAATCTGCCTCACATTGATCAAAGTCAATATGCAGGCTCGAAAAGATGTGCGGAGTGCCATAAGACCTACTATGAGAGCTGGAAAGATTCCGCACACAACAAGATGATCCGGCCCGCGATAATCGATGGCCCAAACAAAACAGTTCTCGCAGATTTCAGCAAGACCGATCCCAACCGTCCTTTTGAATTCAAAGATGTGAAATGGGTGATCGGTCACCGCTGGAAGCAGCGTTTTATAGGCGTAGTAGACGGCGAAGAGGTAGTTTTTCCTGCACAATGGAGCATTCAGGAAAAGAAGTGGCAGCACTATGGCGGTAAAGCAGACTGGTGGTATCCGCTGCATCCTGACTGGAGGACACGATCCAATTTCAAGCTATGCGCCGGCTGCCATAGCACAGGGGTCGAGATCAGCAATAAGTCCTGGACCGAGCAAAATATAACATGCGAAAGCTGCCATGGACCGGGCAAGGCTCACTCGGATAAGCCGGCAATAGAAAATATCGTCAATCCAGCGCGACTGAGCACAGAGCGCTCGATTGATGTCTGCCTTTCCTGTCATCAGGCAGGAAGACCAGCAGGTAACGAGTATGCCTGGGCAGTAGGTTACCAGCCCGGCAAAAAGCTTTCCGACTATTGGACTGGCTTCGAGCCAAAACCAGGGACACAAACCGCTGAGTTCTGGGACAATGGAACTGCTCATAAGAATCGGATACAAGGTAATACATTCACACACAGCATGATGCATGCAAAGGGCCTGCAGTGTTCCAATTGTCATGATTCACATGGATCGCGTAATCTTTCGATGACGATCAAATCAGCATCGACGAACGCACTTTGCTTAACCTGCCATGGACCTGGCAAAAGCGTCGGGCCGAACTACACCACTATCTCAGAACATACGCATCATGCCGCAGCCAGTACAGGCAGTCAGTGCATAAGCTGCCACATGCCGAAAACTGGTGAGAACTCGGTTGGAGCGGAATCACGAGACCATACTTTTAACTTTGTCTCTCCTGCGTCTTCATTAGGCAAGCCCGACGCGACTGGTAAAACCAATCCGAATAGCTGTAACCTTTGCCATACGGACAAAACAGCAGAGTGGGCACTTGCAAAAGTGAAAGAGTGGTATCCGAAACTCAAATGAGACCGTAAATTAACTCTACGCAGCTCGCTGTAAGGATTTATTTTCATCCACTAATTACTAAAGCTCTGCGCTTTCGAGCGCACGGAGGAGCTCCTCGGGGCCGTAGCCGCCATCGTGGCGAAACCCGTTAATGAAGAAGGTGGGCGTTGCATTCACCCCGCTGCGAACACCGCTCATGAAGTCCTCTCGAACACGATCCTGCTTAGTTCGCGCTTCCAGTGCCTCCTCGAACGCATCCCCATCCAGCCCGACGTCTTCCGCGTACTCCCGCAAAGCGAGAAAGTTGAGCGCTTTCTGGTTCTCATAGAGCATATCGTGCATCTCCCAAAACTTTCCCGAATCGCCGGCAATCTCAGCCGCTTCAGCGGCTTTTTGAGCATGCACATGCGCCTGGGTCAGCGGGAAATTGCGGAAGACAAAACGCAGCCTATCGCCCATCTGCTGCTGTATCTCTTTCACAATCGTATAGGCTCCGCTGCAATAAGGGCATTCATAGTCGCCATATTCTACCAGGGTAATCGGCGCATCTGCATTCCCCCGCACGTGGTCGCGTTCGCTAACGGGCAGAGTTAATTGCGCATCAGGTTCGCTCATAATATATAGCCTCCATTTTGTACTCACGCAGCAAACATCGGTTTCAGCAGCGACAGGAACATTTTTTTTGCAGAACAGATGCCGGCCGGAACTACGCAGGTATCGTTATGATGAATAAAATACCACATTGGCGATCAGACAGACAATAGCATTACCTACCTCTTCTGCTTATAGTGGTTGATCAGGCCATTCGTGGATGAATCGTGAGTTGAAACGGTTCCGGAAGACTCGAGTTCCGGCAGGATAGCTTTGGCGAGCTGCTTTCCGAGTTCCACTC
>JBBRDM010000092.1:0-20531 GCA_038203935.1 Chthonomonadales bacterium
AAATACAGACGGCCAATTATGAGCAGGGTTTCACTGCTATTGCCATGATGGTTTCGAAATGAGGCGGCTCGTCCGCACGATCTACCATAGAGATTTCTATCTGCTGGAAGTCGGCGATTCGCAGCATATCCAACATATCTACCTGAGAAAAGCCCAGCCACGTATCTGCATAGAGTTCCCTTGCATCCTCGAAATCGTGTTTGAGCAGATCCAGAACTACGAGTTTTCCGCCAGGTTTAAGCACGCGCCAGCCTTCCGATATAGCGCGGTAAGGATGAAAAGCATGATGCAGAGACTGATGCATCATCACCAGATCAACCTCATCCGCTTCTATTGGAAGCTCTTCCATATCTCCCAGTCGGTACTCCAGATTCGAGATGCCATTTCGCTCACCCAGCGATGCTCCATACTCCACCATTTTTTCAGAACTATCTACTGCAATAACATATTTGGCGCGCTGGGCAAGCATCAATGCAAGCGTGCCTTCACCGGCTCCAATATCTGCAATCACTAATGGTGGAAGCAGTTTAAGCAGCATCTCGGAAAGCGACTTCCAGCTTCTTCCCGGAACGTAGCTTCTGCCAAATCTTCCTGCAAGTTCATCAAAATAGTTTCGGAGGCGATCTTTTCTGCGGCTGAGAATTAATTTCAGTCCTTCATCATCCTGGGCACACTCCGCAATTTCGTCGCAGCTTTTTGCCAATACCTCATCCAGTATTTTTTGCGCGCCCGCCGGAGTACACATCCGATAGATACTTTTCTGCCCAGATTTTCGTACATCCACAAAATCTGCCTGCCGGAGCTGAGAGAGCGCCATAGAGATTCTGCTCTGCCCCATTCCCAATATCTCCTGCAGCTCTGCGACGCTCAGCTCCTCTTTTGCCAGCAGGCGCAGTATTCTTACTCGCCCTTTGTCACCGAGCAGACGTAACGATTTTAATATCTCCATGGCTCTATTATAGCCGAAAATATGTTGTATCAATATATATTGATTTATTGTTATTATGCTATAATTAATTTGGAGGATAAAACAATGACTGTCGTATTAACCGAACCACAAACTGAAAATTTTAAGGTTGCTGATTTGACTCTGGCCTCGTGGGGCCGTAAAGAGATTACCATTGCCGAGCAGGAGATGCCCGGACTGATGTCGATTCGCCGCAAGTATGCTGCTGAAAAGCCGCTCGCTGGCGTTCGCATCATGGGTTCTCTGCACATGACCATCCAAACCGCAGTTCTAATTGAAACTCTCGTAGAGCTCGGAGCTATCGTCCGCTGGTGCAGCTGCAATATCTTTTCTACCCAGGACCACGCCGCCGCAGCGATTGCGGAAGCGGGCGTACCGGTTTTCGCCTGGAAGGGCGAAACGCTGGAGGAGTACTGGTGGTGCACAGACCAGGCGCTCAGTTTCCCGGGCGGCAAAGGTCCGCAACTGATTGTGGATGACGGCGGCGACGCCACTCTGCTTATTCATAAGGGATACGATCTGGAAAATGGCGACTCAAGTTGGGTAAATGGCCCGTCGGACAGCCACGAAGAGAGCGTCATCAAGGATCTGCTGAAGAAAGTTCACTCGGAATCTTCGAAGCGCTGGCATGATGTGGTTGCGGAGTGGCGCGGAGTTTCCGAAGAAACTACCACCGGCGTTCACAGACTGTACAAAATGCAGGAAGTCGGTAAGCTGCTGGTTCCCGCTATTAACGTCAACGACTCAGTAACGAAATCTAAATTTGATAACCTCTACGGCTGCCGCGAATCGCTTGGGGACGGCATCAAGCGCGCCACGGATGTTATGATTGCCGGAAAAGTGGCGGTGGTCTGCGGGTATGGCGACGTGGGAAAAGGCTCTGCACAGTCGCTGCGCGGGCTGGGAGCTCGGGTTATCATCAACGAGATCGATCCTATCAATGCGCTTCAGGCGGCGATGGAAGGCTATCAAGTAGCGCCGGTTGAAGACACCCTCGGTATCGCCGATATCTATGTGACCTGTACCGGTAATGTCGACATCCTGACATTTGAGCATATTTCGAAAATGAAAGATCAGGCTATCGTATGCAACATCGGCCACTTCGATAACGAAATTCAGGTGGATCGCCTGAATACTGCTCCCGGTGTTGTGAAAATGAACGTGAAGCCTCAGGTCGACCAGTATACGTTCCCGGACGGTCACAGTATCTTCCTATTGGCAGAAGGCCGATTGGTGAACCTCGGCTGTGCGACGGGCCATCCAAGCTTCGTCATGTCGAACAGCTTCTCGAACCAGACCCTCGCTCAGATCGATCTGTGGAAAAACCGGGACAAGTATGAAGTTGGCGTCTACACCCTCTCCAAAAAGCTGGACGAAGAAGTAGCGCGCCTTCATCTCGAAAAGATCGGCGCGAAACTGACCACTCTTACGCCCCGACAAGCGGATTATATAGGCGTCTCGGTAGACGGCCCCTACAAAGCTGATACG
Organism: Chthonomonadales bacterium; assembly: GCA_038203935.1. Classification (GTDB taxonomy): domain Bacteria; phylum Armatimonadota; class Chthonomonadetes; order Chthonomonadales; family Chthonomonadaceae; genus JANXSG01. The sequence continues at coordinate 2,456 of JBBRDM010000092.1, forward strand.
TACAGATATTAATTGAATTTATTTCGCCCTGTTAGTAAGCCCTGAGAGAAATTTCTCAGGGCTTACTCTGTTAAACTAATAAGTTGGGATAAAGGTATTGGTGTATAATAAATATATTAGCTGGCACAAGAGGAAATGTCGATGCCTATCCTTACTATTGAATTAGATAGTCTTACTGAACGACGACTGCGTGAACGCAGTCTTCATGAAGGACAAAAAAAAGAGGAACTCGCTGCTCTTCTCTTAGCCACCTCTCTTGCAGCATTTCCTTCATCGGATTTGACTGAAAATCAGCTTATCGAGTTGATAAATGAAGGCTGGAATGAACAGGAGTGGGATCGCTACCATGCTCTAGTTGCACTGAAAAAAGAAGAGCATTTGACGGAAGCTGAGTATGAGGAATTATGCGATTTGACTAATTCTCGTGAATTGGCTCATGCTGATCGTTTGCGTCTTGCGTTAGTACTTGCCAGATTGCGTAAAATCACTCTTGAAGACGTCATAAAACAGTTGGGTTTCGGCTCGCAGTATGTCGAGTAGTTATATCGCAGATGATGTACGTCAAGCCGTGATCCTCCGTGCTGACTCAGTATGCGAATATTGTCGCAGCCCCCTTTCTTTCTGCCCAGACCCTTTTTCCATCGAACATATTATTCCCCGTGTCGCTGGTGGAACGGATATTCTCGAAAATCTCGCTCTTTCTTGTCAGGGCTGCAATAACTACAAAGGAATCTTCGTGGAGGCGGCCGACCCGATTACCGGAGATACGTTCCCGCTATATCATCCACGACATCATTCATGGTCAGAACATTTTTGCTGGAGTGAGAATAAGCTGAAAATATTGGGCTTGACCCCAATTGGGCGAGCTACTATTCAACGCTTACAACTAAATCGTTATGGTATCGTAAATTTGCGAAAAGTACTGCTTATTGCTGATCAATATTCTAACCCCGTAGAGTGAACTTACCAAAATCCCCTCGCCAGTGGTGAGGGGATTTTTATTGGGATGTACTCTATTTCTGTGAAGAACTAAGCAGTTCCTCTGATCTTATTTCGGGGATCTCCAATGTGGGTATTAGCAAGGTATCATTTTTGACCTCAGGCGAGGATGCGCGAAGCAATGTCTCAGCAGTATTGAGTCGCGCAACTCTTGCTTCCAGTGCTGGAAGGCATTTCTCGGCAGCTTCTACTACAGCAAAGCTCGTATTGTATATCTCCTGATTTGCCAACTTATGAACATAATTGAGGCAAGACTTATTTCCGACGAATGGTAATGCATGCAGGATCGCGAGTTTGAGCCTGTCGGAACGGTGTTTCAGCAGCTTCACGAGACATGCTATTTGATTGGAGGTGAGTTCAACATCATTTTCACTTTTTATGAGTACAAGATTTTCCCGTAATGTGCTTTTAATATTAGTTAGTTTATAATTTGCCACATAGCTATAAGCAAAATTTTTGCATAGAATTTCTGCGAGAGAACCTATAATACGAAGATCATCGAATTTTGCAATCAACGTAGCGAAATTGATTATCTGCATACCTGAGTTAGGATTCGTAGACAACATCGGTAAAATAAAAAATACAATAAGCAAGGGATAAAGTGAACCGATCTCAACTGTGTCAACTATTCTAAAATTTATTATTGTATACATGATACATGCAGCTATGAGTATCGTTGGAATTGAAGATGTGAATTTGTTTATTTTTCCTATTATGCACAGCCTACTATGAAATTCTTGGAGGAGAGGCACGATCAGTTCGCTCGATCTTTCACGGATCTTTTTCTCCGCGGCATTTTTCTTCCAGGAAATCGGGCCGAGGTAGTCTGCAAGCGATGATGCAGTCTCTTCATTTAGATATTGTGACTTGGGGATTAGTGATGCCATATTGATATTATAAAGCATAATTGGCGATTATCAGAATATTCGTTTAGGCACTTTCTTAATCAAGAGTTGTGTGATGATCTCAGTAGTTCTTCGGGTCGTGTTTCAGGAGATATATCGACTGGCCTCAACAGAGTGTCGTTATGAGTTTGCTGCGAGGAGGGTCGAAGCAGTGTTTCCATGCTGGTGAGTCTAGCAACCCTGGCCTCTAAACCTGGGAGACATTTTTGAGCCGCCTTGACAACTGCAGGATTTATATTCCCCATCTCTTGCTTTGCCATACGTCGCGCCGCATCTAGAGCTGCCTGATTCCCAACGAATGGCATGGCGTATAATATTGCGATCCTGAGCTTATCATTTTTTAATCGAAGGGTTTTTATCAGGCAATTAACTTGATGCGATGTAAGCTGTACATCCGTTTCGCAGGTTATGTGAGGCAGCGTTTTTATGAGAGCATCTTCAATTCTGGCATATCTGTTATTTATCAGACGGGTAAACTGATTGTTCCGTACGCATAACATTTCGAACAGCGGTCCAATAATACGAATATCATGAAATTTCGCAATCAGATTTGCAAAATTCAGAATTTGAGTATCCGGATTGTGCTTCGAATTTGAGAAAACGCTAAACAGGGGGAATATCGAAGAAAGAAACACAATCCAGGTATTCAACGAGCCGGTGGATATCTTGGAAGTTTGATATATTAGGTATGTAAAGCCAGGAATAAGTATTCCAAGAAAGGTGATTGAACTATATAAATTGGTCTTACTCAGAGCACGATAATTAGCCGAACGCGTGATAAATTCATTAAGCAATGGCTCGAATTGCTCTTCAGTTCGATCGAGAATCTTTTGTTCGGCAGCATTTCGCTTCCAGCTGAAAGGACCAATGCAGTCTGCTAAAAGCGCTGCAGTCCCTTTATCCAGATTTGAGGTTTTATTTGTGATAGATGCCATATACTTATTATAGTGTGCTTTTCGCGTTTAGTGTCAAATCAGCAAGGAATTTCTGTATAGGCTGTTATTTCTGAGATGATCTTAGAAGTTCATCAGAATTCGTGTCGGGGATGTGCGATAGGGGGATAAGCAGTTTATCATTTTGTCGTTCTGAAGCCGGCCGCAGCAGAGTTTCAACTGCATTCATCCTGTTCACCCTCGCCTCAAGTCTGGGAAGACATTGTATAGCTGCGTCCGAAACCGCACGACTTGTATTATATACCTCTTGCTTTGCCATTCGCCGAACAACCTCCAAAGCTGCTTTGTTGCCAATAAACGGCATCGCTTACAGTATAGCCAGTCGCAGCCTTGCGTTGTTTAAATTGAGAGAATTTAACAAGCCGTTAATTTGAGTTGGATTCAATTCACACTGATTTTCATCGTATATCAATTTTAAAACACTTATAAGCTTATCATCTATACGAAGATCTCCATTAAATGATCCATGCGCATATGTGTACAAAGGCACATCCAATATTTCAGCCAGAGGGCCGATCAATCGTATGTCCGTGCAATCAGAAATAAGTTGGGCTATGCGAATCAGTTTTGTATCTTGATTAACGATGCATGAGATCAAAATCAAATATGACGGGCATATCAAGGGTATTAAGTAGAGAGTGAATAGTCCTATTTCATGATGACCATTCCGGTAGGATATGAAAATTAGAAGCGTTGCCAGCGCAATTGTCATCGCACGGATCACTATTTTATTAAATCTATCATTCACGTGTGCATTGCGGTTAGCATTCAGCTGCGATTTTAACTCGAAGAGAAGCGGTACGAATAATTCCCCGGATCGTTCACGGAATCGTTTTTCTGCTTTTTGATGTCTGCGTGGAGATAAGCTCGAATAGTCGTTTATGAGTGCAACGACCTCTTTGCGCAAGCTAACATCTGTGTCTGAGAATGATTTCATTAGGACATTATAATACAAATTGCCTCATTTTTAGGACTTTTACTGAGAACACTTTCCGATTATATGCACTATTTCCCCATATTTTTTTCGTGTGCAGGTATCCATCTTGAGGCCGGCTATTATGTTTCCCCTGGATTAAAATCCAATTGTATTTGCAGCCCATGCAGGGAGATAGCGATCGGAGATAGACTTCAAAAATACAGACCGGTATTTCAATACACGTCCTAACTTTTTAAGATCTTCATAATACGAGACGCGCGTTCCAGCAGAACTAGAGTCCAATTCAATTACTATAACTTATCACTTTGCTTGAAACTATTACTATTTGTAATCAAAATAATGAAAAAATGTCATTTGCTTTATGGGAAATACAGACGGTACAATAGGACAGTTGATGAAAATTAAATTGAGGAGATAAGTGATGAGTAATAGTTTTAATGCGAAATCTACGCTCAGTGCGGGTGGACGAGAGCTAACCTACTTTAAATTGAGCGCTGCCCCTGGCAATATTGACCGGCTGCCGTATTCACTAAAGATTTTGCTGGAAAATCTGCTTCGTACCGAGGATGGACTCGCGGTAACGGCGGATGATGTTAAAGCGCTCGCAGCCTGGGATTCGAAGGCTGTTCCCGAAAAGGAGATCGCTTATACACCGGCTAGAGTGCTTCTTCAGGATTTTACGGGAGTGCCTTGCGTTGTTGATCTCGCGGCGATGCGGGAGGCCATGTCGGCGCTAGGTGGTGACCCCAACAAGATCAATCCGCTGCAGCCGGTAGAGCTCGTAATCGATCATTCGGTGCAGGTAGATGCGTTCGGTTCTGCCGGGGCTATCAAATTGAATGTTGATCTGGAGTTCGAGCGCAACACGGAGCGGTATCAGTTTCTGAAGTGGGGACAGGGCGCATTCAAGAATTTCAAGGTGGTTCCGCCCAGTACTGGCATCGTCCATCAGGTGAATCTGGAGTATCTGGCGCGCGTAGTCTTTGTCAACGAAGAGGGAACAGCCTATCCAGATACTCTTGTCGGCACCGATTCCCACACCACCATGATCAACGGGCTGGGTGTACTGGGATGGGGAGTCGGTGGGATTGAGGCGGAGGCGGCGATGCTGGGTCAGCCCGTCTCCATGCTCATTCCGCAGGTGATCGGTTTCCGGCTGGTTAATGCGCTCCCGGAAGGCGCGACAGCCACCGATCTCGTTCTCACCGTTACCGAGATGCTTCGTAAGAAAGGTGTTGTAGGGAAATTCGTAGAGTTCTACGGGCCTGGGCTGGCATCTCTTCCGCTTGCCGACAGAGCAACCATTGCCAATATGGCTCCCGAATACGGCGCGACATGCGGCATCTTCCCGGTCGATGCAGAGACGCTGCGCTATTTGCGCACTTCTGGCCGCACCGAAGAGCAGATCGCCATTGTTGAAGCATACACTAAAGCGCAGGGCCTGTTCCACACCTCTAATTCACCGGAAGCGGAGTACACGGATACGCTGGAACTGGATCTGAATAGCGTAGTTCCAAGCATCGCCGGGCCGCGGCGTCCTCAAGATCGTATCCCACTGACAGGCGCGGTATCGGCTTTCGCAGCAGCGCTTCCCGCACTGCAGACTACCGTAGTAACCGGCGGAACAGCGGTAAAGAGCGCTGTAAAAGTGATGCAGGACGGCCAGGAGTTCGAGCTGGATCACGGCTCAGTGGTTATTGCGGCGATCACAAGCTGTACCAACACCTCCAATCCATACGTTATGGTGGCGGCGGGACTATTGGCACGCAAAGCGGTGGAACTCGGGCTGCAAACCAAACCGTGGGTCAAAGCTTCTCTGGCTCCGGGTTCGCGAGTTGTCACCAGCTATCTCGACAAGGCCGGACTAAGCCCATTTTTGGATAAGCTGCGGTTCAATACAGTGGGCTATGGCTGTACCACCTGCATTGGAAACTCCGGGCCGCTTCCTGAACCGATTGCCAAAGGCATCGACGAGGGAAAGCTGGTGGTCTGCTCGGTTCTCTCCGGAAATCGAAACTTTGAAGGCCGTATTCAGCAGGAGGTGCGCGCCAACTACCTGATGTCACCTCCGCTGGTGGTCGCCTACGCAATCGCAGGTCGCATGGATCTAGATCTCTATAACGAACCGCTGGGAGTCGATAAAAACGGGGAAGACGTCTATCTGCGCCACATCTGGCCGAGTCAGCACGAAGTGAGTCAGGTGGTGGAGGAATGCATCAACTCCGAGATGTACCAGAAAAACTACGCCGAGGTATTCGCAGGGGATGAACACTGGAACTCGATCAAGGTGCCGGAAGGCGCACTGTTCGCGTGGGACGAGAACTCCACCTACATTAAGAACCCGCCCTACTTCGACGGGATGCCGAAAGAAGCTCCCAAAACGGTTCCAGAGATTATCGGTGCAAGAGCGCTCGCCTGGCTCGGAGACAGTGTCACCACCGACCATATCTCCCCCGCAGGCGGAATCAAGGCAGCCTCTCCCGCTGGAAAATATCTGACGGATCACAGCGTTCCCCAGAGCCTGTTCAACTCTTATGGATCGAGGCGCGGTCACGATGAGGTAATGGTTCGCGGTACATTCGCAAACGTCCGAATCAAGAATCTGCTAGCTCCCGGAACGGAAGGCGGCGTCACGACCTATCTGCCCACCGGGGAAGTAACTTCCATATACGATGCCGCAGTAAAATATATCGCGGCAGGTATCCCGACAATTATCCTCGCCGGCAAGGAGTACGGCTCCGGTTCCAGCAGAGACTGGGCTGCGAAAGGGCCCTATCTGCAGGGAGTTCGTGCTGTCATTGCGGAGAGTTACGAGCGGATCCACCGATCTAACCTCGTTGGAATGGGTATCCTTCCACTGCAGTTTAACGAAGGGCAAACTGCCGCTTCTCTTGGTCTGACCGGCCGTGAGATTTTTGATTTCATTGGTCTTGCGGAGGGAATCGCGAATGGTTTCTCGGCAGGACGACAGCTTAAAGTGAAGGCGACATCAGAAGATGGAACGATCAGCGAGATCGAAGTGCTGGTGCGTATCGATACTCCACAAGAAATTCTCTATTACCTGAATGGCGGGATTCTCCACTATGTACTTCGCCAGCTCCTAAATAAATAGACCTCAGCTCTCTGTTTCTTCTCAATAGATGCCATCGAAGTACGATGGCATCTATTGTGAGGCACATAAAATCTTTACCGGCTCCTCGATAATGCCTTAATTTTTACGCATAGCACTCTCGTTTACTAGAATTCCTACCAACGACTGTAAATATATGTAGTAGAATGCGGGATATATCGGGAGTTATTTGGCTTATCGAGCAGGAAAATAGGCCAATCATTAAGAACAAGGAGATATATTCAACCTTACTCCGCTTTCCCAAGTTCCCTGCTCTTAGAAAATCCTTTCGTCCCACACATCGATGCCCCACGAAAGAATTGGAGCAAAGTCGGAGAAGATTCTTGCGTAGTAACTGGACAAAAGGAGCTTCATTTTGACACTTGCAACACAGCTGCGTTATCGCAATCGCCTGCATCAAATCCTCCGTATTATCTTTACGTTTGCATTGTTTCTGAGGTTAACGGCGGCTCTTGCGGTTACTGAAGAGACTACTCTCCTTGTATGGGCTGGTGATGCAGCGCACACTTCTCCAGACTTCGTGGCCGTTATCGACTTTGATCGCAATTCTCCAACGTATGGAAAAGTACTCAGCACTGTGCCACTTACCGGAAAGAGTGCCATCGGCAACGAGCCACACCACGTCGGCATCTCTAATGATGGGAAAACTGTAGCCCTCGGTGGTCTGCTGAGCGTGCTGCGAGGGCAGGATCAAGTCTTTTTTTATGATGTCACCGATCCCCGCCATCCATCCTTCATCCGTTCGAACAATCCGCCGGAATCATCGATCACAGATGAATTTGCTGCACTCAGCAGCGGAGGATTTCTGGTCTCTTTTATGGGCGGCGCAAATGGCGCCAATCCCGGTCGCGTGGTGGAGTACGATGCCTCCCACAATGTCGTTAAGGCATGGCCTGCCAATCCTCCCAATGATGGATTTAATCCACATGGACTGTCCTTAGATGAAGCCCACAACCTCATGGTCACCAGTGACTTCATCTGCCCCGCTCATACTCTGCTTATTCCAGGCGGTGGCGGGGTGGCGCTTCGAGGCAGCATCCGCGTATGGGATTATGCGCGTCGAGCCGTTATACGGACAATTGATGTCGGACCGCCGGCGCACCCAGCTGGCACCATGGATGTTCAGCTCATTCCGCATGATGCTGGACTGCGCGCCCTTACGGCCGGTATGGCTGATAATAGTTTGTATCTCATCGATACGCAAAAAGGGACTGCGAAAGCGGTATTCAACTTCAATACACTCGCAGTTGGCAACGCGCCGGCAATGCCGCAGCTCCTCCGCATCAATAAGCTGGGAACACGCTTATTCGTCACCGTCAATGGAGCAGGAAAGGTGGCCATGCTCGATATCTCCACTCCCGAGAAGCCGAAATTGTTGAGTGTTGTGGACCTCGGGCCAGGTTCGGGGCCTCACTTTTTGAGACTCACGGGGGATGAAAAGCGGATCATCGTGACGGACTATTTTCTAGTCGAAGACCTTGCGCCTCCCGGCGTGGTGAACGCAGATGGCGACCATAAGATTCATGTGATAAATGTGCAGGGTAATTCTCTGGAACTCGATGCACGTTTCGACGTCGACTTTAATCGTGATATCAGCACCGGGCAGGCACGACCGCATGGTGTGATGCCTCTGCCATTTACACCATCACCTGTGGATGTTTCGTATCAGGTGCGAATTGCGCGCGGGGGCTTTCGTTTCGACCGCTTGAGCCGGAGATATATACAGAACTTAATCTTAACTAATGCAGGCAAAAGTCCCGTTTCAGGCCCGATCTCGCTGGTCTTCGATCCGCTGAGCGCAAACGCCTCTCTTTACAATCTGACAGGTATTACCAGTGATACACTACCATCGGGCCGCGCTTACATAGTCGCTAAGGCGGGAACTCTTGCTCCCGGAGCAAGTGCCCTGGTGCGATTGGAGTTCGAGAATGTCAATCAGTCTGCGATTACCTATACAACTCGCGTACTGGCCGGGCCTGGATCTCGCTAATTATGAAAGTGAGCATCATTCTGTTTCTTTGTAAGTTCCGATCTGTACAACAATTAAATTTTGAAGAATAAACGAACTTTTGCAGTTAGCATTTCAGGTGCCTTTCAGAACGCAACCCACTTTTGTGAGAGAATGCCTGATTCTGTTGACATGCGTGTTTGTAGGAATCCCAAAAGCGAATCGAACATTTCTGGATTAATGCTCATTTAAATTCCCAATCAACAAATACGAGCAGCGGGATTGCTGGATCCTCGCTGCTTTTTTGTTATGTCAATCTTCTTGTCGCTTCGTCCATTTGAAATGAATTCTCATATCGGAAATGAATCCACCGCATTTGACACACTTGTTCGGACGCTGTATAATGACGTTGTTCATTTTGATTTTCTCTCTTACATTTTAACATTTTTAAGCATTTACTCTCTTCATAACGAGGAATTTATGAACGATCAAAACAACGAGCCTCCAATATCACCAGGGAATTCTGCTCCTGATGCAATTACTCCCCAATCTGATTATACACACTCTCCTGTCTCGCCAGATCAATCGATCGCTCCACCACAGCCGGTCGTTCCGCCACTGCCTGGTCTACAATATGGTGGGCAGCCAGGCAGTCCCGGAGGATTTGGACAGAATCCACCTCCTTCCATTGGAATGGTCTACAATCCTGCGGTGCCGCAGGGTCCTAGACTTGCGGCTCCATCCGCTGGATTGAGGTTTGTCAGAGGAGTAGGCTGGGGCGCACTATTCGGCCAGTGGTGGACGCTCTGGACAATCGCCTCTCAGCTGCTATGGCATGGAATGGATAAATCAACCAGTACTTCTGTTTTAGTTATTATTTTTCTGATCTACGCAGCAGCCTATGCATTTTTTGGAGCAGTTGCAGGATTAATCATTGCGGGAATTTCTGCTGATCCAGCCAGGGGAGCAGTGGTGGGGATTGTTGTGGGCCTGTGTGTCATGGGGCTAGAAGCGCTCATTATGGGTGGATTAGGCAGCCTGATCAACATCTTTTTCTATTTTATAACCGGCAGATATGTAGGGTCAAATATCGCCGCCAGGGTAGGCAGGCCAGTCAAAATATGAGATGCTCCTCCTGTGGTAAAGAGAATCTGCCAGGAGGTGTACGCTGCATCTATTGTGGCGTACACTATCCTAAACTCTCAGAATTCGATCTGAACCTTCCAGAAGCAAAAAAGAGTGCCGAATCCAAATCACCGCCTGCGGCTAGTTCTAATAGAGCGCGTGGATGGCTTGCATCGCTTGGAATTTTGGCGCTCAAAGCAAAATCACTTTTTGCTCTGCTCAAATTTGGTTCCTTTATTAAAACGTTCGGGAGTATGCTGTTATTCATATGGGTATATGCGCATCGATTTGGATGGCAGTTTGGGGTCGGTTTTGCAGTTATAATCTTCATACATGAGATGGGGCATGTAACTGTTAATAAGATGAACGGATTGGAGCAGTCTGCCCCTGTGTTCATTCCGTTCGTAGGTGCGATGATATTCCTAAAAAAATTCCCGGACGATCCCACCATACAGTCCGAGTGCGGTGCGGGCGGCCCGGCTGCAGGTTTCCTTGCAGCGATAGTGTGCCTGGTTATCGGCCTCGTCTCCGGCAACCCTTTCTGGCTGGCATTGGCGAACGTCGGGTTTATAATGAACCTGTTCAATTTAATCCCGTTTCCGCCTCTTGATGGATCGCATATTTCCACGGTATTTTCACCCAAACTTTGGAATGGCATTCTTATAACGCTTTTGCTCTGGGTAATCAAATTTCCCTCCGCTATGCTCTGGCTGGTGCTACTTGTATCCTTCTTATTCCGAATGGGACGGACGGATGTTGGCAGGCATCAGTTGGCGACACCTCAGGTGCAGTTCAAAATGGGGGTAGTATTCGTTCTTCTCTGCATATTTCTATCCTCAGGCTATTCTGTTACTGCAAAATATTCATTCAAAAACACAATCGCAAGTAAATCTTCACCAGGTACAACAGGATCCACTATCAAGTCATCGAATTCCTCTCCTAACTACGCGTCACGTCAGGCAGTCTCAGCCACAAATACATCTTCTCGGCGGAAACGACATTCGGCCATTGTTGAGGCCATAGGCGCGTTTATCCTGCTCATATCGTATCTAGTCCCACCGATAACATGGCTGTTGGCAGGCCTGATATTGAGCACTGCTGCAGGGAGAGGAATTTCGATTCGGCATTTCTACACGGTTATGATTTTGGGGACATTCCACGTCGGGCTGATGCTGACGCTCCACCATATGCACTGGCTGCCAGACGTAAAACTGCAGCTGATGGGAGCATCGCTTATCGCCAGCATCTCCGCTTTTCTCTATGCAGCTTATCAGGCGTTTCATTTAAGTTCCATGGATCGACGGCCGCCCATATCTTCGCTGATTCGTGGAGCCCTTATGTCTGGCTCATTTGGCGCATTCATCATCGCATATGCGTTCAACAGTATTCCTGTACTGCTGGTATTACTGGCCGGAAATGTGGTCTATTTCATCGTACATAGATGGGTAGGATACAAAATGCTAGGGGATGCTATGATCTCTCTCGGCAGGCGGGAGAGGGCGATTGAATACTATCACAAGGCACTCCTCTTCAAACCCGGAGCTGATGATTCAGTCTCGTTATGGATTAAGATCGCTGCTACGCACCTGGTACTGGATCAGGGCAGCGAGACAATGAAGGCTCTGGCGAGCAGGGATACTCTTCTGGAACGCAGCAGCGATTGGGATCGTGATTCGCAGATAGGAACGATTTCAGACATGTACATGCGTGCTGCCGCGCTGATGCTGATGGATCGCCACAATGAATCACTGGCTGTTTGCGAGAGGATACTTGCTTCGCCGGGAGAACTGCTTCCAAATGGAAACAGCCGACTTCTGCTGACACATATCAGACTTGCGAAGATTGCGAGGATACGCGGCTGGATGGACGAAACAATTGCACAATCGAACCTCTGCCTGAGTGCAATTTCGAAGCGCAGCAAAGCGGGAATTGCAGCGCTGCACTGCCTTAAAGCGTCTGCCTATATCGATATGGGAAAGCTGGATTTAGCGTTGGAAGCGTGTGATCTGGCTTCCAAACAGACGGTAGAACCTTACTATGCCTCCTGGGTGAGTGTTCTCAAAGCACAGATTGATTTGAAAAACGGCATGCCTTCGCTGGCAAGTAAAAATATTGCAAAGGCGATACGGCTCCTGCCGGACAATCTGGAATTTAGATACTGGTATGGGAAAACACTTGTTGCAGACGGCAAAAAAGTGGAAGGGGAGAATGTACTCCTCGAGATGAGGCAAAAGTTTCCAGAAGAGCATTGGGGTAAGCTGGCAGGTGCGGCGCTATCCGGCTAGCCGTCTCAGAGTCTCCCAATAGTTTGGAAATGTTTTGGCTGCGCAGCCAGGATCGTTGATGGTGATGCCGGGAACGCGCAGGCCCACCAGTGCAAAACTCATCGCTATGCGGTGATCATGATAGGTTTCGATCAGTGCCGGCTGGATATTTTCACAGGGTTGTATGGTATATCCATCCGGCCGTTCTTCCACGGTTACTCCCATGCGTTTCAGTTCTGTACAGACCGCAGAAATTCGATCACACTCCTGCAGGCGGGAATGCGCAACGTTTCTAATTGTAGTGGGAGAGTTTGCAAAGGGCGCTATCGCCGCCAGGGTAAGGCTGGTATCCGATATAGCGCTCATATCTTTGTCTACTCCACGCAGCTGTCCCGGCAGCGGCCCCGTTACAGTAATACCTTCCGTTCTATCTTCGACTTTACAGCCCATTTCCGCGAGTATATCTGTCGCGAAAAGTATATCGCCCTGAAGCGCCTCTCGGCTTAAGCCGGCAACTGTAACCGTTCCGCCGGTGATTGCGGCTGCAGCGAAAAAATAAGAGGCGCTGGAGGCGTCAGGTTCAATAGCGTAGCAGGGCTGAGGCAGGTATTTCTGATTCGGGGCTGCTATGAAACGTTCCCCATTCACGTTTAACGTATCGACGCCCCACTGCCGCATCATGGATCGGGTGATCTCCACATATAATGGGCGAAGATTACCTTCAATTTCAATCTCGACTCCCTGCTGAGAATAGGGAGCAACCATAAGCAGCGCAGTGAGGAACTGGCTGCTAGCCTCCGCTCGCAGAACCACTTTCCCACCATGGAATGTGCCATTTCCCTGCACAACGATAGGCGGGCAGCCGTTATCAAACTCTGATCTTACATGGGCTCCGAGTGCATTTAATGCGACGATCAGATCATTCTGAGGCCGCTGGCGCATCCGCTCTACGCCATCCAGTCTTATAGTACCCTGGGCTAGAGATGACATCGCAGTTAAAAACCGAATAGAAGTGCCGGAGTTTGAGAGAAATAGCTCTGCTGCCTCCACAGTTATTTTGCCGCCTGACCCGTTCACTTGTATGGTGGTATCATCTTCCCGTACCACTTCAATTCCCAGCTGCTGCAGTGAGTCAATCATCACACGGGTGTCATCCGCATCGAGCGCACCCGACAACAGCGATTTTCCGTCGGCAAGAGCCGCCAGAATGAGCGCTCGATTCGTGATGCTTTTGGAGCCTGGCACGGTAATTCTGACATTTGGAATATGGGAAAGCGGCGCTATCAATAAGGAATCAGGATACAGAAACTCTTTCAAAAGTAAAATACTCCATTGTGCTTGCTGCATCAGCAATGCACCGTCCATATCCATAAAGTATACCTTGAAGAGAGAAAATGCCTATCCTTTGAGTCAGGATAGGCATTTTAGATTGGAGCTTACAAAGAAATGTGTAGTTTACAACTACGGTTTTACGGTAATCGTTGCGGTTTTGGTAATTCCGTTCACCGTGGCGCTGATGAGCACAGGAGTGGAGGCCGCAACAACGCTGGTGTTCACCGTAAACGTACCTGTTGATGATCCGGCAAGTATGACAACGCTAGGTACAGCAGGAACGGCTGCTCCTGGATTGTTCGACCCGAGCGTAATTGTCAGGTTGGATGTTGCGGGAGTATTCAGAGTAATATGCGCCGTTGATGTAAGCCCGCCCTTTACAGAGCTTGGAGAGAATGTAAGCCCGGAAACATTGATCGGGTTTACAACAAGCTTGAATGTCTTTGAGACACCGTGCGCGGTTGCTGTGATGACTACCGGAGTGCTCACCGTTACTGCATGGGTTGTGATGGTATAGGTGGCTGTCAGCGATCCAGCAGCTACAGAAACACTGCCAACACTCGGGTTGGCAATGGCCGGGTTGCTGCTAGAAAGTGATACCGTAATCGCTCCGGGAGCGGCAGCGGCTTCAAGTTTCACAGTCCCTGTGGTCATTTTAGACCCGACAATCGGATTTGGATTGGCGCTCAGAGAGATTACCGTGATAGGGCGCACTGTGAGCGGTGCAGAAACTGTCGTGCCAGCTGTTGCCGTGATATTCGCAACGCCTGTTGTATTGGTGCCGAAAGTTGTAATCGAAAAAGTGGCTGTCGTGGCCCCGGAGGGAACTGTGACGCTGTTGGAGGTGGGAATTGCAAGCGATGGATTGCTGCTTCCGAGAGCGACCACCACGCCCGATGGCGGCGCAAAGGCTTTCAGCGTAACTTTCCCGGTGAGCGATTTCGTTCCATAGACGGTGCCGGATGAAAGCGATATCGATTTCACAGCGACGGGACCTTGCACCGTGCCTATGTTAAAATCTACGCCTGGGATATCACAGCCTGCAGTAACGGTAACCGTATTAATTACTTGAGATTCTCCAAAAACTGTTGCAGTCACATTGTAGTTTCCAGCATGAACGCCTGCGATACGGTAGCATCCGTCGGCACGGGTGGATGCTTGAACGGAGGCCCCGCCACCGACTGGAACCGCTTTTGTTACTGCAAGATTTACCGGAGTTCCTTTATACAGCACCTGGCCGGTGATACAGCCTATAGTATCGCCTCGAGGATTGGGAACGCTGTCAAGATTCATGGTTCCATAGACGTTGATTCGGCCAAATCCGTAGTCGGGATCCCAGCCGCCAAATCCATCAGCTCCCTGCTGAATTGCCTGCCATATTTTAATGAGATTAGCGGTGCTCTGTGTGAATCCCTTTTTACCGGCGTAAAGCGCGGCAAGGCCCGCTACCTGCGGGCTGGACATCGACGTACCCATGAGATAGTCGAAGTTTTCGCTTGCACCTTCGATATTCGGATCGTTTAGTGGCACGAAATAGGTGGGCAGGGTGCTGTAGACGCCGATGATCGCCAGTATGTTGAAGTCGATATCGCCTCCGGGGGCTGCTATACCGATATAATCACCGAAGTTGGAGTACGTAGCGAGGCCGTCCTGATCCGAAGTTGCCGAGACTGCCAATACCCGGCTGAGTGCGCCTGGATAGTTGGGGGAAGTGTTGACCCCGTCGTTTCCGGCAGCCGCAACCACGAGCATGCCCTTATTCCAGGCGTAGTCGACGGCATCCTGCTCGACCTGGGAGTAACCATATCCGCCCAGTGAGATGTTCGCAACAAGGGCGCCTTGATCGGCTGCGTACATGATAGCGGCGGCGATATCGGTATCGGTGCCGTTTCCATTCTCATCGATCACTCGTACAGATATAACCTGCGCATTGGGTGCATTTCCTGTTACGCCGACTCCATTGTTGACTGCGGCAGCGGCAATTCCAGTGACATGCGTACCGTGTCCGTAAACATCCCACGCATCGGGAGTGGTGACGCCGTTGATGATGGAGACATCTTTGGAGCGATAGAGCTGACCGCCCCCCGTGACGTTGGATGTTGAGCCGCCCGCATTGATGAAATCGGGATGGCCGTAGTCGATGCCGGAGTCGATCACTGCCATCAGCACAGCGGAGGCCCCTTTGTTAATGGAATTGAAATAGTGCCCTGGCCAGATTCCCCAGCCATCTATACAGTCGATGACGTGCGCATCCCATTTGAAATAGAGCGCATCTGCGGGATCGGCTACCAGGCTGTCGTCAAAATTATTATAAGCGGGGTCGTTCGGATCTACCAGGAGAGGGAATCGGCGGTATCGTGGTTCTACCCAGAGTACATTGGGATTGTTCTTATAAGCTGCGGCGGCCTGCTCACTGCTGACCAGTACTGTCTGGATTCCAAGTTCGGGAATCTCGTGGATTACCTGGCTGCGGGTGAAAGCGTGCAGTGCCGCTCTGCTCTCAAATGTCGATTCCGGCCTGTATTTGACCACTAATTGCTTGGGAATTGTGACTGGTTTCCCACGGGCGAAGTGCAGCATCTCGTTGGTGCCCAGCAGCCTTTGCAGAGTAGGGATAGTGTATCGCGGCGGGCGGTGGCCATGCAGATTATCGGCGCTGGCAGCCAGCCCGGCAAACAAGGCTGTCAGGAAGTAGAGGACTGTAAGCAGTGTGTATTTGACCCTAAGATTCATAGCTTTTATCCTTTTAGATAAAATAGTGAGCTTGCAGGCTCAAGTTATATGGTCTTACTAAGCAAACGGTTTCGGATTAAATAAATGAGGTGCAGTGATATGGAGACCCGCCAAAGGATCCCACAGAGAGTGAAGATGATAGTATGACTACCGGATATCAGGATATGTTCGGGTTCATGAGTTTATGAAATAGAAAGCCAGTCGCAATTTATGGGAATGATATTATACATTCGTTTGTAAAGTTTAAAGAGGCTAGGTTGAACTATGCGTTTGATGACTAACTATACAGATTCTGAACTCGAGTTCATGATGACCGATCTCGAAACTGATCGAATCGAGAGAAAAGAGTCGTTTTCCAGTGACGCGCACAACAGAATACGCGAGGCTATTTGCGCATTCGCAAATGATCTGCCAAATAACCAGCTGCCAGGGGTTCTATTTATCGGTGCGAAAGATAACGGTACGCCGTCCGGGCTGGCAATAACGGATTCTCTGCTGCAATCGCTCGCGGATACAAAAGATGATGGAAATATTGTACCACCGCCTTCTTTTTCAGTTACTAAGAGATTACTTCACGGCGCAGAGATTGCAGTGGTTTTGGTTGAATCTTCCGATAATACGCCTGTACGCTATAACGGGCGTATTCATATAAGGGTGGGGCCAAGACGAGCAATCGCCACAGCGCAGGATGAGCGAATTTTAAATCAAAAGCGGCGATTTAAAGACCTCCCTTTTGATGCTCAGGCAGTAAGACCGGCTGGGCTTGCTGATTTAGATCGCCGATACTTTGAAGAGAGCTATCTTCCTTCAGCTTTCGCGCCGGATATACTCGAAGCTAATGATAGAACCTATGAGCAGAGATTGGCTTCTACCAAAATGATATTTTCGGTGGATGATACCACTCCTACGACGCTTGGAATACTTGTACTGGGCGTTCATCCTGTTGATTTTCTCCCGGGCGCCTATCTTCAATTTTTGAAAATCGATGGAATTGAACTTTCCGATTCCATTATTGATGAGCTCATGATTAGCGGAAAAGTACAGGATGTACTGCGAAGGATCGATGATAAAATAGTTTCACATAATCGAGTGGCGGTCGATTTTACCAGCAGCGCTAAGGAGCTCAGAAAAGAGGACTATCCGCTGGTGGCCTTACAGCAGTTGATTCGCAATGCAGTCATGCATCGCTCTTATGAGCAGACTAATGCCCCTATAAGAGTATCTTGGTATTCGGATCGTATTGAGATAATCAGCCCCGGAGGCCCTTTTGGCCTTGTTAATATTGAAAATTTTGGTGAACCCGGAGTGGCCGATTATCGTAATCCGAACCTTGCCGAAGCCATGCGGGTATTAGGTTTTGTCCAGCGCATTGGAATGGGAATTCCGACAGCACGCAAAGAACTGGATAGGAATGGCAATCCGCCGATGGAGTTTTCGATCACGCAGCAGTTTGTTCGTATTATATTAAGAAAAGCTCGCTAACCTATCTGAAAAAGTTTGAATTCAGTTCCATTTATTCTTCATTATTGTATAAATAAAAATGGGATCAGCGTGATCGCTGATCCCTTTAAATTTGCTATTTAACCCAAGTTGCTACCTTGTAGCGTACGTAATAAAAGGCCGTTTGCTTGATGCATAGCAGTTCCTGCGGTATTGTATAAATTCCACTCTATACATACAAGAGGACTGCTATGCAAGAAAATATTATCACAATCTACTGCATTTGTGCAGATTTTATTTCAGCTTATGG
>JBBRDM010000093.1:0-20499 GCA_038203935.1 Chthonomonadales bacterium
GCGGTGAGTAAGGACGGATTCACATGGAAACGGAATATCAGCAACCCAATTTTCCGCCCGGAGAAACGAAATAGATGGGAACAGGACCGGGTGACTGCCTGCCAGGTGGTGCGTGATGGAAAATGGTACCTGATGTTTTACATCGGTTTTGAAAATGTTAATCAGGCTCAGATAGGTATTGCGCGTTCACTGGATGGTATTTCCGGATGGCAGCGGTACGATAATAATCCTATACTGCAAAGCCGAAAATTTCCATCTGATTGGGACTTCGATGCGGTCTACAAACCCTATGCCCTATGGGATAAAAACCGCTGGATGCTGTGGTACAACGGGCGCAAAGGTGATAAGGAACAGATTGGATTGGCGACACACCTCGGTAAGCAGCTGTTTGATGCAGATCGAAAATCGAAATAAATAGCTAACAGCGTTTGCGCAGCGAGAGTATCAGATCCTTAAGCCGAGCTGAAGCCATATCCAGATCATCGTTCACGATGTGATAGTCGTACTTATCACACTGGCTCAATTCCGACAAAGCGATATTCAGCCGTTCTGCTATTTTGTCCTCGGTGTCTGTCTTTCTCGCTCTCAGCCTTCTCTCCAGTTCTTCTATGGAAGGAGGCTTTATGAATACAAGAGAGGCTTCAGGTGAGAGTTTTTTAACCAGTTCCGCCCCTTGAACTTCAATTTTGAGGATGACATCATTACCTGCTGCTCTCTGCTCGTCTACTTTGGATTTTGGAGTGCCGTACAGATTGCCGCCATATTCGGCATATTCATAGAAATATCCGGAATCAATACCCTTCTCGAACTCTTCTCGTGATAGAAAGTGATAGTCTTTCCCGTCTATTTCTGCAGGTCGCGGCGGTCGAGTGGTTGCGCTCACACTGCGAACTACCCCGGGCAAAAGATCGAAAATACTCTCCAGCATGGCATCTTTGCCAACACCAGATGGCCCTGATACAACTATCAGCCTGCCCTGGCAGGGAGAAGAATTTTCACCTCTCACGATTGTACTCATCTTCGACTCCAAAAGACTTTATAAGTAAATTTACGCTCGGGTTACTCTAATCAACCCGCATTCAAAACTCATTCCATTATGGTTAGAATTGTGAAATTTATCAGTAGTATATTTTATCAGCACTTTGGTATGCTGCTTTTCGAATAGCATTAAGGCTGCTGAATGTCAATACACCTTCAACCCGGCTCTATTTTTCCAGCCGTTTCAATGCCGCTTTAGCGGTATCTTCTCCAGCATGAGCGGCTTTCCTGTACCAGATTATCGCCAGTACTTTGTCCTTGCTGACTGCTATGCCTTCTTCGAACATACTGCCTATCCTGGTCATCGCTGGAGCATATCCCGCTCCCGCTGCCTGGCGATACCACCGGTAAGCAGTAGTAACATCTTTTGTTACTCCATCTCCATTTTCATATGCAGTTCCAGCGCTGCACATTCCTTGAAGATCACCGGCTTCAGCGGCGCTTCTATTCCATTTGAACGCAGTCTCCGCATTTTTTACTACACCTTGACCGCTGGTATAAAGTCCGCCTAAGATTGACATTGCAGCAGGATATCCTACTTCTGCGGCTTTGCGGTACCATTTAGCAGCATCCGCTTCATTTTTTGGAACGCCTTTTCCATTCAGGTATACGTCACCCATGTTTTTCATACTTTCCGGGTCACCAGTCTCTGCAGCCTTGCGATACCACTTGAACGCTTCTGAGGCGTTTCCGTCAACTCCACGGCCCCGTTCATATGCCTTGCCCAGGTTAATCATTCCCTCAACTCGGCCGGCTTCTGCAGATTTACGAAACCATTTAGCAGAAAGCTGCAAATTCTTTTGAATTCCGTATCCATATTCGTAAGCGGTGCCCAGACTATTCATCGCAGCAGTCTGTCCGGATTCTGATGCTTTGCGATACCATGTGGCAGCTGCGAGGGTATCTTTTTTTACTCCAGTCCCATTCGCATACAAATCTCCCAGACGATTCATGCCCTCTGGATTGCCACCTTCAGCACCTCTTCGAAACCACCGCATCGCTTCGGTATCATTCCTTGCGACCCCATCGCCATTTTTGTATACTGCGCCAAGATTGGTCATCGCTTCTGCATTTCCTTTTTCTGCAGCTTTGCGAAACCATGAGATTGCCTCACTCCTGTTTCTGGGAATACCATTACCATATTCGTAAATGATTCCTAGCGAGTTCATGCATCTAGTCTGGCCGGCATTTGCGGCTCGGCGATACCATTTAACAGCCTGTGCTGCATCATATTTTACGCCCATTCCGTTTTCATAGGCTTCAGCAAGATCGCACATCCCATTTGCATCGCCTTTTTCAGCCGCTTTGCGATACCATTTTGCTGCTTCATCATCGTCCCGCTCCACGCCAATACCTTTAGCGTACATAGTGCCAAGGTGAGCCATCGCCGCTGGATTGCCAGCCAATGCTGCTTTTTGTACTGAGATGAGCCTTACTGAATTCCCGCTATGCGCTGCATCAGCTTTTTGTATGAATATTGCACCGACAAACAGAACTGCACCCAATGGAAATGTTAGAAAATGGCGGGACATCAAAATAGCTCCTTGCTTTGTTTACATTTTACGATTAATTACGCACCATTCTTTGGCCCAAGGTATACGATGTATAAGTTAGTCGGTAATACTATCGACCTAATCTTGTCTCTAGACGGAGAATACTCTAATCATACTTTACCGTGATCGGAAGTTCATTTATTATAGAGGCACTAGCCATCGGGTTTTCGAAAGTTTGTACAGATTATTATTTCGAATTTAATTATGGCGGCTTTTGGCAACAAGGTTAAGCCTAATCGTATCCTGCAAACATAAGTGAAAAAATTCGGGACATGCTTAAAAATTATTGATTTTCTGTTGCCGAAGCCAGAATATGATTTCTAATATTATTTTATTTACCCAGTCGTTTTAATGCCGCTTTTGCGTCCTCATCGCCAGCTTCCGTAGCTTTGCGATACCATTCGATTGACTTCACAATATCTTTACCAACGCCACGTCCATTTTCATACATCATTCCCATAAGTGTCATCCCCGGTGGATATCCAATTCCAGCAGCTTCGCGATACCACCTAAAAGCTGTCAAAAGATCCTGTGTTACCCCGTCACCTTTTTCATAGGCAACTCCGATGTCTATCATTCCCAAAGGATCACCAGCCTTAGCAGCTCTGATATTCCATTTGAATGCAGTCGCAGAATTTTTCACAACACCTTGTCCCTCACTATACATACCCCCTAAAAGAGCCATTGCAACTGGTAAACCCGCCTCCGCAGCTCTTCGATACCACTTGGCTGCCTCAACCTCGCTTTTTGGAACGGCATTTCCCCGCAGATAGGTATCACCAACATTTTTCATACTCTCCGGATCACCAGTATCTGCAGCTTTACGATACCATTTGAATGCTTCCATGTAATCTTGCACAATTCCATCTCCGTGCTCATAAGCGGTTCCGAGGTTAACCATTCCTTCAACACGGCCGGATTCTGCGGATTTACGAAACCATTTAGCTGCTTGTGGCAAATTTTTCGCAATTCCATTTCCATTTTCATATATAAGGCCTAAACTATTCATAGCATCAGGCTGACCAGACTCAGCAGCCTTGCGATACCACTTGATAGCCTCCACCATATCTTCTTTTACTCCAGTTCCGTTTTCATATGCTTCTCCCAGATAATTCATGCCGTTAAAATCACCGTTTTCAGCCGCTTTTCGGTACCACTTTGCGGCTTGTACATCGTCTTTAACGACTCCTGCGCCATTTGCATACGAAGTTCCAATGTTTTTCATACCTTCGGGATAGCCTGCTTCAGCCGCTTTGAGATACCATTTTGCAGCTTGTCTATAATCTTTATCAGCACCATTTCCACTGCTGTATATAAATCCCAGACTATTCATGGCAGCAGGCTGGCCCGCTTTTGCTGCTTTGCTATACCATTTGAACGCTGCTAACTTATTTTTTAACACGCCGGTGCCATCTCTATACATTGCCCCAACATTATTCATTCCAGAGGGGTTTCCTAATTCTGCAGCCTTGCGAAACCATTTGAGAGCTATTGAATAGTCTTGTTTAACTCCAACTCCATCTGCATACATAGTGCCCAGATTAGACATGCCATCAGCACTACCCGCTTCCGCCGCCTTGCGGTACCAATTTACAGCTATTATATTATTCTTATCTACTCCGCGACCCTCGCTGTACATCACACCCATATTGTTCATCGCATCTGAGCTACCTGCCGCCGCTCCTCTTTGAAACCATTTAAAAGCAGTTTCAACATTCTTTTCAACACCACGTCCATCTCGATACATAATTCCCATTTTGGTCATAGCATTAGCACCTCCGGCCAATGCCGCTTTTTGTACTACAATGAGTTTTGCTGTATCGTCATTTGTCACAACAGCTTTCAGAGCTGAAATTCCGCCAGGTACCTGGAAAATGTAAATTAGCAGCAGAATTGAAAAGCGGGACATCGAAATAGCTCCTTAACCCACTTGTGTTACACGCTGAATACGTTTGTCAGTAAAGATATCGAACTCATCCTGGCTCTTTGTGGAGAACTCACTCACGACGGCACCTTCATCGCCACCCTGGAACCAGTGGTAAGTGTTGGGATAGATGGTATACTGCTCTCCTGGTTTTAGAACGATTTCGTGCCAGACACTGTAAGCTCCGTCTGAACCGGCTGGGGGTATCCCCTTACGGTTTGGCGTTTCCGGGCCTGCCACATACAGGTAGACTTCGCCCCATCGGCAGCGGAAGGTCTCTTCTTTGCCAGGCTGGCTGCCTACAGGCGGATGCAGATGTTCCGGACAGGTCTGTCGGGGAAAAAGAACCAGTTCTTTTCCACAGCAGCGTTCGGTATTGATATAAGTAACCAATTCAAGTCCGGTTTTTTCGAGCTCGCTTAAACCAAAATCTGCAACTTCGATATTGGCCTGCTCGCTGGGTGTCAGGACAATGCCCGCTCGCTGAAGATATTCGTTCGCTCGTTTTCTAGTATTTTGAAGCTCTTGTTCGGTGATCATCTCAGGTCATCCTTGTCTTAAAATGGTTGATTATGGGAGTTAATCCTGCAATATTTTGCGTATGGAGAAGTATAGTCTGTTCAAAAAATACTGTCAAGATATTTAGGTTCAAAAACTTTGCAGTCGAGTAAATAATTGCTCCGCATTTGAAGTAGTAATTTCTGCGATCTCGGCTACAGAGAGGTTTTTAATCTGAGCGATAGTTTCCGCAATCACGGGAATATAAGCTGATTCGTTTCGTTTGCCGCGATAGGGAACTGGGCTGAGAAATGGTGCATCTGTTTCCAGCAGTATGCGATCTAAAGGGGTAATTAAAACTGCATCGAGTATGTTTTCTGCCTTTTTGTAAGTAACTGTACCGCCGAATCCCAGATACATTCCGAGTGAAAGCGCCTGTTCCGCTTCAATGGTTGAGCCTGCCCAGCAGTGCATAACACCCTGCATTGCGCGCATGCCTTCTTCCTCTAAAATTCTGAGAGTATCCTCATAGGCTTCTCGGCAGTGAATCACAATGGGCATATCAAGCGTTTTAGCCAGCGACAACTGAGATCGGAAAGCGGTCTCCTGCGTATCCACAGGGGTATCATGATGGTGATAATCCAAACCAATCTCACCAATGGCAACTACCCTGGTATTCGAAGCAAGCCGCCTAATTTCATCTAGATCACTATTCTGCCATCCTGCAGCATCGTTGGGATGGTAACCTACCACCGCGTAGAGTGCATCAAAAGCATTTGATAGTTCGACCGCAAGCTCACTGCTCGCTAAATCACAGCCGATTACAATCATGCGATCTACGCCGGCTTCCAGCGCTCGTGAAACCGTTTCCTCAAGATCTTCTTTGAAATGAGAGATATTAAGATGGCAATGCGTATCGATAAACATCAAAAACTCCCGAAACATTTTGTAAAGAAGTGTACCATATCAGTATAAGCTGGCAGGATTGAATAGACAGTTTTAGTCTGCATCGCGGCAACAAGTCTTTTCTATTTGCTGGAGGTTGAAAACCCCCGTCTTAAAAAAGCGGCCGTCCGTACCATTTGCCGAATTGAACCGGAGGTTGAAACCCCCCGTCTGGAAAAAGAGGCCGTCGTTCAGACGGAATTCCGTCCTTCGGGCTGTAATTCAATTCAATATTCAGCCCATGCAAGGAGCTTGCGACCGGAGATGGGCTTCGCGATTCCAGACCTGGGTTTCAACCCAGTGTAGAAAATACGCTTCGCAATTCCAGACCTGGGTTTCAACCCAGTGTAAATGGGCTTCGCAATTTTAGAGATGAGGGTTCAACTTTCAGACGGAATGCCCGTCCGGAGGATGGCTGGCCGCAGCCCTCACAGACTGGTTGTTCACGGCCCAGGACAGATTTGGTCTTCACAATTCCGTAACGGTGCTTTATTGTCGTGCTCAACACTCGATTAAGGGGACATCCGAAACGTTTTGTGAAAAATAGCGGTAGTAATTAAAAGACAGGGAGGAATTGCCTTGACATTAGTGCCTGAACTGTGGTACTCTAGCGTTTCGTGTTTCAGATAAGGGGGTCCCTTCATGAAGGAAATCCAGCACGCCACAAAGCGAACTTCCCACGTCCTAGAAATTCCCAACCTCGTTGAACTTCAGCTCAACTCCTATAAATGGTTCCTTGAAGAGGGACTGCAAGAGCTATTCGAAAGTTTTTCACCTATCTACGATTTTACTGGCCAGACATCGATCTCGCTGACCGATTTCACTCTGGGAGAACCCAAATATTCCGTAGAAGAGTGCCGCGATAGGGATATGACGTTCGAGTCGCCGATTAAGGCAAAAGTCCTGCTGAAGCAGGCAAACAAAGAAGAAATTGAGAGTGAAGTCTACCTCGGCGATCTGCCGCTTATGACTGATAAAGGAACCTTTATCGTCAATGGCGCCGAGCGAGTCGTCGTGAGTCAGCTCGCCAGATCTCCGGGCGTCTATTTTAAAGACAACCTGGACTTTTCAGGGCGAGTGCTTTTCTATGCCACCATCATCCCGCAGGAAGGCGCCTGGATGGATGTTGAAACCGATGCCAATAGCCAGGTAACGGTACGCATCGGCCAGACTCGCAAACTGCCAATCACTACGCTCCTTCGAGCACTGGATGCCTTCCCGCCATCACGGCCGCCTCTTGAGATGACCATACGAGAAGTACTGGACAGCATGTGGGTCTTCAAGAATGTTGAAATAACGGATGAAGAAGGCAAGCATATACGCAACGAAGTACAGAAGGACTTTTTCCTTTCGCTTCGTTTCTCCTCTCCGGTTGCACACCCGAAGACGGGTGAAATCTTTGCTGAAGAAGATGTAATTGCCACTCACGAAGTGCTTGAAGCGCTTCTGGAAAAAGTGGGTGAAAACACGGTAATACGACTTTATAGTCGAACAGAATCTACTCAGGATATCCTGGAACTTTTCTCCACCCGCACCACTCTCTCGGAGCCAACGGCTGAGCAGCTATTGCATCGCCGGCCTGTAGAAGATGTTGTGGATGACAAGGGCAAGGTAATTACCAAAGCCTATACGCTGATAAACGATAAAACCCATGCGACCGCTATCGCAAAACTAAAACTTGCTTCCCTTGAAGTACTGGAAGTCAATAAATACATCGAAGCAACTCTGGAGCAGGATGCTGCTACGGATATGCAGTCTGCCCTGCTTGATATCTACCGCAAGATTCGTCCTGGCGACCCGGCTGCGCCGGAATCGGCAAGAAGCCTCCTGCAGAATATCTTCTACGATCCAAGAAGATACGATCTGGCAAAAGTTGGCCGCTTCAAAATGAACAAGAAGCTGGGCTCCAAGCTGCCAATCACTGCTCGCGCCCTCACCAAAGAGGATCTGATAAGTATTGTAAAATATATCATCAATCTTAATGCCGGCGAGGGAATGACTGACGATATCGACCACCTGGAAAATAAGCGTGTACGATCTGTGGGAGAGCTGCTCTGTTCGCAGCTTCGCATGGGTTTCCAGCGCATGGAAAAAGTGGCCAAAGAGCGAATGACTTCGCTGGATAATGACAACATTATCCCGCAGGTAATTCTCTCGGTCAAGCCGATCAGTGCGAGCATCAAGAGCTTCTTTGGTTCGAGTCAGTTGAGTCAGTTCATGGACCAGACTAACCCTCTGGCCGAGCTCACAGCAAAGCGTCGTCTTTCTGCACTGGGTCCTGGTGGACTATCACGGCAGAGCGCCAAGCTGGAAGTTCGCGACGTTCACGAGAGCCACTATGGCCGTATCTGTCCGATTGAAACGCCTGAAGGCCCAAACATCGGTTTGATCGGTTCGATGGCTGTGCACGCCAGAATAGATGTCTACGGTTTCCTGGAAACTCCCTATCGCAAAGTCCACAACGGCCTTGTGACTGATGAGATCGAATGGATGACCGCCGACATCGACCATCGTTACTATATCGCACCTGCCAACCTGAAGCTGGATGAGCATAACAAGTTTGTGAGCCCGGAAATTCAGGTACGGCATGAAGGCGGGTATCCCGTCGTCAAACCGGCTAAAGTGCAGTATATGGATGTCGCACCTATTCAGCTGATATCCATCGCAACAGCAATGATACCGTTCATTGAAAACGACGAAGCAACTCGCGCCCTGATGGGTTCGAACATGCAGAGGCAGTCGGTTCCGTGCCTTCGTCCGGATGCACCTATCGTTAAGACTGGGATGGAGCGCCGTTCGGCAAGAGACTCCGGAGCGGTTATAATCTGCCGGCGAAGCGGGATAATTACGCGGGTTACCGCGGAGCAGATCGACGTAACTACTCCCACGGGAAGAGTTGATAGTTATCGACTCATCAATCTGCTGAGATCGAATAGCTCCACCTGTATCACGCAGCATCCTATCGTGAACAAAGGCCAGCATGTACGTCAGGGCCAGGTGCTCACAGACGGTCCCTGCACCGATCAGGGAGAGCTTGCTCTTGGTCAGAATGTGCTCGTTGCCTTTATGCCCTGGGGCGGTTATAACTACGAAGACGCCATCATGCTCAGTCAGCGGCTCGTGAAGGACGATGTTTTTACATCCATCCACATCGATGAATTCGATATCGAGGCGCGTGATACCAAACTCGGTCCGGAAGAGATAACCCGCGATATTCCCAATATCGGCGAGGATATGCTCAAAGATCTCGATGAAAACGGCATTATTCGAGTTGGTGCGGAAGTTCGTCCGGAAGATATCCTGGTGGGTAAAGTTGCACCTAAGGGCCAGGGTGAGCTTACAGCTGAAGAGCGCCTGATCATAGCGATCTTCGGAAAGAAAGCAGAAGAGACCCGTGATGTCAGCCTCCGGGTTCCTCATGGAAACAGCGGCCGTGTAGTAGATGTCAAGGTATTCAGCCGATTCAAGTATCAGGGATCACGGGATAAGCGGATCTATAATTTCTGCAAGCGCCCGGATGCCAACATGCGGGATATGGAAGACGGAGAGCTGCTGCGTCTGCCTGCTGATGAGCTGAATGCCGGTGTAAATATGCTGGTTCGCGTTTACATCGCCCAGAAGAGAATCATCATGGAAGGCGATAAAATGGCGGGACGGCACGGCAACAAAGGTGTCATCTCTAAAATTCTGCCTGCGGAAGATATGCCATTCCTGCCCGATGGAACGCCATGCGACATCGTTCTCAATCCACTTGGCGTACCTTCTCGTATGAATATCGGCCAGATACTCGAAACGCATCTAGGATACGTTGGGAAAACACTCGGCTGCACGTTCGTTAACCCAGCATTTGAGGGCTCTACCGAAACGGAAATCGTGGGTGAAATGGAAAGGCTAGGAGACCATTTCCGCAGACGTGTTCTTACGAATTACGTCAACGCGGAGCTGAATCTCGGTATCCAGTTCGATCAGAAAGCATCTGCCCTCGAGATGCTCGATGTTGTCCGCGATACGCTGAAAGCTCTCGATGCCCGGCGTCTTGAAGAAGTCAGCAGTATTGTGGCTGCTCCCCCTGTGATCTCTCCCGTAATTCGAGAACTTCAGGCGGGTACCGAAGACGAAGTGACCGAAGTGGAGGAAGAGGAAGACGAACTTACGGGCGCCAGAGCTGAATGGCTTCGAGCTATCCCTAAGGACGCTTCCGTTCCTGCAGACTACGATATCGACACTATTGTCGAGTTGATTCACAAAAACTCATGGGCTAGGTCCGGTTTTGAGCCGCAGACTGGTAAAACGATCGTGCGGGACGGCCTTACGGGAGATCGTTTTGATATGCCCGTGACCGTAGGTGTAATCTACATGCTCAAACTGGCTCACCTGGTGGACGATAAGATTCATGCGCGGTCTACCGGCCCATACTCGCTGGTGACTCAGCAGCCGCTCGGTGGAAAAGCTCAGTTCGGTGGACAGAGATTCGGTGAGATGGAAGTATGGGCGCTGGAAGCATATGGCGCAGCATACATGCTCCAGGAAATTCTCACTATCAAATCTGATGATGTTCTTGGGCGTGTCAAAACATATGAAAGCATCGTTAAAGGTGATAACATGCTGGACCCTGGAGTGCCTGAATCCTTCAAGATTCTGGTAAACGAACTCCAGAGTTTAAGCCTTAAAGTTACTGTGCTGGACGAGCAGGATCGAGAGATCGACCTGCGCGATCGAGATGACGATGCAGACCCTCACGAAGATCCTGCACGCGCAGCCGCCAGACGACGCCAAAAAACCGCGCGAGTCACTGGGGAAGAGATCGTCGTTTAAACAGCAATAGAGCTAGCACACCTCTGATTTATATCGAGGTCAAGCCCGCTGGAATTGTAATGTCCATCCCCGAAAGCTCAGGCTTCCGGGATGGACTGCGATTCTCGGTATGGTCCACTCTCCTTTAAGAGTATCGAGCACTATAGGAGAGAAGGAGAGGGCGTTAGATTAAACTCAAACTTGTTTTTCCTGTCGGAGATTTTCAGTCTCAGGCAACTTTCATTTCAAGCATTGCAGCAGACCTATACGGAGGAAGAAGCGATTATGGCAGACGCCAGTATGTTTTCAAAAATTAGGATCGGGATCGCCTCCCCCGATGAAATACGTTCATGGTCTTACGGGGAAGTAAAAAAGCCGGAGACTATCAATTATCGTACGTTCAAACCTGAGCGTGATGGACTCTTTTGTGAGCGAATTTTCGGTCCAGTGAAGGATTGGGAATGCCATTGCGGACGCTACAAGAAGGTTAAGTACAAAGGCATCATCTGTGAACGGTGCGGCGTGGAAGTCACCCGAAGCAAAGTGCGCCGAGAACGTATGGGGCATATTGAGCTTGCTGCTCCCGTATGCCACATCTGGTATCTCAAAGGCGTACCGAGTCCGTTGGCTCTGATTCTGGATATCACCCCTCGGCCGCTGGAAAAAGTTCTCTATTTTGCATCCTATATCGTGACAGGTGTTGATAAGGCCCGAATTAATGCCGAACTCACCGATATTAAGTCTGCGGTTGTCGAAGAGACAGAAGCCATTATGGAGGAGAAGGCTGGTATAGCAGAACGCCTCACGATGGACTTCAATAAGGAAGTCGCAGAGCACCGCGCTGCTCCTGATGCGCCTGCGCCAGTAGAGCCCGATCCGGATGAAGAGATCGATCCTGAGGAAGAAGGTTTCGAATTCCAGGTGTGGGATGAAGATACTATCGCCCATAAAACAGTTAACCTGGTAGAGCGAATTAAACAGGAAGAGAAAGACTGCCAGGAGCGAATCGATGAGCTGGCGGCGTCTCTGCTGCTGCTTGAAAAGATCGAAAAACGGCAGCTAATCAATGAAGATCAGTATCGCGCTATCGAACGCCTGCTGGAAGTGCTCACCCGAAGACTGGGCGGAGACTGGGAAGAAGTCGTTCGCGCTGGGCTTGGCGGAGCAGCGGTTAAAGAGCTTCTCCTGGAAGTGGATCTAGAGAAACTATCGCGTGAACTGCGCCATGATGTGGCCAATACTCAAGGTCCAAAACGCCTCCGTGCTATCAAAAGACTCGAAGTGACCGAGGCATTCCTGGCTTCAAAAGCACGGCCGGAATGGATGATTCTGGACTGCGTGCCGGTTATATCACCGGAACTGCGACCTATGGTGCAGCTTGACGGCGGAAGATTCGCCACCAGCGACCTCAACGATCTTTACCGCAGAATTATCAACCGAAATAACCGGCTGAAAAAGATCACGGAGATCAGGGCGCCAGAAAGCATCGTTAATCACGAGAAACGTCTCCTGCAGGAAGCAGTCGACGCCTTGATCGATAACGGCCGCCGAACACGCCCGGTAGTTGGATCGAATAACCGTGCCCTCAAGTCGCTCTCGGATATGCTGAAAGGCAAAGAAGGCCGTTTCCGAAAGAACCTGCTTGGGAAACGCGTCGACTATTCTGGCCGATCTGTTATTGTCGTCGGACCTCACCTCAAGCTGCATCAGTGCGGGCTGCCCAAAGAGATGGCCTTGGAACTTTTCAAGCCGTTTGTAATGAAGACTCTGGTTGACCGCGGATATACGGGCAACATTAAAACAGCCAAACGAATGATCGACAAGATGCGCCCGGAAGTTTGGGATGCTTTGGAAGAAGTCATTCGTGAGCACCCTGTTCTGCTGAACAGAGCGCCTACGCTGCACAGACTGGGTATTCAGGCATTTGAACCTATCCTTGTAGACGGAAAAGCGATTCAGGTGCACCCCCTAGTCTGCCATGCATTCAATGCGGACTTCGATGGCGATCAGATGGCGGTGCATGTGCCGCTCTCTTCCTATGCCCAGGCAGAAGCACGCATTCTGATGCTTTCGACCCACAATCTCTTCAGCCCGGCACACGGCGGCCCGATTGTGGCTCCTGTGCAGGATATCATCCTGGGTGCATACTATCTGACTATGACTCGCGAACTGCAGGTGGGAGAAGAGCCCAAGAAATATATCTTCGCCAGCCCAGAAGAGGCGCTGCTCGCTCTTGATTCAGGCACAATCTATCTGCATGAACCAATCAATGTTCGTCTGGCGCACCGACATGGCATGCAGGCGGACGCGGAGACGCATCAGGAGATTATCGGACTAAAACTAGGGCCGGACGATCCATTCCCATTCCGCAAGGATGGCATCGCGGACACCAGCAAAATGACCACCGCGGGCCGGCTTATCTTTAACAGCATTCTGCCAGAACGGCTGAAATATACCGATAAATACCTGCTGCGTACACTTAGCAAAAAGGGACTATCGGACGTTATTACAGACGTCTACGAGAACCATGGTAAAGAGTGTACGATCAACTTCCTGGATGAACTCAAAGCGATCGGTTTCAAATACGCTACGATTGCTGGAGTTACCATTGCGATGACGGACATGGACATTCCTGGTAAGCGTGATGAGATCATCCATAAAGCGGAAGAGGATGTCAAAAAGACCAACCAGCAGTATAACAGAGGCCTTATTTCTCAGGCGGAACGTAAATCGAAGGTGCTCGATCTCTGGATCAATGCTTCTGAAAAAGTTGCCGACGCCATCATGGACGGAATCTATCAGTACAACCCGATCTTCATAATAACCGACTCCGGCGCTCGTGGATCCAAGAAACAGGTTACACAGCTATCTGGAATGCGCGGCTTGATGACTGATCCGTTCGGCGGACTGATTGAAGACCTTCCTATTAAATCGAACTTCCACGAAGGCTTGAACGTTCTGGAGTTCTTCATTTCCACGCACGGCGCACGAAAAGGTATGGCAGATACCGCACTCAGGACTGCAGATGCTGGTTATCTCACACGTCGTCTGGTGGATGTCGCACAGGATGTTATTGTCCGCCATACGGATTGTGAGACGGTTTCCGGTATTACGGTTAAAGAGATCCTCGAGAGCGGAGAAATTCTTGAGAATCTCAGCGACCGTGTTAAGGGCCGATATCCAACCGAGGATATCGTCAATCCAATTACTGGTGAACTGCTATCTCCTGCAAATGAAGATATCGGAGATGCCGTCGCACGAGAACTTAACCAGTTCCGTATTGCGCTCGATGATATTGTCAGCCTGGAAACAGGTGAAGTTCTTGCGACAAAAGATCAGCCGATGCTGGAATCGGATGCGCTTGACTTGCTCGGTAAATTAGTACGACGAGCCAGTTCTCTCCGGAAAGAGAAGGCTGCCGGCAGTATTTACGATATCACCACCTCGATGAAGATCACAGTCCGTTCTGTTCTGACGTGCGAACTGCGACAAGGTGTCTGTGCAAAGTGCTACGGCAGAGATCTCGCTACGGGAAGGCTGGTGGATATCGGGGTTGCCACGGGCATTATCGCGGCCCAATCTATCGGAGAGCCTGGTACTCAGCTGACGATGCGTACCTTCCACACGGGAGGTGTCGCAGGCAAATATCTTACAGGAGTTGCCAACGTCAAGCAGAAACGGCAGAGTACACTTCGCGAACTGCACGAAGATATCCGCCGCGGTATCGTAGACTTTGGGGAAGCGGAAGGTTCCGAGCGTGAGCGGGTTCGATCGGTTCAGGCTGTTCTCAAAGTTCTGGAAGATCAAGTTGGAGGACTGCTGAGGGTCGTCGAGCTGTTCGAAGCGCGAAAACCCAAAGGGCAGGCTATCGTATCGGAACTTGCCGGACGCATCGCCACGATAGAGAGCAAAGGCCTTCGAAACGTGGTGGTACATACTCCACAGGAGCTGAATGAGGCGCTTTCCCACCAAGGGTTAGGTACGGATGCAATTGCAGCAGAAGATATTCTTGACGAGAGCGGCGAGCCGATCGTAAAAGCAGGTGAGAGCATCACCGATAAAGCGCTTCGTAAAATCGTAGGAATGGGAATGAAGAGCGTGACTGTCCGAAAGGTCTTCCTGGTCCCATATCGCGGGGAGCTGGAAGTCGAAGAAGGACAGGAAATACATCCGGGTGACCGCCTTACTGAAGGCCCGCTCGATCCCCAAAAAGTTCTGGAACTCCAGGGGACGCTGGGAGTGCAGGAATATCTCGTTCGAGAGATCCTTCGTGTCTACAAGAGTGTAGGCCAGGATATCAATGATAAGCACATCGAAGTAATCGTGCGGCAGATGCTGCGCAAACGAAAAGTCCGTAATCCTGGAGACAGCAGATTCCTGCCGGGTCAGATAGTAGACAAGTTTGTGTTCGAGGATGAAAACACACGAGTCAGAAATCTGGCGTCACCGGGCACGGAAGCCACTGCAGACTGGGTACTGCTGGGAATCACAGAAGCATCGCTGGCAACGGAAAGCTTCCTGTCAGCTGCTTCCTTCCAGAAGACTACTCGCGTCCTGACAGAAGCGGCAGTACGTGGCAAGAAGGACGAACTCGTAGGCCTTAAGGAGAACGTCATTATTGGCCGCCTTATACCGGCAGGTACAGGTCTGCCTATGTACCGAAGCTTGGAGCTGGCCACGCCGGATGGAGTTCCGCTCATCGTAGCGCCTGCGCCTCGACGGGATGAGGATCGTAATATGCCTCGCTTTGACGGCGAGGATGACGAAATCCCGATGCTTGGCCGCACTGCTTCGCGGGCTAATCCATTGCCAATGGACGGCTTCCAGGAACAACAGTTCCTGCCGGAAGTCAAGGCGATGCCGCGTGAAGACGATGAAGGCTCAGACGATATGGAGATGACTATGAGTGATGTACTCGCGAGCCTGAGTAATATGACTGGCTCTGAGGACGAAGAGTAGCTCACAGTAAGTATGATATGCCTCTCTGCAGAATCTGCAGAGAGGCTTTTTTATTGGATAATCTGAAATAGTTTACATTCTGTCGCATAAAGCAAGCGATTAAAAAATATTTTTCAACAATTTAGAGGTTTGTTCTTGACAATCTATGAATATTAGTTTACAATCTGAGTAGCAATACTTTTTGGTTTATGCCAACTAGAACAGTAAACAGTTAAAATGCGGTAATCAATTTGCTTGGTAATACGTATTAGCACTGTATTTTAGGTGCATATAAATGGTAATACGGGTTTATTTATTCACTGATTGAGTTGCCTTTTATAAAAGCGGTTATTAGCACAGATTGGTAATACGTATGAGCAAGGAATTATGAGACGAAGAGCAAGCAGTCATGATGTAGCCAGATTAGCCGGTGTTTCCCAGAGCACGGTATCACTAGTTTTGAGCAAAAGAATTGATGCTCGAATTTCAGATACCACGCGCGAACGAATATTGGCTGCTGCCAAGGAGCTCAATTACCATACGCATTCGGCTGCTAAAGCTCTTGTAACCGGCAGAACACATCGAATAGGCATCGTGCCCAACAAGCCAGATCATTTTGATATTCATAATGCCTATTACTACAATATCATGGCAGGCATGATGCGCGGCGCGGCATGCGAAAATTATAATTTGCTGCTTCACGCGGCCTCTTATCATGATTGGCAGGCTCTGCATCAGGACATCATGAGCGGCGCAGCGGATGGCGTCATTTTGATTGGTCGTGAAAAAAATGACAGCCTGACGAATGCTTTACTCGATTCTCATTTTCCAACTGTTTGTGTCTCGTATAACCCTGGACGAGAAGACTGCTACATCGTAGACTGTGATAACGAACAGTGTGGTGCGCTGGCAGTGCAGCATCTGCTGGAATTAGACCATAAGCGGATTATGTTTCTCTATCAGAGCATCGATAATTCGTGGACTCGCGAAAGAATGGATGGCGCGATTCGAGCAGTGCATGCAGCAGGATATTCCTCCGATATTCTTATTTCGAGAGATATGACGCAGTATGGCAAATGGGATCATACCTGGGTTGAAAACCTCGTGAGAGATATCGAAACACAACCATCGAGGCCGTCTGCGATTATCTGCTTCGATGAGTTTTTGGCTCACACGCTTGCAGAAATTCTTCCTGGAAATTCTTTTCGCATTCCGGAAGATATTGCACTGGTCAGCTGTAACTCGACTGAAATATCGGCGCGATCCAAGCCGCCAATCACTTCTGTATTCCAGCCATTGATCAGTATCGGCGAAGCCGCAGTGCGACTGCTGTCCGATATTCTTGAAGGCAGAGAAATAGACCGCAATATCAAAAGATTTCCAGTACATCTCGATATTCGTGAATCGTGTGGATGGAAAAAAACAAACTAAGATTGATATCACCCATCTATGCTCGCTGAAGTTTAGCCGGTATGGAAGTTATCATACAGAGCAATTATGCTCTATTCATAGAAGAAGGAGTTGGATAATGAATCACCAGGCATCATCGCAATCCTCGTTCAAAACCAGAGGATTTACTCTCATTGAGCTGCTCGTCGTTATAGCCATCATCGCCATTTTAGCAGCTATCCTTTTCCCAGTTTTCGCTCAGGCGCGAGAAAAGGCACGTGCAATTTCCTGTCTGTCCAATATAAAGCAGCAGGGTCTGGCGCTCTTGATGTATTCACAAGATTACGATGAAATATATCCATTTAACACAATTTACGATTTCAGCTCCGCCTATCAGACAGACAGCTGGATCGCGCAGATTTCTCCATACATCAAATCGATTGATATTTTCTGGTGCCCTGATGATTCAACAACAGGTGGTTACAACCGCTTTTCTACGGGAGGCTGGGGGCCGGCTGTAAGCTATGCAGGAAATGCACTCTGCGGCGGAGCGCATCTTGTGGACAATACTCCAGCTGGAATTATCGGTGTAGTGCAGCAATATGCGGAACCAGGATGGTCTGGTTTCTTCCATGACGGCGTTATTGCACAAGCTGCAGTAGCTTACCCGGCGTCGACCATCGCGATCGGAGAGCATCTTTCAGTCGATAATCAATATACCGGACTTGGCTGGATTGGCGCTAACACCGAGTGGACCTGGCCGACAAGTATCGTCATCTGGGACGACAGCCCGCTTGGCGGCAGTCAGTTCTATGAGGGTATCAATATTCCTAACGGAACGATATCCGCAACGCTCCCATATCCAAACGGCCCGACGGGTGCGATTTCGACCAAGCACAATGCACAGTCGAACTTTGTATTTTCAGATGGCCATGCAAAAGCCATGCGGCCTGCTGCCACTAATCCAGACAGCTGGAATAATCCGCACGATAATATGTGGGTAGCTGCTCGACAGTAACTCTCGAAACATTGCAATTCTGGCGGCGAAATCAGTCAATCGCCGCCAGATCTCTGAGTCAAGATAACGATGTTGATGGAGATAGAGCATGAAAACTCAAACTGAATTTGCTTACATAGTAATATTATCTGTCGGTGCCGCGCTGCTTGGATGCGGTGGAACCAAAAAGCCGGACGATGTAGAGATGAAGAAAGTCTTTGCGGGCACCCCAGGCAAGAAATTCGATCCCAACGAACTACAGCCGGAAGTTCGGGCCAGATACGAAAAATATATGAAAACTAATGGGCAGGCAATGAATGGAGCGCCTGGGACTATGCCGCCAAACAAGTAGTCATAGATTTAAAAAATATAGTTTTGCTGAGACATTGTAAGGAACTCGATATATATGAATCCACCGGTATTGCCCTGCTGCAGAATTCTCTCGCTTAGTGTATTAGCATTGATCTTGCTACTACTTCCAGTTCCACAAACTGCAGATGCAGCTATGAATGGTTCTGCGGATTATGTGTGGATTGAAGGTGAAAATACTAATTCTATCAATGTGAAAGCGAACATCGCCGGGTGGGGGCATAAAGAATTTCTTTCTGGCGAGAAATGGCTTCATATTTCTATAGATGCCGAAAAAGTCGATAAAGAAATACCGCCGGAAGGAGTACTTCTTAAGTATAATTTTTCACTTTCTAACGCTGGTAAAAATGAGATATGGAATCGTGTAGGATTCGAATTTGTTCGATCTCCTTTCTCCTGGCGTATTGATGGCGGCAGCTGGTATGAAATCAGTCCGGACCAGCTAACTTCCGACCTGATGGAGATGGATACCTGGACAGAAGTTGCCTGGCTGAAACTCGGTGAGCTGCAGATGGCAGCCGGAAAACATCAGCTGGAAATAAAACTGTCAAAAACAAAAGATCCAAAAGGAGCTTTTCAGAGAGTGCTCTACGCCTCGGATGCACTATGTATCGCTCCTCGATTTCAGCCTAATTCCTATTTCAAACCCGATGGGTACAGACACGACCCTGTCGATATATCTGCCAAAAATCAGCTGTTCAAACTTCCTAAATCAAGCGGATCAAATCGAACGCATCTGGTTTTAAAGGGTGACTGGGAGATTTGCCGTGGAGATGAGAATATTCCCGGCCCAGTTGCGGAGCCTATCAAAGATTTCCCCTCAAAGCCTATCTGGACTGGTATAGCCGTCCCGGGTGACAAGAATACACTTCGCCCAGATCTGCTGTTCGCCCATCGCATATGGTATCGCACTAAAGTTGAGGTTCCTGCAGAATATGCAGGCCAGGCGTTCTTTCTAACCTTCCCCCAGAATAATCTCAATACCACGGTTTATGTGAATAAAACTTACTGTGGATTCAACAAAAATCCATACGCCCGATTCGATATTGACCTTTCCAGGGGAATGAAACCAGGTATTAATGAGATTTGGGTCGGGATAAAAGATGCGTGGTATGGATACTCCGATAGTCCTAAAGACGCTCTGAAGCTCCGTAAAAAATTCAATCTTCCCATTAGTTATTCCAATCAAGGCTTTCAAGATCTTGCCTATCCCATTTGGAATGCATTCCAATCCGGAATACTCGCTGCACCTGAACTGACTGCCGCTGGCCCGATATACGTTTCCGATATATTCTGTAAGCCGTCCGTGGCTAAAAAGCAGCTCGCCCTCGAAGTCACCGTGAAAAACCCTGCGTTAAAACCCATTACTGGTGAACTTATTTGTGAGGCAGTTAATCTCGGCACAGGCAAAACAGAGAAGAAATTCAGCCCGATAAAGTTTTCCATTCCTGCCGGTGAAGCAGCGACGATGCAGTTAATGGAAAGCTGGGAAAATGCAAAACTCTGGTGGCCGGATGAGCCTAATCTTTATACTTTGCGAACGACAATAAATATAGGCGGCAAAGTGGCGGATATTTCCGAAACACGATTTGGATTTCGAGAGTGGAGCATTGCTGGCACACAGTTCGTACTGAATGGAGTCAACTTTCACGGCTGGTGCGATCAGCATCATGAAGAGTCGAAAGAAGAGTGGCTGGCATTTCAAAGAAAGACGCATCAGCAGATGGCTCGGCTATGGGGCACTTCCTGGTACGGCCTGATTCCTGACGAAGCTCTTGACTATTTCGATACAAATGGAATTGTAATAAGAAAACAGGACATGCTGGACGGCGAGGCGATTGGTTACAATGCCATAGAAACTGATCCAGATCTGAAGGCGCTCTACAAGTCCGATATCAAGATGGATCTGATGAAAAACTGGCGCGATCAGGTAGTGGCCGAGATCAAGGGGGAGCGAAATCATCCTTCGGTGATGCTATGGTCCATCGAAAATGAGTGGCTTTATATCAACTGCATCAATCTCTATGGGAATCTGATGGACGAATTTGAGGCGG
>JBBRDM010000094.1:0-20449 GCA_038203935.1 Chthonomonadales bacterium
TACGAAGAACTTAAAAATAATACGGCGGCCCTGGCTGTATATGAAGCAGTTCTCAAGCTGGCGCCTAATCAACCATCGGCGCTCATGAGTAAAGCGCTTATGCAGCAGCGAATGGGCAAAACTCAGGAATCACTCACTTCGTATTTAAAACTAATAGCGTTATATCCTCGCACACTCGCAGGGCAGATGAATACGGCGCAGCTATACTATGGCCTGCAGAACTATCCTGCTGCAAAATCACACTATCTGGCCGCAGTTAAAATAGATCCAAAATCAACTGAAGCGCTGACCGGGCTGGGACTCGCGGAGCTTCAGGAAGGGCTTCACATCGGTCCCGGAGAGCAGGGCGGCCAAACCATCAAGAGCGCTGAAACGCACCTCAAGCAGGCGCTGATGATTTCGCCAAAAGATCAGCCGGCTATACTTGGACTTGCGACGCTCTATGAGCGTACCAACCGATTTGAGGAAGCTCTGGCGATATATGCACGGCGTAAAATTGCGGACCCCAACAACATAGATAACTACTACCGGCTTGCAAATGTCTATACCATGCAGAGAAAGCTTCCCGAGATTATAAGTCTCTGGAAAGAGTATCGCGCAAAGCACCCTGAATCGATAGTTTCTTACGAACAGTCTGCTAAAGTGTATATCACGCAGGGAAACCATGTGGCAGCAGCGGAAGAGTGGAAACAACTTCTTTCGAAACGGCCAAAAGACGCCAATGCGATGTTCTCGCTCGCAAATGAGTATGTGGCCCTCAAGCAGCTGAAAAATGCTCAAGATACTTTCGAATCGATACTGGCGATGGATCCTGAAGGAGCTGATCTTCCCGGGATGCCAAGTAAACAGGCGGCCTCTTCCACCATGCACGCAATCCGTCTGCAATCTATGCGAGGAATGGCAGACCTGGCGCAAAAAAATAATAAGCTGGAGGAAGCGGTATCCTGGTATAGCCGTGTGTTAGAGGAAGATCGTATTCAGGCATCGAAGATTAATCAGCCGCCATCACCGGATTCATTTAAAAATCTGGCGAACGCCTATCTTTTAGCTAAAAAGCCGGATATGGCTGAGAAAGAGTATAAAGCCTGGGTAGAATCCAGCCCGG
Source organism: Chthonomonadales bacterium (assembly GCA_038203935.1). Classification (GTDB taxonomy): domain Bacteria; phylum Armatimonadota; class Chthonomonadetes; order Chthonomonadales; family Chthonomonadaceae; genus JANXSG01. The sequence goes on from JBBRDM010000094.1 coordinate 1,106, forward strand.
ATAGCGCCGATGCGTGCAGCGAACTCGCCCTCTTCCAGGACAGGCAAAACAAGCCTGAAGCCGCCGCAGAATCCTATCGGCGTGCGGCAGATCTCTCGAAAGATCCTTCCAATATACTGCCTAAAATACCAGAACTCTTTGTCCGCAGGCATAATATAAAACAGGGTCTGGCTGAATTTGAATCTATTCGACAAAGGTATCCGAAAGACACTTCTTTTCTTGTAGCGATGGCCCAGGCATACGAACAGGACGGACAAGATGCGAAGGCTATTGCACTCTACGATGAGTTTGCTGCATCCTCTCCAAATTCAGACTGGGTGCTGGATAGGAAAGCCAACGCACTGCGGCGGATGAAGCGCTATCCGGAGGCGATGGCGATCTATGAAACACAGCTTGATCACAACACTGAAAACTATCAGTTGTACTCCGATGTATCCGTGCTGTTTGCAGAGCAGGGAAAACCGAACGACTATCTGCCCTGGGTAATCGCTCGATTTGAAAAGAAGCCGTCAAGCGGAACACTGATGCACGCCGTACTCGATGGATATACCAGACTTCAAAAAGAACCTGCAGGATTTGCCTATTTGCGAGAATACATGGATAAGCACCCGTTGGATCGACCCGCGGCAGAATCATTTGCGGGTCTGCTTATCCAAAAAGGAAAGACACCTGAAGCGGTGGAAGTCTATCGGAAAATGGCAGCGCAGTATCCTCTCGATGTGCGCATGCAACGGATTCTGGCTCAGCAGCTGCATGCGATTTCCAAAACAGATGATGCCGAAAACGTATACACCAAACTGCTTACTCACACTGAGATTTCTGAAGTCGAAAAAGTTGCTGTGCGACATGAGCTGGCTGGCTGGCTCAAAGAAAGCGGCAAAACTGCCGCAGCGATTGACCAGTACAGGGCAATTCTGGTTACAGAGCCTGGTGATGTAGATACCTCTATGAAGCTTGTCAAGCTCTATTCCGATAGTTCGCACTATGCTGAGGCTCTGAACATTCTAGGCCCCTTGAGTAAGAAGGCAGAATTTCCGGCCATTGTTCGAGCGCAATTTCTAGTCAAATCAGCATCCCTATATGAGAAGATGAACCGTAAGCCAGAGGCAGTAAACAGTTACAAAGAAGCGATTAAAGTCGATGCAGGCAATACGGAAGCCTCTGCAGCGCTTAAAAGACTCGGAGAAAGTTCTTGATAGTCATTAATTGCATGAAGGAAAAATATTGAGCGAGACTGTTGCTGAGATGCAAAATATGGCAGGTACGCCTGCCCTGGAAATGCGGAATATTTCGAAACAGTATCCCGGAGTGCGTGCTCTGGATGATGTTTCTCTGAGTGTAGGGGCAAGTGAGGTGCATGCTCTTCTGGGGGAAAATGGCGCAGGAAAATCTACGCTCATGAAAATTCTGGCCGGGGCTCAGAGCAAAGACACCGGCTCTATTCTGCTGAACGGCGAGACAGTGATGGTCGATTCTCCGCAGAAGGCTATGGACCTGGGTATTTCGATTATATATCAGGAGTTCAATCTCGTTCCTTATCTCACTGCAGGGGAAAATATTTTTCTGGGCCGCGAGCCGCGCTCTGTCATTCCAGGATTTGTTGATTTCAAAAAACTCTATGCTGAATCGCAGAGAGTGCTTGATAAGTTAGGAGTCCGCATCGATGCGCGAACTCCCGTCAATCAACTCAGTATCGCGCAGCAGCAGATGGTCGAAATAGCCAAGGCGACCAGTAAAAAAGCCAAGGTCATCATAATGGATGAACCCAGCGCTACTCTGACCGACCACGAACTAGTCGCACTGTTCACTCTGATCAGACAGTTGAAATCTGAAGGTGTAAGCGTTGTCTACATCTCTCATCGACTTGAGGAAGTATTCGAAGTATGTGATCGAGCTACGGTGATGCGGGACGGCCGGTGGATAACCACGCAGGATGTTGCCGATCTTTCACGGGATGATATTATCAAGCTGATGGTTGGCCGAGAGCTGAAAGATGCGATTCCAAAAGTGGCTGCTGCTCAAGGTTCGCCTGCCCTCAAGGTAAGCCATCTTAACAGAGCGGGCGTGCTGCACGATATCTCTTTTGAAGTTAATCAGGGAGAAGTACTGGGCATTGCGGGTCTGGTAGGCGCAGGAAGAACCGAGACAGCCCGAGCCATATTTGGTGCAGACCCGATCGATTCCGGTACGATTGAGATAATGGGTTCCCCGGTTACTATTAGATCACCTCAGGATGCAATTCGCTGCGGTATAGGGCTGGTGACAGAGGACCGCAAGCAGCAGGGCTTAGTATTGGGAATGGCAGTAAGAGAGAACACCACTCTCTCCAATCTTGATGCGCTGACTTCGTTTGGATTTATACGGCGCAAAGAAGAGAGAGAAGTTGCTGAAAAATATAAGAGCGATCTTGCCATTAAAACTCCCTCAGTCGAGCAGACAGTCCAAAATCTCTCCGGGGGAAACCAGCAGAAAGTGGTTCTCGCTAAGTGGCTCTATACGGGTTCGAAAGTCCTCATATTCGACGAACCCACGCGAGGGATCGATGTCGGGGCGAAGAGTGAAATCTATAAACTGATGAATGAACTCGCTGCCAAAGGGAATGCGATCATCATGATATCGTCAGAACTTCCAGAAATTTTAGGCATGAGTGATCGGATTCTTGTGATGCATGAAGGTGCGATTGCTGGAGAGCTGTTAAGAGCGGATGCGACGCAGGAGAAAATCATGCATCTTGCAACAGGCGGAGAGTAGAAATCGAATGAATAAGGACAACGACGTTGCCTGATTCCTGGGACTTTTCGCAGCCTGGTACAAAGCAGAAATCGAATTCAAATCAAACTCCGATGCTGACACCTTTTTTTTGCATCCTGAGTGTGATCGTGACGCTTGCCTATCATACCCAGGATCAAGTACATTCCCCATTATGGGCCAGGTTAGGTCATCTAGGGGGACTTCCTCCAGAGAATATATGGAACGGCGCTTACTTTTCTTTGATTACCTCGGTGTTTGTTCATGGTGGAGTTTTTCACCTTGTTTTCAATATGCTCTGGCTGTGGCGAATAGGATGCATGCTTGAAGTATCTCTTACTCCCCTGCAATACGTTACCTTTTTTGTTCTGTCTGCCATTGTCGGGTCGGGGTGTGAGCTTGCTTTCGATGGAACCACGGGTGTTGGAATGTCCGGTGTAGTTTACGCTATGTTCGGACTGTTATGGGCAGGCCGCTCAAAATACCCTGCCTGGCGATCGCTTGCTACCAAAGACAACCTCACTCTTTTTATTATATGGGGTGTGGTTTGCTTGTTTGCCACCCTGAGCCACTCGATGAACGTAGCGAATGCCGCGCATGGTGGAGGGTTTCTTTTTGGGCTTTCAGCAGGCTGGTTATTTGTCGCGAATCGGCGGAGAATCTCCTGGGCAATACCAATGACCGCGTTGATAGTGCTCACGATCCTTTCGATAACGTGGATCCCCTGGTCTCCAGAGTGGAATTTCTGGAAAGGCTCCACCGCGTTTGATAGGAAAGATTATGCGCAGGCGATAGATTATTTTCATAAAAGCATCAGGCGTGGAGAAGACAGCTATGCAAACTGGTTCAATATATCTGCAGCCTGGCATAATTTAGCCATTCAGGAACGTAAAAATAATCATTTTGATAAGGCAGGCATGGCGGAAATTCAGGAAGATTCTGCGGCTCTGAATGCTGCTAAGATAAAAAAGGTAAACGTTGAGTAGACTTGGTATAAGCAACCCCAACAATGCAGCAAACGATGCACCTATACCTCCGATAGATAATAAGAAGCGGAGCAGTTACGGTTGTCTCATTGGAACTATGGTAGGCTGCGGCGGGCTGACCGTTATGCTTGTCATCGTGGGAGCCCTCGCTGTTCAAAATGTGGGCAGAAATCCAGATTTTCAAAAAGCGTTTGGGAAAGCAGCATCCATTGGCCCCTGCAGTCAGAATCTGGTGCAGATTCGTGATGCCCTGAAACTATATAAGCACGATCACCATAACAAATATCCCGCAGATCTAACTGAGTTGACATCTAGATATCTGAAGAATCCGAATGCACTCGGTTGTGGGAATTCGAAAGAGACTGAAGAAAAAATGGAGTATTTTCGGCCTGACCCGGATCCTGACCCTGAATCGGTGGTTGTTCGTGTGAAATCCATAGAAATTAATATTGCGAAACAGCATCAAATTACTTACCTGGCAATCCGTGCGAACGGGGATATCATACAACAACAATCTGCTGTACAGATTCTCATTCCCGCGAATGCCAAAAGTGCAGACGATTAACGCAGGCCCTTGTTGTGAATATTTCCGCAATTATGAGTTAATAAAGGCATTTTAATGAACATTATGTGGTGATCCAAAGTCTTATTATCTTGTATTTATCCTACATTTAACGGATAAATCGCTTCTTTGTGTCCTCGACAGTACAAATTATTTTGTATAGTTGGGGCGAGAACGGATAATTACAAATGTGTACTCTTGGACGAACCATCTGTTCTCTTTTTATCCTTTTTGTCATGTTAACCGGAATATGTTCGAGTGTAGTCAGCATCGCTCATCCATTTCTCAAACCTCGTATTTTGAAAAGCTCCCTCCGCCCTCGTGAATACCACGTGCCCGGTAACCTATTATCGCAATCGGATTCAGAGCAAAAGGAGCCCGATTTTGTTATGCTGATTGTTGGGCTTGGCGTATGCGGATCCGGCTTTCTTCCATTTAAATCTAAATTCACATCAAAATAGAATATTCAGAGAAATCTAGCACTTGCAATTTTATATTTCCACTCATTCAAAGCCACTCCAAATACTGAGTTATTGAAGGTGTCTTCGAAAGATGATCATTACTTTCTTAACATTCCTATAAACTAAGCCATTTAGAATGTTGATATTCAGCAGGTAATAAGCTATAATAGAAGTGGGCGCAACGGGAAACTCCTCGTTGCGTTTTTGCATTTGGCTGGTGCCAAATGGGGAGACTTTCATGCCGCAATATCAACAGCAAAAAAAAGGCCAAGCTCGTGTTCGAATCCTCGCTAAAGATGCGACTCGCGCCTATCTCTTGATCATGAAACATAACAATACTCGACTTCAGGCAATGCCGAATGAGGTCTATGTAATTGAGGAGAGAATGCTGTCCATACTGAGTGAACATAAAATAGAATTTGAGATTTTAGAACAGAAGTAGTTTGATAACTGTCCGTTTGGAAAGAATTAATTTATTAGATTGATACTATTTACAAGTACGAGGAGAAAGCAGTGAGCGGTAAAACAAAATTTATTTTTGTGACTGGCGGCGTAGTCAGCAGCATTGGGAAAGGAATCACTACCGCAAGCCTGGGCCGCCTGCTCCGAAACCGCGGGTTCCGCGTCACTCTCCAAAAGCTCGATCCCTATATCAATGTCGATGCCGATACGATGAACCCCTATCAGCACGGCGAGGCTTTCGTGACCGATGACGGTGCGGTAACCGATCTGGACCTGGGACACTACGAGAGATTTGTCGATATAAATCTTACCAAGAGCGCGAGCGTCACTACCGGAAGTGTATATCGTACCGTCATAGAAAAAGAACGTCGTGGCGATTACAATGGCGGCACGGTGCAGATGATACCTCACGTCACAGACGAAATCAAATCCCGAGTCAAAGATGCTGCGAAACGACCGGATGGTGAAGCAGATCTGGATGTGGTGATTGCCGAAGTAGGGGGTACGGTAGGCGATATTGAGGGGCTGCCTTTTCTGGAGGCTATTCGACAGCTTCGCAAAGATTTAGGCCCGGAAAATGTGATGTATATCCATGTCACCTTAATTCCGAACGTCGGTCCCTGGGGCGAAGTGAAGACTAAGCCAACCCAGCACAGTGTTATAAAACTGCGTGAAATTGGTATTCAGCCGGATGTTTTGATCTGCCGAACCCATCTTCCGATTGCTCAGGAAGTTAAAAATAAAATATCTCTTTTCTGCGATGTCAGCCCGGAAGCTGTCGTTGAGGCAAGAGATGCAGAGACTATTTATGAAGTGCCGCTGAATTTTGAGGAAGCAGGGCTCACTGACCTGGTAATTAAAAGGCTGGGATTACCCGAACGCATGCCGGAAATGACCGAATGGAAAGAGATCGTAGAGCGGATCAAACGGCCAAAGTACGAAGTCGATATAGCGGCCATTGGAAAATATTTAGATAATGGCGATGCCTATATCTCTATTGTCGAGGCATTGAAACACGGCGGTATTGCAAACGATGCCCGGGTAAATGTCCACTGGATCGACAGCGAGACCCTTGAACATGGAAACATGGAAGAAATCCTGAGCAAAATGGATGGCCTTCTGGTCGCTCCTGGATTTGGTGCACGCGGGGTGGAGGGTAAGATTAATGCTGCACACTACGCGCGTACGAAGTCCGTTCCATTCCTTGGTGTGTGTTATGGAATGCAGATGGCTGTCATCGAATTCGCGAGGCACGTTGCGGGGCTGGATAACGCCCATACTGAAGAGGTCAGTCCTGATACTCCACATCCACTTATACATATTCTTCCCGACCAGAAAGATATTGTAGATAAAGGCGCAACCATGCGTCTCGGAACTTATAAATGCCAGCTCGTTGCCGGTTCGCTTGCCGAAAGGCTCTATGGCGCTCCGTACATTCAAGAGCGACATCGCCACCGTTATGAACTGAATAACGAGTACCGAGAGCAGCTTGCGAAGCTTGGCCTTATCTGCTCCGGTCTTTCGCCTGATTATAGGCTGGTGGAAATTATAGAGGTCCCCGATCATCCGTATTTTATCGCCACCCAGTTCCATCCCGAATTTTTATCCAGGCCAAATCGAGCACATCCGCTTTTCAGCGGCCTGATAAAAGCGGCAATAGATCGCACACATCGCCTGTATAATACTGCAACTGTGGGTAATACTGCCGCATCGAATGGATCGAACGGTCATACTAAAACTAAACCATCATCACGTTCGGCGAGCCGCAATGAAATGAATGTCGAGCTTGCGGAGGTTGAGTAGCCATGATGAGGATTTATTGGGAGTAGATTATGGCGAGTTTCTCTGATCAGTCACCCGGCGAGGAGAATGCTGTTTCTGCTGAAGATAGAATTCGTGCAGTTGATTTAAGAAAACGTGTATTTATCATCAACTGCCGATTGTATATGATTGTTGGGGCAGCTTCCATAATAATTGGTGCCGGTTTGTTGATCGCTTCCCGTGTTCAAACTTCAAATCCTGGCATAACGCACGATCCCGCGATGAATTTTATAGCTGGGATCATGATTATTTTCGGCTTGATTCGCATAGCGGTAGCTAGAAAGCAGCTGGAAAAAGTAAAGCTGGCCAAACCGCGGCCATCTTAATAAAACCAGAAATAATCCTATTGCTTCAATTCAGCCCGATGATATCTCTCAGATCAAACTGCTGAATGCGCTTTCGTAAATAGAGTTCGTCATCAGAGGAATAAGCTAACAGGAGAAATGGTCTTAGCTTGATATGTTTTACTATTTCATCAGGCAGGAACTGATGCGGACCTGCCGAAAATAGTATATCAGTATTTTGCAGCTGCGAATGGAGGCCAGATATGAAGAGATGGTTATTGCTCTATGTCTCTTTGTCATTGATAATGATTGCAGTTACCCTGCCGTCATTTTCACAGATCATACCTGCTCCGCCTGCAGCAATCCCCGTTAATACAGTCGATCCCTCCGTTACGCCAGCCACTAAGATCATTCCCGGATGCAAGATAATGCTCACTGTAGTCGATGAAGCAGCGCTATCCGGTGAATTTTTAATCGATGCCGAAGGCAAAATTCATTTTACTCTGATGGATGAGGATGGTGCAAATAAACAGACATGGACTGCTGATGTGGCTGGCAAAACGGCTGAGGAAGCTGTTCATACCATCACCGACAGCCTCAAACAATATATAAAAGAGCCTCTGGTTCAGCTGTATATCGTGCGTATGCCTCGTCTGCACATTGAGCTGCATGGCCCGGCGAAAAACACCGGTAAGTTAGAGCTGCCTTTGAAATCACATCTCTCCGATGCGCTGATTTCCGCTCAATATACTTCGCGAGCTGATCTGGCTAACATCTACATCATGCGGTCTCCGCCGCCCGATCCCCAGAATAAAACGTCCAAAATAAAAATGATCTATGTAGATTTTACTGCGTTTCAGCGCGGAGAAAGCGACAACGACCCGCTTCTGGAAGAAGGCGATGTGGTTCGAGTGGCGCTGGCGCCGGAAGTGAAAGCTGGGACAGAGCTAAAGTACGTCCGCATCGTCGGCGAAGTGGGACGAGAGGTCAGCATTCCCGTGAGCGCAGGTATTTCTGTAAAAGATGCGTTGGATAGAGCCGGCGGGCTTAAAGTGACTGCAGATCGAACCAGGCTGATGCTTATTCGCGGTATCGACGGCAAAATATTAAATCTGGAAGCAGACAAGATAGACAGCAATGATCCCGTACATAACCTCACGATGCTGCAGGGCGATCTGTTGATAGTGGGTGTGCGGGATCGAGGTCAGCAGTATGCGGTTCTGGGTGAGGTTGCTGAAGAGAAAACGTTTATGTGGAATTCCAAAGATAAGATGACCCTGCTCACCGCTTTAGAGCAGTCCGGCGGTTTAGGAAAGAACGCCGATAGGCATCGCGGCGTATTGAGAAAAGGCTATCTGCTGCATCCGAATGAGACACGAGACATACCTTTTGATATAGATAAAGTTGCAAAGGGCGCTCAGCCGAACTGGGAGATAGAACCGGGGGATGCAGTTATCGTACTGCCGAAAGTGAAAACCAAACCCTGGATTAATCAGATGCTGCCACTGCTATTTCGATTTCTACCCTTTGGATTGTAGGGCAGGGACTCCGTCTCCTGCCGAAACTATCCTGCAGCCCACAGCCGTCTTCTTCTGATGCTAACCTGGTTTCAGAGGCCGTCTTCTGCCAACACCATCCTGCTGTCGATAACCATTTCCTGCCGATACTATACAGCTTCCTTCAGCGATCGTCTATGCTGCACTCTTTTTGCCTACTGCGGCCGCATTTCCTGTGTCGTGAACTTACAAATATAGAAGATTCACCAGCGTGTTCACAAAATATTGTGTTGTGATGGGATCAAAAATCTCATGTTATAAGTTCCTGAATGACGATTCCATGCACATCCGTCAGTCGGCGGTCTATCCCGTTGTTGTGGAATGTCAGTTTTTTGTGGTCGATGCCTAACTGGTATAGGACTGTGGCATGCAGGTCGTAGCAGTAAGTGGGGTTGACCTGAGCTTTGTAGCTCCATTCATCACTCTGGCCATAAGTGGTGCCTCCCTTGATTCCGCCGCCTGCGAGCCATGAACTGAAGGTATAAGGATTGTGATCTCGCCCCTTGCTGCCCTGGCTGCATGGCATGCGCCCAAACTCGGTAGTCCAGATGATAATCGTGTCTTCGAGAAGTCCGCGCGATTTCAAGTCCGTGATGAGAGCAGCGGATGGTCTATCCATTTCTGCGGCCATCATTCCATGATCACGTGCCAGATCTTCATGTGAATCCCAGTTTCGGCGTGGGAATCCGTTGTCAGCGCCGCTCCAGACCTGCACAAAACGGACTCCGCGCTCCAGCAAACGCCGGGCGATCAGGCATCTCCTTCCAAAGTCCTCATTTATTGGTTTATCCAGGCCATAAAGCTGTTTGGTTGCTTCACTCTCATGTGCGAGATCGAGAACTTCCGGCGCGCTGAGCTGGAGCCTGGCTGCCAGTTCGTACGATTGAATTCTCGCTTCCAGTCTTGAATCGCCCTGATGTTTCGCGAGATGCTCACGATTCAAGCTATCCAGTAGATGCAGTCCATCGCGCTCAGAGTCAGGAGTGATAAATTTATCAGGGGGAGGGTTAAGATCGAATATCGGATTTTGTGAACCGGGCCGAACCATCGTTCCCTGAAAAGCAGCAGGTAAAAATCCCGCTCCCCAGTTAGCCGGGCCATTTGGTGCAAAACCCCTGTTATCCGGCAGCACCACGAAAGCGGGGAGGCTATCGTTCATCGTTCCCAAACCATAGCTGATCCAGGATCCCATACTGGGGAATCCCGGCAGGACAAATCCCGTATTTTGCATGAATGTCGCCGGGCCGTGAACGTTCGATTTAGATACCATCGAGTTGATAACAGCCAAATCATCCGCGCAATTGGAAAGATTTGGAAGCAGGCTGCTAATCCAGAGGCCGCTTTGACCGTGTTGTTTCCACTCCCACGGGCTTCGCATCACGCTTCCCGGTGAACTCTGGAAAAGTTCTATTTTCCCGCCGGGATCGAATGGCTGACCGTGGCGTTTGAGCAGTTCTGGCTTATAATCAAAGGTATCGACCTGGCTGGCTGCCCCAGACATAAACAGTTGAATGACTCTTTTCGCTTTCGCGCGGTGATGCAGTCCGCCATTCAGTTCGGGGCGGCCTTTTCCAAATTTGCCGTTCTCGGCAAGAGCGCCGTCCATTCCCAGGAGATACGACAACGCGATTCCACCCAGACCCCCACCGGCCTTCCATAGAAGCTCGCGACGATTAATCAGTTTTTGAAGCATAGAAGATACTCCACTATCACATTTGCAAGGTTTTGATACTCGGAGAAGTCTCAATCAATGAAAAGGAACTCGTTTGTGTTGAAAAGAAGCCTGCATGTGTTAGCCATACCTCGAAGTTTAGCGAATTCTGATACTTTTATGGTCTCCGAAGCCGACGGTTTTCGGCCCAGAACCGTCCTGTATAGTTCCTGAATCTGAGTGTTCAAAAACGGGCTTTGCTTTTGCAATTTATCGGCAAAGATTTCTGACTGTTGGATCATAAATGGGTCGTTCCACAAAGTCAGCGCTTGAAGTGCGGTGAGTGTAGTGTTTCGGACGGGAGTGTTGATATTTGGGTCGGCGCAGTCCAGGCACTCCAAAAAGGGATTCTGAACGCTGCGCACCTGAAAGCAGTAGACCGCCCGCCGCCATCCGGCAGGGCTGGTGATCTTATCCATTGCGAAATGATCATAACGTGGAGAATAGTCGTAAGTGTATTTGAAAACCTCGTAACCCGGACCACCCATTTTCAAGTTTAGAGTTCCCGAATCTGCCAGGACGCTGTCGCGAATCTCCTCCGCATCCAGACGCAGACGATTCATTCTCCAGAGCAGGCGATTGTCCGAGTCCAGTTTTTCGTACTTAAGATTACTCTCGGACGACTGCATATAGACTGCGCTCTGCATAATTATCCGGTGAAGCTGTTTCAGTGACTGCCCATGTTCCAGGAAGTAAACAGCGAGCCAATCCAGCAGTTCAGGATGTGTTGGAAGCGATCCATTCTTCCCAAAATCGTTCGGTGTATCCACAATGCCTTTTCCGAAATGGTAGTGCCACACACGATTTACAATCGAACGCCATGTGAGCATGTTCCTGGGAGAGCTAATCCATTTTGCGAGGGAAGCTCTGCGCGCACCTTCCTTTGAGATATCTTTGTCTGAAAAATCTGCATTCAGACCGGGAAAACAGCTGAGGGCGCCTGGCTGCACTTGCTCTCCATGCTGTTCTACATCTCCCCGTTTAAGTACCCATATCGGTCGAGGGCTGTGCGGCACCAGCGCAAATACCTGATTAGGTTTGGGAAGGCTATTCAGCGCACGTGTTGTAGAATCTATGGATTGAGAAAGATTATCTAATGTGCGGGACAATTCCAGGCTAACCAGGCCAGCATGCATTATTTCACGCTGCTGCATTAAAATATTCAGCGATTTTCCAAGTTCTAGTTTCTGCAAGAGAATGCCTTGATTTTGAGGATTGCAGTAGTCTGGAAGTGAAAGTCGGCTGTCATATCCATCTACGAGATATTCAGCGCTCCAGCGCCCTTGCTCAATGGAGTCTTTGGCAGTGACGGCTGCTCCGATTGCTGCGTTCTTCCCATTCGAATCTATCTGGACTTCTCCAAGTGCAAACACAAAATCGTTGTCACGCTGCCATAGCTTGAGAGCGGTAATGCGAACATATCGACAAGCCTGTATAGGAAACTCCACTCTGAATGGAGTGTCTCCGAGATTTTTGAAATCAGCATTCGTACAATCTGAAATGGTTTGTTTGAGTAAAAAATCAGATGTGTTCGAGGTTTCTATTCGAAACCTTACAGGAAAGCCGAATCCCGGTGTATCCCTAAAATCGACTGGCCTCGCAGGAAACAGCAGAATGGAACGGATTGGGATTTTGGATCCTAAATCGATCTGAACCCACTTGATATCCTCAGCTTTGCTCGAAACTTCACTATGATAGCCATTTGTTTCGCTGGGTTTTGTCCCATTTATAGATACCTGGTTAAGCCGGGTTTTGATGGATAGTATATGATTGTCAAGTTCCATCTGTTCAGGGCTGGATAGATTGTCGACCTTTTTTTGCAGATCGCCTCTGGCTTTGGTGAGAGTTTCTAATTTAATCTGTAGATTAGATCTAGCCTGCATTCGTTCAGCAGATTCATAAGCGCGGTCCCCTCGTTCAACTCCGGAAAAAACGGCCTGGAGTTTGTAGTAGTCTCGCTGCGGTATCGGATCAAATTTATGGTCGTGGCATCGGGCACAATGGACTGTCATACTCTCAAATGTGGCAAATGTATTCGCAGCCATATCATCACGATCCAGCAGGCGAGTCTTTTCACGCTCCACTGTCCCGGCTTTCAGTTCCAGATTACCTACCACATCCCAGGGACCGGCAGCAACGAATCCTGTGGCGATCAGTGCTTGAGGACTGGTGGGAAACAGCACATCCCCCGCGATCTGCTCTTCGATAAACCGGCTGTACGGCTTGTCTGAGTTGAATGCACTGATCACATAGTCACGATAGGGCCAGGCATTGTCCCTGCGCGTATCCTTGTCGTAACCGTGCGTGTCTCCATAATGGGCGATATCCAGCCAATGCCTTCCCCAGCGTTCTCCATATCTCGGAGAGTCTAGCAGCCGGTCAATCAACTTATTGTATGCATTCGCACTAGAATCTTTGAGAAAACGTTCCATTTCGGAGGGAGTAGGCGGAAGCCCGGTCAGATCATAGGCTGCTCTTCTGATCAAGGTTCTTCGGTCGGCTCTGGAAGAGGGAGTTATATTAGATTTTTCCAGTGTTGAGAGTATGAATGCATCGATAGGTGTCCGAATCCAATGCTTATTTTTAACAGCAGGAATGCCAGGTTTTTTTAAAGGCAAGAATGCCCAGTGCGGTTTTAAAGTGAGTTTACTGGCCAAATCCGGCCACTTTGCTCCTGATTTGATCCACTCGGTTATCAAATCGATCTGAGCAGTACTTAGCTTGCCGCCAGGCGGCATCTGAAGAGTTTTATCGCTGTAATTTATCGCTTTTATAAGCAGGCTCTGATCAGGATGTGCGGATGTAATCGCAGGCCCTCTTCCACCACCTTTTAACAGAGCTTCTCGGCTGTCCAGCCGCAATCCTCCCATCTGCTGCTGAGAACTGTGGCAGGAGTAACAGGCAGATTTGAATAGTGACATGACCTGATCTATATCTGGTTGGGAAGGTTTGTTGGAAGCAAAACAGCGTGCTGCGGAGGAGATATTCAGGTAGAAAAGAACAGCAAAAAAGGCGCTGAGAGTTTGTCGAGAGACCTTCATGGCATAATTCCATACTTCCTGCGTATAGATAAATAGAGACAATTTCTGGTGAAACAAAGCAGTACATCGTTTATACTCCATGCACGTATGCATTTCCTCTATATGGAACGGGAACATTAGGTGTATAATGAAAGCGTTGCCATAATGAATATGCTGCTTGAACTTGAAAAAATTATAATTTAGAGGATCAATATAAGAATGGCGGAATTTTCAGAGGAACTAACACCGCGAGAGATTGTTGCGGAGTTGGATAAGTATATAGTCGGACAAAAAAATGCGAAACGAGCAGTTGCTGTAGCGCTTCGCAATAGATATCGCCGCAGAATGCTGCCTGAGGAGCTTCGAGATGAAGTTATCCCCAAAAATATTTTGATGATAGGCCCTACTGGAGTCGGTAAAACGGAGATAGCCCGGCGGCTGGCTCATCTTGCAAAAGCGCCTTTTGTGAAAGTCGAAGCAACAAAATTTACTGAAGTCGGATACGTCGGTCGAGATGTCGACTCTATGATTCGGGATCTGCTGCAGGTATCGATACGGCTGGTGGAAGCCGAGAAAATCGCGGAAGTGAAGGCGGCTGCAGAAGAGCGCGCCATTATGCGGATTGTCGATATCAAACAGCCCCTGAAAGCTCCTTCCCCTCGAAAACGAGGCCATGATGAGAACGGCGAGCCGCCGGATCTGACAAGAGCCATTCGCCAGATGATGGGGCCGCTTCTGGGTAATTCCCCGGAGATGGAACCGTCCAAAAATGCCGAGCCGCCAGAACCGCCGAAAGACAATACCGCCGAGATTGAAGAAGAGCGCAAGGATACGGAACGCCGAGAGCGAATTCGCGCCTCTCTCAAAAAGCAGATCGAATCTGGGGTGCTCGATGATGAAAAAATTAAAATAACGGTCGAAGAGAGCCAGGGAGTACCCTTCATGCAGGTGTTTTCACCACAGGGCATGGAAGAGATGGGCATGGATGTTCAAAGCGCCCTGGGCGGCATGATTCCGAAACGCCACAAGCAGCGAGAGGTGACGGTCGCGGAAGCGAAGCAGCTGTTTACTCAGGAAGAAGCCCAGGCGCTGATAGATCGGGATGGACTTATCCGGGAAGCGATCTATCGCGCGGAGCAGTCCGGCATAATTTTCGTCGATGAGATCGACAAAATCGCCGGACAGTCTCGGTCAGGCGGTTCTGGGGGCGGACCAGACGTATCAAGAGAAGGTGTTCAGCGAGATATTCTGCCGATTATCGAAGGCTCTACTGTAACTACCAAGCACGGACCGGTACGAACCGATCATATCTTGTTCATTGCGGCAGGCGCATTCCATGTTTCCAAGCCTTCTGATCTTATACCAGAGCTGCAGGGAAGGCTGCCAATTCGGGTTGAACTGGAAAACCTGACGGAGGCAGATTTTAAACGGATTCTTACAGAACCGCGCAATGCCCTCACTCGTCAGTACTCCTCGCTTCTGGCTACAGAAGGTGTCACCATAGATTTTACCGAAGACGGCATATCTGAACTGGCTAGAGTGGCAGCTGAAGTCAACCGCCGCAGCGAAAATATTGGGGCGCGGAGGCTGCATACTGTACTGGAGCGGCTGCTTGAAGAGGTTTCGTTTCAGGCGCCGGATATCGATGAAAAGCTGATTTTAGTAGATGCAGCGTATGTGCGTATGCGATTGGAAGATATTGTGAAGGATGAAGATCTAAGCCGGTATATCTTGTAATTCAGCAGGAAAACTTACTCAATCGGGTAATTTTCGCAATGGGCTGGAATTATGCGATCTGGCTATTTATTTCTATAGATAATTTTACATTCATCTGAGGCTTGGAAGTCAATTGGAGACTGTCTAGAGTTCGAATAGGCAGTAAGCATCATAGGCAGGACTCGATTAGCTTCAAGTGGAAACGACACTATACGTGATAATGTGCGTACGTGATACAATTTATCATCCAGATTCTCGAAGGAGAGTTTTAAAATGACAATGACTGCGGCCAATTTAGAGGGACTGAATTCAGAATATGCTTTATCTTCGGATCAGATCTCAAGTTTTAGAAACAATGGGCATGTAATGCTGCAAGGGCTTTGTTCTTCGCAGGAGGTGCAGGAAGCGCGAACACTGCTGAACAGAGCTGTCGAGCGGCTTAAAACGGAAGATCGCCCACTCGAAGAGCGTGATACGTATGGAAAGGCCTTTCTTCAAGTGCCGAATCTCTGGGTGGATGATCCTGAAGTCCAAAAATTCGTACTCGCGAAGCGATTTGCTAAAGTCGCTGCAGATCTGATGGGCGTGGACGGTGTGCGCCTCTATCATGATCAGGCTCTCTACAAAGAGGGCGGCGGGGGGCATACTCCCTGGCACCAGGATCAATACTACTGGCCGCTGGATACAGATAATACCATCACAATGTGGATGCCGCTGGTAGATGTGCCTATCGAGATGGGCGCACTTACTTTTGCGACGAGTTCGCACAAGGCGGGCTTTTTGGGGCATATAGAAATATCAGATCGCTCGCAGGCTGAGTACGATAAATTAGTCAAAGAAAAAGGCTACCCTATTCATAATGAGGTGATGAAAGCGGGGGATGCCACTTTTCACTCTGGATGGACACTGCACTGCGCCCCTGGAAATGCAAGCGCTGAAACGCGCGAAGTGATGACTATAATCTATTATGCAGACGGAGTGAATATTCTACCTGTTATGGACAACGTGAATAGGCAAAATGATCTGGATTCTTGGTTTCCCGGTGTGAAAGCAAGTGAGCCTGCAGTGAGCAGGTTGAATCCTCTTCTCTTTAAGCGATGAGATCGGACGCCTGTGGTGATATTGAGATGTTCGAGTGGCCCTCTAAGCCAATTCCTATTGTGGTAGTTGGTTCAACAGGAGTGGGCAAGACAGCAATTGCAATTGAGCTCGCGCGAAAGCTGAATGGGGAAATTATCAATTCGGATTCGATGCAGGTTTACCGTGGGATGGATATCGGAACTGCCAAGCCCAGCAGGGTTGATAAATCGAACGCAATGTTTCATCTCTTAGACATTGCTGACCCGGATAAACAGATTAATGTATCAGAATGGAAAGCACTGGCTGAAACAGCTGCCAGAGATATTGCTTTACGCGGTAAGAGAATTATAATTTGTGGTGGTACCGGCCTGTATATAAAGGCATTACTGTCTCATTGGACCATGGCGGCAACTCCCGGAGATTTAGAGCTGCGCAATGCGTTAAAGCAGAGGCTGGAGGATGTTGGTTCGGCCGCTTTGCATGCCGAATTAGCTGCGGTCGATCCAGAATCCGCTCAAAGGCTGCACCCGAATGATGGCTTTCGAATCGTTCGCGCCATAGAGGTTTATCAGCTTACTGGCAGATCGATCTCGAGTTATTGGGCCGATGATAGAGCAAAAGAAACCCGCAGAGCAGCATATCAAGCAGGGATTTCGATGCCGAGAATCGAAATGTATTCTCGTATCGAACTTCGAGTCGACGAAATGCTGGCGAATGGCTTCGTTGATGAGGTGCGCAGACTAAAATCGGCCGGTTTCTCGAATGAGTTTGGGCCAATGAGGAGTCTGGGATACAAGGAGATAGATGCCTATCTGACAGGTGAACTTAGCTACGATGAGGCAGTTGGATTGATTAAACAAAATACGCGCCGCTATGCAAAGCGGCAGCAAACATGGTTTCGTGCCGATCCCGAGATAGTATGGATCGACGTGCAAACATTTAGTTCGGCAGAGGCAGCCCAGGTAATTATTGATAAAATTCCGTAGAGACTGCCCGATGGCCATTTTTATGATGCCTACATTTCTAAGGCGGAGCATTCACAATGAACAAACCTCAGTTGAATCTACAAGACATTTTTCTGAATCAGGTAAGAAAAGAGAACATTGGAGTAACGATCTATTTGATTGGTGGTGTGCAGCTGCGAGGTATGGTGCGCGGCTTCGATGCTTTTACAATTCTCCTTGATTCTGTGGGCAAACCCACGCAGCTCGTCTACAAGCATGCCGTGACTTCCATAGTCCCTTCCCGCCCGGTCTCTAATTTTTATCAGGATTCTCATCGTGAACCGCTCGGCAATCGAGAAGAGCGTGAGCCGCGTGAACCGCGGCCAGTATTACCACAGGAATCGAGCTGATGAACTTTACTAAAATGCACGGAATCGGAAACGATTTCGTGGTTGTCAATGCGCTTACGGAATCACCAGATGAAAAATCGCTGCCGGAGCTTAGCAGACGTATAAATGATCGAAAATTTGGAATTGGGGGAGACGGTTTAATTCTTGTGCTTCCTTCCAAAGTCGCAGATTTTAAAATGCGCATGCTCAACCCGGATGGCAGTGAGGCAGAAATGTGCGGCAATGGAATCCGCTGCTTCGCCAAGTTTGTGTACGATAATGGCCTGTCTCCCGAAACGCTGATAAAAGTTGATACTCTAGCCGGTACGAAGGTACTGAGACTCCAGTTAAAAGACCGTAAAGTGGAAGGTGTGAAGGTAGATATGGGATGCCCGATGCTTCTGCGCTCGGAAATTCCTATGCGCGGTGATGACAATGGTCGGGTGATTTCCGAACCGCTCAAAGTCGACGGTAAACGCTTTGAGATCACCGCAGTCTCCATGGGGAACCCGCATGTAGTCATCTTTGAAGATTCGCTTGATAACTATCCCGTTTCGAAAATTGGTCCGCTTATCGAAAACCACAGGTCTTTCCCGCATCGCACGAACGTTCATTTTGTGAAAGTATTGAACAACAATGAACTTGTGATGAAAACTTGGGAAAGAGGCGCTGGAGAGACGCTGGCCTGCGGTACGGGAGCCTGCGCGACTGTGGTGGCGGCTATTCTTAACAAGAAAACATCCCGCAGCGTATTGGCGCATCTGCCGGGTGGTGATCTTCGGATCGAGTGGACGGGTGATGACAGAGTTATGATGACCGGCCCTGCGGAAGAGGTTTTTACCGGCCAAATAGATTTATAGTTACTGTTTAAGGAGAGACGATGAAGTTAGGCGCGAATTCAGTTCTTTTTGGCGGCCATTCTATGGAGGCTGCTTTCAAATATCTGGCGATGGCAGGATATGACGGTATTGAGCTTTCAGCGATTGATGGAATGAGCGAGCATCTTGTTCTAGACAGATGGCAGGAGTGCGCACCGGAAATAAAGCGACTTTCCGCTGAGTATGGCCTCGAGCTGCTGGCCATGGAACAGCCTTCACAGGACGCGGCTAAGATGGAACTGGCTTTTCAGGCAGCGGTGGAGATAGGGATACCCATCATCAACTGCGGCCCGGGCGGAAAATCGAACGAAGAAGATACACTGAAAGAGTCTATCGATTCGTTAGGGAAACTTGCAGACCGTGCAAAGCACTATGGAGTGATACTTTGTGTTAAAGCGCACGTTGGCGCGAGCATATGGAATACTCCCACCACACTGCGAGCCATGGAAGAGATATCGTCTCCTGCCTTCGGAATCGATATGGATCCTTCCCACATCTGGCGAGGCAACGAGAATCCTGTAGAAGCAATCACAGCAGTGATTTCTCGCGTGAAACATGTACATATTCGTGACTGCAAGGGCCGACAGCAAGGGCCGGGCAAACCGGAAGACCAGGCAAATGGCAGGGGTGATATCGATCTGGTAGGATATGTTCGTGTGCTCCATGAAAATGGTTATACAGGGGCAGTCGATTTAGAAGTTATTGGGGCGAAGGACTACTCCGTAG
>JBBRDM010000095.1:0-20110 GCA_038203935.1 Chthonomonadales bacterium
GCAGAGACCGGCACCGGGCAGTCGATGTATGAGGTGGTTCAGTATGAACAGGTCAATCTGCACGGTACTGCTTTACTCATGGACTATGTGGTCAATAATCGATCGAGCAGTGTCCATAAGCTGGTGACTGCATCCTCTCGGGCAATATACGGGGAAGGTAAGTATCGATGCAGCGCGCATGGAGTGGTCTACCCGGGAATGCGCATGGCTTCCGATATGATCACCGGGCAGTTTGAACCGATATGTACCGAGTGCAGCGCTCCCTGCGAGATGCTCCCGACTGACGAACTCTCCAAACTTTCTCCTGCTTCCTTTTATGGCATCACCAAGCAGGTACAGGAGCAGATGACGCTGGTTTTCGGGCAGGCTCTCAATCTATCCGCGTACGCCCTGCGCTACCAGAATGTCTACGGTCCCGGCCAGTCTCTGAAAAACCCCTACACTGGAATACTTGCTATTTTTTCGAATCTAGCGCGTGCAAATCAGGCTATCAATATTTTCGAAGATGGTCAGGAGAGCCGGGATTTCGTCTATATCGATGATGTGGTAGAGGCGACATGGCGGTGTATTCGCACGGAAACACAGGGAGCGGAGGCGGTCAATGTGGGCAGCGGAGAGCGAACAACCGTTCTGGACGTAGTGCACGAGATACTTCGCTATTTCGAGAGCCGGTCAGAAATCACGGTGACCGGCGCGTTCCGAATAGGGGATATTCGCCACAATGTGGCGGACCTCACCAAAGCCAGGCAGCTTCTAGATTTTACTCCAAAGTGGAGATTTGCTGAGGGTATCAGTTCGTTCCTTTCGTGGGCCTCTGAGCAGGAATCGAATGCCAGCATGTACGAAAAATCCTTATCAGATATGCGTGAGCGAGGCTTAATGCGGGGGTAGTTTTTACATCACCCGCATCCCCTTCTCCTGCCTGTGTGGTGATAATCCCTCCGCCACAAAAGAGAAGAGGAGCACTCAATGGAAGTGTTTCAGATATTGCTAAGCGTACCCACTCTCCTTGATTCCCTTGTACCTCGGTGGAGATAGGAGCGTAATTCATAAAATTACAGTCTGTTACTGACTATTCTAATTGGAAGGGATTTTAATCCTACTATCTCCCTTCTCCCTCCGAGGTACGAACATCTGGGAGAGAGATGGGGTGTGGTGCATTTGCCCCCTTCTCCCTCCGAGGTACGAGGGAATCAGGGAGAAGGGCAGGGGATGAGAGTAGAAATGTACGAGCAAGTATAGAATGGTTGTCACATCGCCATTGCATGCTCAAATACGAAGAGTAAAGTAACTACTTTGCTCCCTTCTCCCTCCGAGGTACGAGGGAATCAGGGAGAAGGGCAGGGGTTGAGGGTACAGCGCAGCAAAAAATGGTAATACATTCCTCGTTCGCTCCCATCTCCTCCGAGGTTCGAGTGTTTAGGAGAGTGATAATGCAGGCAGAAGCAGTCCACGAACACAACTATTCACTTAAAAAATTAGGCGGCAGAGTAGGGATCGTTCTGGTCAACTACAATGGTATGCGCTTTATGCCGGCCTGCCTGGAAACTCTCGAACGTATCGACTATTTGGACTACAGGATCGTCGTGGTCGATAACGCTTCTCATGATGGATCTGCGGATTGGCTGGCAGAAAACTATCCCGATATAACTCTCATTCGCCTTGCGGAAAACACGGGTGTGGTGGGCGGTAACAACACGGGGATGAAATGGTGCCTGGCAAACGACTGCGATTATGTGCTGCTTCTCAATAACGATACGGAAGTGGAACCTGAATTTCTGAGCAGGCTCATGAATCATGCCGACCCACAAACGCTGTTGGTTCCTAAAATATTCTACTACGATAACCGTAATATTCTAAACAGCCATTTTGGGCGGTTTGATTTCTGGCGCGGCTTGAATGTCGAGATGTTCTTCGACAGCCCGGAAAGTGAACTCAGTGAGCAGCTCTGCATTGGAACGATGTCGAATACCTGCGCCATGCTCCTGCCCCGTACGGTTTTAGACAAAATCGGACTAATGGACGAAAACTATTTTATGTATTTCGATGATAACGATCTGATTCATAGGGCGGTTCTCGCTGGAACGAACGTCAAATTCATCCCCGATTCGGTGATCTATCACAAGGAAAGCAGTTCAAGCGGGGGGCAGCGTATTTCGCCGTTTACGCTCTACTATCTGACCAGAAACAGACTCTATTTCATGTTCAAGTTTCAGAGAAACCCCCTGGCATTAGCCTATTTTCTTGTCTACTTTATGGCAGGCAGATCCATAAAAGCTGTGAAATATCTGGTTAAAGGCGACCGTAAACTTTTGAAAGCCTCCATCAACGCGGTAATCGATTTTGTGCTGCGAAAGAAGGGCGCTGCCCCTGCAGAGCGATACTCCTGATGTCTGCCACAGAGCAGCACAGGCTCAAATTACTTATTGTGGGATTTTGCCCGCCAGATGGAGTTATTTCGGAACTGATGTGTGAACTTGCAGGCGCCTTGAATAAAAAAGCGGACGTCGATCTTTTGTGCCCCGAAAATTTACCATTGCCAGAGGGAAGTTATCGTAATAGGTTCGCGGTGAACTATTCGAAATCGAAACCACTGAGTGTATTTACTCCCAGATCGCTAAGGATGCTGAAACAGGTTCGCTCTGAAGATTACGATATCGCATTTTTTTATACACAGCATATCTTAAATGCACCGATATCTTTGCTGATAAATAAACCCAAGCAAGTAATGTGGTGGCATGAGCCAGTCCGTACTTCGCGCCAGACCAAATTGAACAATCTCGTCTACTTCTGCAGCGATATGGTGCTCACGCGAAGAACCGGAATGATACTCATCGGCTGCCAGAAAATGATTACGACAATCCCGGTAAAATTACGAGGTAAACTGAAGGTAGTTCCGCTCCCATTCATTGATGCTTTCGATGCACCTGAAATGGATCTACCTGTGGAAAACTCGCCCGCGGATTTGGTTTTTTTTGGCCGGATATTCGCACATAAAGGTTTGGATGTTCTGGCAAATTCTCTTGAAATTTTACGTGAACGCGGTCTCAAACCATTAAAACTCCTGGTAATTGGCAAAGGCAATCTGGAGGAAAACTGCCCCCGGCTGCTTGCGCTTTCGAAAAGATTTCCAGATCAAATTGAGTTTCGTAACCGTTATGAACGCCATGGAGCTATCTCGGCGGCCATCGCTGCTTCGAAAGCGCTGGTTCTTCCCTATCTCAGTGGAACTGCCACGGCTACCGTACAAACTGCTTATCGTCAAAGCAAACCGGTGGTAGTTACAGAGGTCGGCTGCCTTTCGGAATATGTAGTTCACAGCGAGACCGGGCTGATCGTTCCACCGGATGATGCAGCAGCGCTAGCAGATGCCATTCAAAAAATCTGTTCGAACGACACAGATGCCGCACGGATGGGTAGTAATGGATACAAGATGCTTATGGAGCGATTTTCTCTTGATAAGGTATCAGAAAAAATCCTAAATCTTTTTGATGCACTATGCGGGCGAATGCCGGTTGAAACTACTCCGTTATGACGCAAGATGAAACATTAGCCACTGAGACTGGTTTAGGATCGCGAAGTAATCTATCGCCAGAGTTTAAAATTGCCTGCGTGCTTGCGATGTTCTTTATGCCGATGAAAGCTTTCCATCTTTCTCCGGCAAATTTCAGCGTCTATCTGCCTTACCTGGCGATCGTAGTCTGCCTGTTATTTTCTGGCAGAAAATTAACGGAGATCTATGCAGAACACTTCGCCGGGCCGACGGCAGTTCTATTTGGATTTTGTGTGTTCCATTTCTTTAAAACTGGAATGCAGCTGAATGTGTTTGTTACTTTTTTTAAGCTAATCATAACGCTTCTGATGGCGACTGTGTATCTTCGGCTCCTTCAGGAGGACGAGCGCAAAGCGATGAGAATGATGCTTGCGGGAATATATGCTTCGCTAATGTTTATGGTCTACCAGGCAATCTCGTTTGTGTTTTTCAATATAACACTGCCATTTACAACGACCAATTTTCTCGAGATCGGGAGGGGCATCAGCGAGCGGAACGGAATCATTCGTGTTACAGGATTTACAGAAGAACCAAGTTTTATTGCAGTAATGCTCATCAGCTGTCTATTTCTATTCCACTCCTACCAAAGCCGGTCTGGCGAGAGTATGAAACGAGTTAAAATATATATAGTTCTGGGGCTGCTGCTTTGCACATCCAACAACCTTTTTGCTACCATTCCTCTGCTTTTATTGTTTGCGCTGTTCTATAAGCGTAAAAAAGTATGGATGTTTTTCCTGGTGTTTTATGCGGCTAATCTAATATTTTTCTCTTCTTTAATGAATATTGATGCCTCCTTTTTTGCGCGTTTTTCCAGTTACAACATATTTATTTCACTTCCGCTAGATCAGAAGATATTTGGTATCGGTTTCAATCAGGCAGCTACGGAACTTGGTCTGGTTCGATTTGTGAGTGATATTGGCCTGGAAGGGGATCTCTACGATCCGCTCTCGTCGTTGTGGGGCGGTCTTCTGGTAGAGGGCGGCATACTGTTTACAGCCTGTTTTTGCATGTATATGAGCAGGCTCACCATGATGGCAAAGCACGCTACCGGTTATGCTCTCATGGCAACGCTTTTAATGCTCGCAAATTACTATAGTCCCTGGTGGCCGGTTCTTTCTTTGACAGTAGCCTATGTGCTGCACTCTACAGCGCCTTTCAAAGTCAGCGACGAGGAACCGTCGGCGATATTGGAATCGCACAATCAAATTGCAGGAAATCCAGTTTTTGAATGACGAGTTATACCCGGAAATTACAAGTAAAACTGAAAAATGATTTGCATTCGCGGAGAGGATATACAAGGATGACTCAGGTTGATCTATCCATCATCATAGCAAGTTACAACACGCTCGGACTGCTGAAAAGCTGCATTCAGTCGATTACGGAAACCACCTCGGGTATTGATTATGAAGTCATCGTTGTCGACGACTGCTCCACGGATGGCAGCCCTGAGATGGTGCAGAATCAGTTTCCAGCCGTTCGCCTCATCATCAACCCGGAAAATATGCGATATGCGAAAACGAATAATGCAGGTTTGAAAGCTGCGTGCGGGCGTTACAGTCTCCTTTTGAACAGCGACACGGTGATACAGCCGGGCGCTTTCAAAACACTTGTTGATTTCATGGATGATCACCCCGAAGCAGCCGCAGCAGGACCAAAACTTATTAATCCCGATGGTTCCGTGCAGCACTGTATCCGCAGCTTCCCAAGCGTTCTCCCCATGGTCTTTCAGACACTCAATCTCCATAAAATTTGGCCAGGCAACCCCATCACGGAAAAATACTATAATACAAAATTCGAATATGATAAACCGAAAACAGTGCAGAGCCTGGGCACGACCAGTTTTATAATTCGGCGTGATACACTGGAAAAATACGGGATGCTCGACGAACGATTTACACTTGCTTTCGTCGATCTAGCCTACTGCCATATGCTGTGGCGGAATAAAGCGCCGATCTACATCGTTCCAGATGCGGTCGTGATGCACTACGGAAGCCAATCGATAAATCAGCTTGGAGAGAATGAAATTATCCGGGGACATAAGGCGCTGCGAGAATTCTACGAGATCTGTTTCGCATCGGGGCATAATAAAGGAACTCAGTTTCTTATTCGCCGCGCAATAACGATTCGGCAGCTGATGAAAATACTAGAGTATCGTCTATCGAAAGATAAGCGCATTATTACAGGCCCTGGCGCGCCTTCGGTTTCCAGGAAATAGCCCAATGCTGTTTAATTCGTCTGTATTCCTGTTCGCATTTCTTCCCGTGTCGATAGTAGTTTTTTTCAGTGTCGGCAGATATTTTGGCGCGAAAGCGGCGCTTGCCTGGCTGAGTATTGCTTCTTTCTTTTTCTATCTCTGGTGGAAGCCATCCGATATTATCCTGCTGCTGTTTTCCATTGTGATAAACTTCATTATCGGACGCAAACTGTGCAGGGTATCTTCACAGAAAAAATCCACCAGAAATATTCTCATTGCCGGGCTTGTTTTTAATCTCGCGCTTCTGAGCTGGTTCAAGTATGCCAATCTTTTTGCGCATACTCTCGACGTTTTATTTTCTCTTCATATTAATCTAAAAGAGATTCCATTACCCCTCGCTATCTCATTTTTCACCTTTAATCAGATTGCATTCCTTGTCGACTGCAGCCAGGGGAAAGTCAATGAGAGCAGCTTCCTGAACTACAGCCTGTTCGTTAATTTCTATCCGCACTTAATTGCGGGGCCTATCGTGCACCACAAAGAGATGATGCCTCAGTTCGAAAAGCTGCGCTGCCGATTCAGCGTTGATGATATGTCGATTGGCCTCACCTGGTTCACTTTAGGGCTTCTTGAAAAATCTTTGGTCGCAGACTCATTAGCGGCTATCGCTAATCCTGTTTTTGCTGCAGCTGGCCGCGGAATGCATGTCTCATTCATCGAAGCATGGTTTGGCGCACTCGCATATGCGCTTCAAATCTATTATGATTTCGCCGGTTACTCTAATATGGCGATAGGGCTGGCCAGAATGTTTGGCATCCACTTTCCATTGAACTTCAACTCACCGTATCGCGCGGTCAATATTGCCGATTTTTGGCGCCGATGGCATATGACGCTCTCACGCTTTTTGAGGGATTATCTCTACATTCCTCTGGGTGGAAGCCGGCATGGAACCTTAAAACGATATAGAAATTTACTGATTACCATGCTGCTTGGGGGGCTATGGCATGGCGCCGCCTGGACATTTGTGCTATGGGGAGGAGTACATGGGTTACTTCTCGTTATGCATCAAATGTGGAAATCGTTCCTGGAGAATAAACCTCCTCTTTCAGCGACGATGGAAACTACTCTATTTAGAGTGCTGTCACGAGCAGTTACCATTCTTTGCGTAACACTCTGCTGGGTTCTGTTCCGAGCCGATTCCTGGAATGAGGCGATGACTGTATATCACGGCATGGCTGGATTAAGTGGAATTGTCGGCGCTCAGGCAGGGCATGGAATGGCGGGATATATCAAAAGTGCCCTGTTTGTACCCTCCCTGCTATACCAGGTGCCTGTTTTAGCAATGCTGGCTATTGCCGCAGCGCTGTTATGGTCTATATGGGGGCCAAATGTTCAGGAAATTATGGGAGATGTAACTGTTGAATCCGAGTATAGTCCGCTGTTTAGCAGGCTTCTCTGGACACATAGCCTGCGAAGTGCGCTTTGCTGCGGTGTGCTGCTCTTCATTGCCCTGCATGCCGCTTTAGCAGGTCCGCCATCCCCATTTCTATATTTTCATTTTTAGGAGCCGCAGTGAAGTTTCGAAGTAAAATATCCAGGTACTATCCAGCTGTCATGCTGTTCGCCTGCCTGTTGTCGGCGGGCATCTGGATTGGCATCTTCAGATGGAAAGTTACCTCGCTGAATTCTGAGGCGATGTTTGTGAGTGACCTCTATGCTTATAAGACACCCCTGGCCAAGCAGATTTCCCCGCGTAAAATTCTTCTCATTGGTGGATCAGGCACCCTGTTCAGTCTGAATGCTGCCAGTATTTCGCGCAGCACAGGCATGCCAGTATTCAACTACGGAACTCATGCGGGAGTTGGTTTACGCTACATTGTTACCAAGTCGAGGGAAGTGCTGAAACGTGGAGACACCGCCATACTTATTCCTGAGTATGAACTTTATTACGATACTAGCGTTCCATCAGAAACGATGTATGCCTATACACTGGCTAGTGATCGGCCCTATTTAAACCAAATTAGTATAAAAGATAAGCTGACAACCATGTTTTCTATGAGCATGGTAGATATGGCACGTGGAATGGTAAAGAAAATTTTAACTCCCAATAAGAAAGATGTTCCACCGGGATCGGCATACACCATGGAAGCGCTCAGTAAGGACGGGGATGAGACACGCAATTTACGTTCTGAAAGATCGGAAGTCAATACGGGGAAGGTGAGAGCCTTTGGCCCTCAGGTCTGTCTGCTGGATTCACCCAATGAATATAGTGAAAGTGTGATTTCTGAATTTGCTGCGTGGTGCAAAAAAAACGGAGTGAATTTGGCGGTAACTTATAGCAGTACAATTGATTTTTCGGAATATAGAACGTCGGCCTATCAGTCCACATTTAAGAAGATTCGTGATTTTTATAAACGAATAGATGTTCCCGTGCTTGGAGAGCCGGAAGATTTTTTCTTTCCCTGCGATCTATTTCTAGATTCACCATACCATGGTACCGACATTCTGGCTAATGAGGCTTCAGCAAAGCTGGCAGCACTCATAAAACCAGTTTTGAAGAATTAATCCGTATCTTCCGCGCTTTCACAGGATTCTTGAGTAACTAATCCGTTCCCGTGGCAGCCGTTTCAGTCTCTTCACTCGAATCAACTCTTGGCGGCGTAAAGGTGGTAGTGAGGGCATAGCTGAATTGAGGCTGCAGTTCCGCCTGGCTTGTTCTGCCTAGGACCCCGTTTAAAAATATTCCTATCGTCTTATAAAGTATGTGCACGTCGTAGCTGAAATTACGGTTGACCACGTAATCTACATCCATCTTACATTTGACTGGAAGCAGATGCAGTATATAGTACTGTTCACGGTCCTCAATTCCTGCAAGCATCTCCTCTTCGTTTCTAAATTTGAGCTGTGTAGGGCCGGTAATTCCAGGCCGCACATGGAGGATTATGTCGTGTTTGTCGCCGCTGAATTGATCCGTGAATCTAGGTACCTGCGGCCTCGGCCCGACCAGGCTCATGTCCCCTTTCAAAACGTTGATTAGCTGAGGCAGTTCATCCATTTTCGTGCGGCGAAGAATCCGCCCGAAAGGTGTAATTCGATCATCGTCTCCGGAGGTAATCAGCGGCCCCGAATTTTCTGAATCCTGAGACATCGTTCGAAATTTAAATATTCGAAACTCATGATTTGCTCTGCCGGTTCGCACCTGGCTGAAGAAAATTTGTCCGCGAGAACTCAATTTTATCCCGATTGCGATAATCAATAGCAGCGGGCTGGCAATAATTAGAAGAAGTATACTCACGAATACATCGCCAAACCTCTTGATTGCTGGATATATTGCCGGAACATTTGAAGGTACTTTTTTATTCATCATGCTTTTAGTTAATCCGTTAGATGGCGCTAGCTAGCTCATTGAGGTAATGGCTCTACGCTGAATTCAGATTCCGTCTGAGATTAGCAGATGAGGGGATTCTGCATTGTGGCATTCTCAAAGAATACCAGTAAACCGGCAGTCATTTTAGTGACCTCTGCCCGGTAATTATAATAGTATTATAGACCGATTGAGGTACAAAATCAAGATTGATTTCTGGCTTCCTCAACAAATTCTTCCCCCGGACGTGCTGTAAATTCCTGCCTTGCATCCAATATCAAAGCTTCGTTGTATTGATAACGCTCTTTTCTTATGAAAATTAACAAGATTAAACCGATGGAAACAAACAATACGGAATTCACTAATACCGCTATTATGAACTTGGATGAGTGGGTGGGCAGCGTGTGCGAACGAATACCATATGCAAACCAGCTGTTGGGCTCATCCAAGCCCTCCAGAGAAACCATGTGCGAATCGTAGTTCCAAACTAAAGATCCGTGGCCAGCTTGAGAAGACAGTAATGAAAAAAGTGATGCATATTCGATCACAATTGGCTGTACACGCGGATTGAGGCTGAAATAGGGCACATTCTGCCCAGGTTCAACGCTCTCGTGAAGATTGCGTGTAATAGCCGGTTTCACGAACCATGCTGGAAACTGGACGGCGATACCCAATATCGCAGCTGCCATACATATTTTTCTTGCAGCTGGCACAGATTTGTACTGGTCCAGCCAAATCATTCCACAAATTATCAGCGCAGGCAGAGCCGGCATGAGATATCTTGGCCCCCAGGCTCCATCCCCATGCCAGAAAATGAGCGGTGCATGTATCAGTGTCAGCAGACCGATAACTAAAATGGCTCTAAGCCGGACCTCTGAAAAAGAGCTGGGAAGGCGATATAATCCGAATAATCCTATTAAAGCAGCCGGAGCATAGAGTAAAATTGATTTGGTTGGGCTCATCCATAGTCCAATAATTCCCCGCATGAAACCAGATAAACTTAAAGTATAGTACGCGACCGGGTTCTCGCTGATAGAGTAGGCGGGCTTAAGCTGATGAAATCGGAACCAGTTGAATCCGAGATCGACCGCGACGGATACTATCATCGGCAAAGCCGAAATAAAAATACGTCTGTTTTCAACAATGCCCTGCTTTCGATCAGTAACACTATCTGCTATCCAAAGCGCCACTGAAAGCAGGAGATATGCAAATTTTACAAGAGGCAATAAGCCTAAAGCAATCCAGGAAAGCCAGTTCGATCGGATTGAGCGCGGTTTGCCATAATTAGCATAAAAATAGAGGGTAACCAGCAGCCCAAGAAGCGATTCGCTCATGGATTCTCGCGCATAGACAGAAAACGGTGATGCAAACCAGAAAAGCACTACCGAAGTGAACGCCAGCCCCGCATTGGTGAGCCGTTTAACGGTGGTATATAAAAGCAGTATGGATAGAATGGAGGCAAGGGGCATTGCCCACAAAGTTGAGAGGAACATCGTAAGATACGATTTCATCGGTTCCTGGAAAGGAAAGGCTGCCAGCCGCCCAATGCTGTAAAAGGGGACCAGATAGAGCGCTAATCCAAGATCCTGTCTGCAGAATTTGCCTCCATTGATTCCATCGGTGCCAAAAAACTGCGGGCTGCTATACTGCGATGGCCAATCATGTTTCTGATTTGCAATGTTGAGATCGTGATCGACAACCATACTCTCCGCAGTCATGTAGGTCTGATATGCATCTGTACCCATAACTCCATGCGAAATCGTGAGCATCATACAGACAATTAAGGCAGAAAGCAGTGTAAATCTTCCGCGCTCCGACTGGCGCATCGATTTCAAAAAATTTATCATACTCGATTGGCACCTGGAGATGCAGCTGGTGATGGCATGGATTGAGATACGCCCGATTCCTGGTGCCGGACAATGGCCGTATCGGCCTGAGCAAGCGATGTAATCGGATTAACTATTGCGCTGGCGGGAAAATCGATTTGGACGTCGGTTCCTGTTCTATTTCTCCGGGATACGCTTACCTGGCGGTAGACTCTAATGGTGGTGCATACGGTGTTCAAAAAAGTACGGAGCGCCGAAATCAAATTTGGATAGATAGTACTCTGTTCCGCTTCATGAAATAGGCCCTGCACCTCTCTGACTACGAACCGATTCGCAACCGCCCAGGTTAGCAGGGTGGTATCCATAAATATCTCAGGATGTGCTATTGGAGCAAGTTTTTGAATGCTTGTTTTATCCAGCCCGATATTGCCGGAAGTGGGATCCTGGCAGGAGTAGCTAACCAGCAGTTTGAGAAGGGCGCGATAGAATGTCCTGCCGATTCGTTTAGAGAAATCCATGTGATAATTCGATTGGCTGCCGAACCGGGATACCGTCACTAGATTTGCACCCTCTGCCATAGCCGCTATAATTTTGGGTATGTTAGAAGCGTCATGCTGGCCATCCGCATCCATGAAAATAATCTGATCATAGCCCCTCTCGGCGGCGGTCATCACTGCCCGCTGCACGTTATTCCAGTATCCGCCTCTTGCAGAACTAGTTTCGATGGCTGCAAGTTTAGTAGCATGCACAATCTCAACGGTTTGATCAGTCGACCTGTCGTCGAATACAATAATATCCGCATCGTATGCAGTTCGGATTAACTCAGCGCTAACTCCGTGCAGCACTTCCTCAATATTAACTTGTTCATTGTATGCCGGGATAGCAATAAGACGTTTCATTGAGCTAGAGTAGCCTTCTGTCCTGTGCGTAATCGAAACTATAAATATAATTTATTGCTGAAACTGTGGAGCGAAACTGCGCCCTTTTCTGGGGGGTGGGGAATGGTGGCTGACTCTATCAGCTTTAAAAATGTTCCGGTAATCCAGCGCCAAGAACCTAATAATTATACCTGTATAATACTATTATCGGTATTTGCCCGCATAATTTAAAGATACATTCTTGCGGATATTCCATAGAGCAGCATGCCAATATGCGCCTGTTCGGCCATATCATAGGAAATACATAGGTCTCATTGTCGAGTTAAGAACCAGTTTGAATAGGTGAGATAAATGTATGCACCAGTCAAAACCTCTTTGCTCCTTCCCGGGAAATAGTTCTTCTCGGATTGACTTTTGCGGTAAACTATGCTAGAATAGCACGTAACGGTTGCAAAGGAGGATTGCCCCGCAGTGCCGCTTAAGACAGAACTTAAAAAGAACGTCATCACTGAGAATGCCACTCACGATGGAGACACAGGGTCTCCTGAAGTGCAGGTTGCTCTCCTGACGGCTCGCATCAGCCAACTGACGGATCACCTTCGTGAGCATAAGAAAGACTTCCACTCTCGTCGTGGTCTTATGATGATGGTTGGACAAAGAAAACGAATGCTCACTTACCTTAGTAATAAGGACATCGAGCGTTATCGTTCACTCGTCGGTAAATTGGGAATCCGCAGCAAGATATAATTGCGCGGATTTTTTTGCTTACTGGCCCGTGGCCATCCGATGGCATTATGATAATTGCCGTCAACTGCAGTCGGTAATTCCGATAGCTGGAGTGAACTATTCATGGTCCGCAGGGTTCAGGGTAAGCGGATGCCCGAGTGACTGATGAACGATATTTGAACGTTTCCAGGCTGCTTTGCATCGTCCGTTTTCCCTGACCCCTTACTAACCAGGATCAACCTCCTGTTCTCCCTCGGATCAACCGACTGCTCTTTCACCCCCAAACCGGATGAATCCGGCACCCAATAAGGCGTGAAGGGCGTAGATTATATATCCCCTAAACTTGCCCATATGTGCTGACTTCTCCGGGCTGGTATCTATTCCAGGAGAATAACTTGTCACAATCAGTAGAACGCGAACTGGCTGGACGTACTTTGCGCATTGAAACCGGCAAAGTAGCGAAGCAGTCCGGCGGCGCGGTATGGCTGTATCAAGGCGATACAGTCGTCATGGCGAACGTCACCATGAGCAGCGAAGCTCGCTCAGGTATCGATTTTTTCCCTCTCACCTGCGATTTTGAAGAACGTAAATATGCAGTCGGCAAGATTCCAGGCGGCTTCGTAAAACGAGGCGGACGGCCTTCAGAAAAAGCAGTGCTCACTTCACGTTTGATGGATAGACCTATCCGTCCACTCTTCCCGGACGGCATGCGCAACGATGTTCAGATTATCGTCATGCCGCTATCAGTCGATCTCGACTGCCTGCCAGATACTCACTCGATTGTAGCGGCTTCTGCAGCGCTAATGGTTTCCAATATTCCCTGGAACGGGCCAATTGGCGCCGTGCGCGTGGGGCGTATTAATGGCGAATTCATTATCAACCCAACTTTGGAGCAGACAGCTGAATCCACTCTAGATCTGGTGGTTGCCGGTACGAAAAAAGCAATCATCATGGTGGAAGCAGGAGCGCAGTTTATCTCCGAAGCCGATATCCTGCTCGCCATGGATACCGCGCACGAAGTGATAAAAGGTCAGTGCGAGATTCAAGAAGAGCTGGCTAAAATGGTGGGCAAGGAGAAGAAAGAAGTTAAAATCTTCCTACCCAATGCAGATATTTTGAAAGTAATCCAGGATAAGATGGGCGCAGAGATTAAGGTCGCCATTCAAAACCCGGATAAGGCTGCACGCGAAAGCGCGATTGACGACCTCAAGAAAGAGATCGTGGAGCGTATCACTCCAGACTTCCCGGAGCAGGTTGGCGAGATAAGTGAAGCTGCCGAAAAAGCAGTTAAGAAAGCCATTCGTGCCTTGATCGTCGAAGACAAGATTCGACCGGACGGCCGTAAACTTGACGAAGTAAGGCATATTTCGTGCGAAGTTTCGCTGCTTCCTCGTGTGCATGGAACCGGCCTTTTCACTCGCGGACAGACTCAGGTGCTTACCTGTCTGACACTCGGCGCAATGTCGGAAGCACAGGTAGTCGATAACCTGGAAGTGGATGAGAAGAAGCAGTATATGCACTACTACAACTTCCCGCCATACTCTGTAGGTGAGACTAAGCCGCTGCGCGGGCCGGGTCGAAGAGAAATCGGACACGGTGCGCTGGCAGAACGCGCTCTCGTACCGGTGCTTCCTCCCATCGATGAGTTCCCCTATGCGATGCTGCTTCAGAGTGAAGTTCTGGAGTCGAATGGCTCAACTTCTATGGCCTCCGTCTGCGGCTCTACATTAGCATTGATGGATGCCGGAGTTAAAATCTCTGCGCCGGTCGCTGGTGTTGCGATGGGGCTGATGACGATTGGTGATCAGTATGCAGTGCTCACGGATATCCAGGGGCTGGAGGATTTCTCCGGTGACATGGATTTCAAGGTGGCCGGAACCAAGGATGGTATCACTGCCATCCAGATGGACACCAAAATTCAGGGCATCCCACGTGAAGTGATGGTTCAGGCGCTGGAGCAGGCTCTTCAGGGACGGCTTCACATTCTAGGCAAGATTGCTGAGACGATGATCGAGCCGAGAAGTCACCTGAGCGCGTTTGCTCCATCTATCTTCTCCATCGAGATCAATCCGGAACGGATCGGTGAGGTTATCGGGCCGGGCGGCAAGATGATCAAAAAGATTACGGCTGAAACCGGGGCACAGATCGATATTCAGCAGGACGGTAAGATCTTTATTGCAGCGGTCGATCAGGCTGCGGGTAAACGTGCGGCTGATATTATTATGGGGATGGTGGGTGAGATTGAGATCGGTTCCCTGCACACAGGCAAGGTAACACGCCTGATCGGAATGGGCGCGTTTGTTGAGATTTCACCTGGCCGCGAGGGTCTGGTTCACGTGAGCCACCTCAAAAATCCACCTGTTCGCAGGCCGGAAGAGGCTGTGAGCGTCGGCGATGAGATTCAGGTTCGTGTTATCGAAGTAGACGGGCAGGGCAGAGTAAATCTCTCCGCTATCAACCTGGACCAGCCATTCGACCCGAGCATGAACAAGCGCCCGGATGATGGGCGAGGCGGTGGTGGCGGCGGTCGATTTGGTGACCGTGACAGAGATCGTGGCGGCCGCGGAGGTCCTGGTGGGAATCGCGGCGGCGGACGTCCTCCGTTTAACGACCGTGACCGAGGTCCGAGAACGGACGCGGCACCTTCCGAAGCCACACCTGAGCCTGATGAGGACGATGTCGCTCCGAAAGCGCGTTTCCGACCACAGCGATAATTACGTAATCGGCATAATCTGAAATACCCCCTATCGATTTCGAAAGGGGGTATTTTATATTCATTCCAGCAGATTGCAGAAATTTATAATATAATCATTATATGGATGCCAACCAATCACAATCAGTACTGCTGGATTATGAAGTTAGATTATTGGTAAGTCAGACTAAGAGTCTGTTGCCTTCACGACGGAAAGAGGCCCAGCAAAAGCTCTTATCAAGATCCCCAGAGTACTTGGAGCCGCTACTTCGACTTTTCAATGAGAAAAGTAAAAATTATATCAATCATCATAATACGTGGAGTTATTCGATTGAAATCATACTCTGGCCGTTTATTTTATGGCTCACAGTTACACTGGGAATTTCCATTAAACACACTCCTTTAATTGTGTTTTTGCCTGAGTTAATTTTAACACAACTAATTCTTTCAAAATATTCCAGCCGATTCACGCGACAAGCCAAATATCCATACGTGATTGCAGCCGCACTTTCAAAATATGATGACAAACGAATAATTGGTCCAATAGCAGAAGTGTTTATGGTTGATAAATACAGGCTGAATCGTACAGGTGCCATTAAAAACGAAGACTACATACAAGTTCTAATCAAACTACTGCAGGAGATTAAGTCCGAATCGGATTTGGATTTGACCGTTAATCAAATAGAATGCCTGAATCTAGCTCTAGGTGATGGATCGAATAATCTAACGATAGCCATACTACATGCATTGCCTTTCATAGGAAACGAGAGATCTCTCACAGTTGTTAAACAGTTATCAAGACGGATCATACGCACTAGAAATCAAGACATTTTAAGCGCGGTTAATGCATGTGTTCCACTGCTTGAAGCTAGAGTCGCTAGATTGAATGTACCTGCCACCCTCCTGAGGCCTAGCTCCCTATTAACGGAGAACAGTGAATCCCTGCTCCGGCCAACAACTTCTTCCCCGGATAATGCTCCCGAAGAACTATTGAGGGCTTCGGCTGCAGAGTAGTATCTACTTTTCTTACTCCTCAAAATCATCTCCACGCAGCGTCCACAACTATTTGTATTGCAAAAGAGGAAATGGCTCGATTGCGTTGAAATAGTCTCTAGCTCGCCAACTCAACGAATATTCTCAAAGCGGTACTTTTCGGGTTATAACTACTCTGAAAGGATGATAGACGTGTCTGTTGCACCGAAGCGAGATACAATCTCCAACCCATCTCCTAAGCTTTTCGATAATCCTGACGATAACCTACAGACCGAAGTTATTCTCACCCCCCAGCGAAGTGTGACCTTCCGTATTATGGTTTTGAGTACGATTCTCATATTCATAAACTGTTACTGGATAATAGAAGTCGAAGGAATCTGGCATACCAATCATGCGACCGCCATGTCGCTTTTCTGGAATACCATATTTTTCCTGCTCCTGCTGGTGCTCTTTAATATCTTCGTTCTAAAACGGCATTTCCCATCGAAGGTTTTCTCTCAAGGCGAACTTATAACCTGTTATGTAATGATGACTATCGCGTCTGCCCTTGCCGGTCACGATAGTCTTCAGCTCGGGATACCCGCCGTGGAAGGCTTTCCGGTATGGTTTCAAAGCCAGCAGGAGACACTCCACTGGGATAAATTCAACAACTTCTACCCCGACTGGGCCATGGTAAAAGATCCTAACATACTGCGCCCTCTCTATGAAGGACTCGGTTCCAGCATTCTTTACACCAAGCCGGTGCTGATGGCGTGGGCTGCTCCCGTATTCGTGTGGTGCTGTTTCATCCTGGCGCTTGGCAGTGTGATGATCTGTATGAATGTCATACTGCGCAAACAGTGGATGGAAAACGAGAAACTTTCGTATCCCATTGTGCAGCTTCCTATGGCCATGACGGCAGAGGGAGGAACCCTCAGTTTCTTCCAAACTCGGCCATTTTTAATCGGTTTGGCGCTGGGAGCGAGTCTGGATATCTGGAATGGGCTGGCCACACTCTACCCCAGCATCCCTTTAATTCCTGTTCGGCACGACTACGCGAGCCACGATTTGGGGCAGTATTTTACGGCTTACCCCTGGAGTGCGATAGGTGATCTGCCGCTGCCGCTCTATCCCTTTATAATCGCACTGGGATATTTTCTGCCTCTGGATCTTTCGTTTTCGCTCTGGTTTTTCTATCTTTTCAAAAAAGGCTTGTTGGTTCTCACTGCTGTAATTGGCGTCGAACCCGGGCAGTCCAGTTCTTTTCCCTATCTGAATCAGCAGTCGTTCGGCGCGTGGTTTGCAGTAATCGGTATGGCGCTCTGGACTGCGAGGGGGCATTTCAAGCTGGTCTGGCAGAAAGTTATCGATCCTCGTTCCAAAGTGCTGGACGATTCTCAAGAACCCATGACCTATCGAGCCGCAGTAATTGGAATAGTTTTGGGCATGACGTTTCTTACGCTGTTCTGCCTGCGTGCGGGCATGAGTTTCACTGTAATACTTGTATATTTTGGGTTTTTCTTTCTAATTTCGATTGGGTTGACTCGAATACGCGCAGAACTGGGTCCACCAGCGCATGAGATGGCAGGCAATATGAACGGACCGTTCCTCCTGACTCTTTTTGCAGGAACTCAGGCAATCGGCATGCCTAATCTGACTATGATGAGCATGTTCTGGTGGTTCTCCGGCAGAGGCTATCGCACCAACGCGATGCCGTGCCAGCTCGAAGCCATGAAGATGGGGCAGCAAAGCCGATCCAATATGAGGGGCATGGGTTTTGCCATGATGTTCGCCATGTTCGTAGGGGGACTCGCGAGTTTTTGGGCGGCGCTTCATCTCCAATATGGAGCGGGAATAAATATGATGACGGCGCACAACTGGGGCCAGTTTCAGCAGCTCAAGGAGTGGTCGGATAATCCGGTACAGCCGAATTTCTGGGGACAGATATGGGTAGGGGTTGGCGCTATCGCTGCTCTCGGCATGATGTGGATGCGCACTCGATTTCTCTGGTGGCCATTTCACCCGGCTGGGTATGCCATCGCTTTAAATTTCGGTGCAGAGTACTACTGGTCGTGTCTGGTAATCAGCACAATATTAAAAATGTGCATTCTCAGATATGGCGGCTACAAGCTGAACAGACAGGTGATGCCATTTATGTTCGGTGTCATTCTCGGCGAGTACGGGGTAGGTGCATTCTGGAGTCTGCTCTCGCTTTTCTTAAATCACGGGCGAATGATCAATATAAAAACCTATGACTTTTGCCCGGGTTAATTTTGCATGTACTTGGATGAGGTTATAAATCGATGAACATTAATTCTAATGTTACTCAGGCGAGCTAATCAAGATATTAAATAGTTGATAATTCCTACCCACTGCACCGCCTCCTTCCCTGCATATGCAAACGCTAAAGCAGCTTTGTAATAGGGAGTGGATAGTCAAGAGCAGGAATTCGCCCCTCTCTTAGCGAGGAACGAGCGGGCAGGAGAGAGGTTGGGGTGAGGTTAAAACTCCTGTCATCGGCCGAGTAATAGAATTTAATTTCCCCCTTCTCCTGTTTTTGGGAGAAGGGGGGCAGGTGGATGAGGGCAATTGTAGTCGGGGTGAGGTGCATTTGCCCTTTTCTAGAAACAAAGGTATCCGCAGGTAGATGCTCCCTCGTCTGCTGATTAATAGAGAGGCCGGATCAGGCTAAATGCTGCATTTAAGCTCTTGTGATTCATCTTTAGAATTGGATACCCGTAAAACGTATCAGCCAATGCGCGATATCATGGCTTCTCAGCAAAAAATCACCCCCTTTCCCGAAACTTCTGGAAAGGGGGCGATTGGTAACTACTAAGTTAAGAATGCGTATCTATCTAGTTCTCTTCGAATGCGCCCATATCTACTGTTCCGTTCAGAATTCTTGGGTGAGCATCTTTATCCAACGGGGTGATGTAAGGTGCAAGGTTGGTGCCTTTGTTGATCACCGGTGATGTCAGGCTGATTCTGAGCGATGCGTCTTTGAATTTCGGATCTACATTCAGATTGCCAACTCCGATCCATCCGTATTGAATGTCGCTGTAGGTGAATGTCGCCAGTGCATTGTTCAGGATTTCGGTTCCTGTATCACCCCACAGTATGCAGTTAGTGAACTTGGATACGTCTACAGGCTGATTATAAAGTCCGCCGCAAGAGACAGCTGCGCCATTATAAGCGATGTTTGCATGGAAGCTGCAGTTCGTAGCGTAAATGGTTGAGAATGTATGCAGACCGCCTCCGTTGTAGTACATTGCATGGTTTTTGATGAAGGTGTCGTTTGTCAGAATAGCTTTGCTGTAGAGATTGTATACACCGCCGCCAAAGTAATCTGCATAGTTGCTGGTGAAGGAGCAGCTGTCAACATCCGGAGTGCCATCGTACAGCATCATCCCGCCGCCTGATGCATTATGACTGGAGTTATTAACTGCATTGTTGGTGGTAAAGGTGCAGTGCGAGACCAGTGGCGAGCCGCCGTTTGAGTACAATCCACCGCCGTTCGATGCCGCGTTATTGCTGGTCACAACGTCTTTATAGTAGTATCCCTCAGAATAGTAGTTATGAATAGCTCCCCCGTTGGCGCTCGCTTGATTCAAGGTGAATGTGCTTGATATGACTTCCGGAGAAGCGTTTTCAGCGCTAAATCCTCCACCGAATACTCCCGAGTTGCTGGTAAATACACACTTGGTAAGCACTACCGAGCTGCCGCCAGCAACATCCATCCCGCCTCCATTATGGTTGGAGATATTACTGGTAAAGGTGCAGCTTGTGAATGATGCTGAGCTGCTGTTTGTCCAGCAGCCGCCGCCATCTGCGCCTGCCTCGTTATCGATGAAGTGGCTGCTTGTAACCACAGCGCCATCGGACTGAAGCAGCAGTCCGCCGCCGTT
>JBBRDM010000096.1:0-19941 GCA_038203935.1 Chthonomonadales bacterium
CACTCATCTGCGCTGGCTTGGGGAAGACGGCCATGTGAGCGTTTACCATAACAACTCCAGCAACTCGAATGGGAATACTTTTGACTGGGAAGGCCGCCTTCTCACCTGTGAGCATCGCGACCGTCGAGTGGTTCGATATGAACACAATGGCAGCGTTACAGTGCTGGCGGACAAGTGGCAGGGAAAGCCTCTCAACGCACCTAACGATATTGTGGTTCACCCAGATGGGGGCATCTGGTTCACTGATCCTGGCTACGGAATCTTAGGGAACTATGAAGGCAACAAGGCAGAGCTTGAAAACAAAGAGGCGGTCTATCGGATCGATGCCAAAACCGGGAAGCTGGATATCGTTATCGATGATATGTACAAAGCCAACGGCCTCTGCTTCTCGCCGGACTACAAGAAGGTTTACGTCGCAGATACCGGCTCGAGCCACTATCCTGAAGCGCCCCAAAATATCCGAGTCTACGATGTCGTCGATGGGATAAGTACCAAAAACGGTAAAGAGTTCGCTTCTATGAAGATGATGCTGGAGGGGAAAGAGGTAGCTGGACTCGCAGATGGAATTCGCGCTGATGTCGATGGGAATATCTGGGTAGGAGCAGGTTGGGTTGGTAAAGGCTACGATGGGGTGCACATCTTTGCGCCGGACGGTGAACGTATCGGCCAGATACTGCTGCCGGAGATCTGCGCCAATGTCTGCTTTGGCGGCCCGAAACGCAACCGGCTGTTCATGGCGGCCAGCCAGTCGCTCTACGCCGTCACATTCGAGACACAGGGAGCACACATCACCTGATCAGAAAATATTTTAAAGGTGGATTGCAAGACAAGCTGCTAAACGTTTGAGTTGATCAGATCAACTATTTATTAACAGTTATTTTTTCTCCAGCCCCCAAGCTCAAAAAGTGATCTTTGTTTCACGTCGTATCTTTCTAAAATACCTGGCAGGATGTATTGCGGCTCGTCCATGGTAGCGATATTTTGCGACATCATCCAGTGGGGCCCGTAACCTATATGCAGGGTCTTGCGAACTTGCGAGGAGTGGTTGGTAAATCCGCCATGTCGGAGATTTTCCGTGAAGAGAATCGCATCTCCCGCTTTCACTTCCAGCCCAATCATGCCGTTTTCATCTTCTGGCTTGCCGTTGTAAGGGGAGGGATAGTTGGTCTTGTGGGTTCCGGGAACTACACAGAACGCACCTTGTTCGCAATCGACATCCTGCAGGAAATAGATCATGCGAACCATCATCGCATCGATGCCGCTGGCGTTGAAACCGTACCGATATTTATGGTCGATAGGTCCTCCCATATGCGTTCCACTCAGGTTGCCCGTATATCGAATACGAATCTCGGAGTTATTGATACGGATGGCTCCCTGCACAATTTCCGAGATATAGTCCATCGTGCGGGGATGATTCACAAGCAAATCGAAGACGGAATCTGCATTGAAAAAGTCCTCGATCATGAGAGTCTCCCCATGCCGATTGCCGCCGGACGCAAAATAGCCCTTTTCGGTATTGTGATGATAAGTCGCTCCCCACAACGCTCTTTTCTGAGGCGGAGAATCGATTGTCTCTAGCGCTTCCGTTTCCAACATTTCGACCGCGGTTAGGAGAGAACCCACCTGCTGCGTGTTCAACATCTCCCGGATTACAATAAATCCCTGACGGTCAAACTCATATTTTTCGATGGAGTTCATATCTTTTGATCTTCTTTACAATCGAGCTAAAAATGGGAATCATCAAAACTGTGTGACTCTGTGTAAACATAAGATTATCGGCATAATACGGAATCTCTGCCCTATGTGGATTGTCTTGCGAACATCAACATATAGCTTCTAATCAAGTCCTTGTAATATGGCTACACGCTTCTTGAATACAGAATACATTTTAGGAAGCTTCTTGACGAACCAATCACAAATAGTTTTTCTATTTTCGTCTTTACGAAGATCTATTTTGAGTTCTAATACGATTCTTGCGCTATCCTTTCCCAGCATTGGCCGCCAGTCTAGCTTTTCTTCAAGTTCTTGTTCTATAGATTGCTTGTCCTTATGAAGCTGCTCAAATGCTGCATCCTTCCAGATCTTCGAGCTTATATTCAGGTCAATAGCCACTGATTGTTTCTGGGGAGTCAGAAGCATGTTGAGATTAAATCCGCTTCTACCTATCGAGATAGCAGACCAGTGATCTTTTCCAATCTTCTGCAAGGTGAATGGCTGTTTAGATGCAATAATTGCAGCGTGAATCTCCTCCCAGAATGCCTGGCGCCACGCGATGAGCGCGAGTTCTGCATCACTGTGATTAGAAATGACACTCTTCTGGGAAACATTGGGCCGGCAAATTACATCCAATATAGGGGCTGCAGGACTTTCACCAATACGAAACGCTTTCAGTTCGGCGAGATACAGATTTACTGTATCGGGCGTATTTTGGTTAAGCCAGTCTATGACTTGACGATGGTCGTCAGCGGCTATTTCAGTGATCCAAATGCCAGTCATCGCCTTATGGACGGCCGCATATGTGAGGAATTTTCCGAGATGATCATGGTTTGTTTTGCCGAACTGATTTTCGATGACGACAATATGGTTATCAGTTCCAACCATCTTGCCAACAATATCACACGGATAATCGCCAGGGCGTACCTCCCGTCGCGCTTCATCTATCTCAACACCAATGTCTTGGGTAATGAGCGACAGCCCATCATCAGTAATAAGCCAGTCGGAAAAATCAGCCTCTTTGGGCCATATATGCCGAATATTTATAACGCTATCGCGCTTTCCAATTTCCAGCTTCATTAGGGTTCCTTCTACTCATTGTACGTAGCAATTTGTGTGACTGGTGAACTGTGGATCTGGCGAGCGGAAGTTATGGTGAGTTATAGTTTACAACACACTACCGTTTTATTGTAACTCTCTCAAACGTCTCAAGGCAGCTTCTATGTTACCGTTCTCGAACTCACCACCGATATGGCCGGGGGAAAATCTTTCTGCGCGTGTGCATAGTATGAAGTAACGACGTAGTTGGTTTAGAGTTGCTATTTCCATATCAGAAACAGTTTTAAGAATATGTATTAGTCGAGTGCCTTCTTGTGATCCTACCGGATCTTCCGGCAAAACTGCATAAGGGTCGATATATGCCGATGTTCTATAACATAGTTTCCAGAATTGTTGGACAATAGGATTGTAATCCGGATGCGGTACAAAGCAAACCTGCCTTCCATCAACAATCTGGGAACTTTGGTCTGGCCAAGTTACAACGACAAATCCTGGAGAATTTATTATCGCTTCAATCTCAAGCATTTTGTCAATGTCCTTCTTACTCCATGTTTTAGTTGGTTTTTTATCACTCAATAAGTTAGTCTATATGATTTAAAAAATAATAAATGTTGGAGCCAAGCATCGCTCAGCAACCGACATCTCGCCACAGTTTCTCAAGATTACTTATATCAGTACTTCATTCACTCTATTTGCCCACAAATTAGAACCTTAGGGAATGCATATTTGATCTTGTTAAGAAAAAAGATAGTTACTAATTGAGTAAGCCATGCATTTGAACATATTGGAAACAGGCTTTTGTGTGGACACATGTCAAGTTTGCCAAGGAAGAATAG
The DNA here is from genome assembly GCA_038203935.1 of Chthonomonadales bacterium. Taxonomy (GTDB): domain Bacteria; phylum Armatimonadota; class Chthonomonadetes; order Chthonomonadales; family Chthonomonadaceae; genus JANXSG01. The sequence goes on from JBBRDM010000096.1 coordinate 3,609, forward strand.
GTTGGCGATCCGATCAAACTCATATTTTTCGATGGAGTTCATGATGGCTGAATAACTTTCTGAAACGTGGATTCACTTGTCGACATAAATACTTGTGCGGTGGTCGTTGTGGAGTTACAGAATATATTTTAATGTCTCACGCGAAGTCCGCGAAGCCGCGAAGAAAAACAAAGGAATTATGATATCTTCGTTTCAACCATATTTTCTTATATTTGAACAGGTTTATTCTTAATTGTTTTTCTTCGCGGCTTCGCGGACTTCGCGTGAGGCTAATAATTCTTACATATTCAGATAATGTAATTATGCCACCACAGCATGAACGACATCTCCGGAGACGTCGGTGAGGCGCATGTCACGGCCGCTGAAGCGGTAGGTAAGGCGTTTGTGATCCATTCCCATGAGATGGAGCATCGTAGCATGCAGATCGTGTATGGTGACTTTGTTCTCGACCGCATAGTACCCATAATCATCCGTGGCACCGTAGACTGTTCCGCCCTTAACTCCCCCTCCAGCCATCCAGATCGAGAAACCGAAAGGATTGTGATCGCGGCCATCAGTGCCCTGCGCCATTGGAGTGCGCCCAAACTCACCAGCCCAAACTATCAGCGTAGATTCCAGCAGCCCGCGCGATTTTAAATCTTTCAGCAGTCCTGCAATCGGCCTGTCCACAGATGAGGCGTTCAACTCATGCCCCGCTTTCAGATTTCCATGCTGATCCCAGCGGTCATTACCGTTATTTGGGCAGAGGAGCTCGATAAACCGCACCCCCCGTTCCACCATCCTGCGAGCCACGAGGCACTGATGACCGAATACCTGGGAGCGTTTCTCATCTAAGCCATATAGCTTCTTCGTTGCATCCGATTCCTTATCGATATCCATCAGGTTGGGTACGGCAGTCTGCATTCGGAATGCCAGTTCGTAGTTTGAGATAGCCGCTTCCAGCTTGCTCTCCTCCCCATAGCGATGAAGCGCACCCTGATCCAGGCTCTTCATCAACGCCAGCTTTCCAGTCTGAATTTTGGGATCGGCTTCCGTGGGAGTCAGATCGGCGACCGGTTCACCGCCTTCACGGAACAGGGAACCCTGATACGCCGCCGGAAGAAATCCGTTCGTAAAGCAGTCCATTCCACCGGGGGGAATCATGCCGCTGTTCAAAACGATAAAGCCCGGCAGATCTCGGCATTGGCTTCCAAGGCCATACGTCGCCCAAGCACCCATACTTGGCCGTCCCTGCCTGCCAAATCCTGAATGGATAAAGTAGTTCGCGTTCGTGTGCTCTGAGTTTTCTGCCACCATCGACCGAATGATCGCCATATCATCCACACAAGTCGCAATCTCCGGAAACAGTTCGCTCACAGGAATACCGCTCTGACCGTACTGTTTGAACGACCAGGGCGATTTCAGCACCTTGCCTACATTGTCGAACTGCGTGGGAGGCACATCCATCTTGATCTTCTGGCCATGCTCCAGCGCCAGACGAGGTTTCGGATCGAAAGTATCGACCTGAGACGGCCCGCCATCCATAAAAAGAAAGATGACACTGGTAGCTTTCGCTTTGAAATGAGGAGAATGCGGCGCGAGTGGATCCTGGCTGACCTTTTCTCCTGAAAGCACCCCGCCGAAAGCAGGCTCGCCCAGCAGCGCCGCCAGCGCCATCGTTCCAAATCCATTCGCACCCTGTTGAAGCATCTCTCGCCGGGTTAGCGGCCGCGGCCGATAGTTATTACAGTGCATGCTAAACTCTTTCTTCCCCCACCCCGTCCCCTCACCCAAATAAAGCAGAGGGACGACTTTGGCAAGAGCTATTCATTACCATGTTGAGTTTTGATTTTTCTGAAACTAAATTTCCCACAGCCGAAGGTCAAGACCAACGATTTATAGCTCCCCTCTCCTGTTTTTGGGAGAGGGGCCGGCGGTGACAGCACTAATTAAGAAAAATAAACTCTTTCAGATTGAACAGAACGTGGCAGAGATCACGCCACGAGCGCGGATCGTCTGAAGCGCCGTACTCTGAATCCTGCTGTTTGAGAAATGCTCTGGTCGCAGTCAGCTCTTTATCATTTGGCGGGCGGCTGAATGCGGTTTCGTACATGCCGATAATCCGCTGCTCGGGAATCTGGCTGGGAACTGCCAGAACTCGTTTTGACCAGACATCCGCCTGTTCGAGTACAAAAGGATTATTCATCATCGTCAGCGCCTGAGCGGGTACATTTGAGACAGTCCGCCTACCGATAGTAGTAAAAGGCACCGGGTAGTCGAACGCCATGAACATGGGAATCATGAAGTTCCGGCGGATGCTCATATAGATGCTGCGCCTTCCATCGCCATCCAGCGGCCCAGATTTTTCCGGACGCCCTCGGCCAACCATGAACGTGGTGAGAGCCGGCATCACACTCGGGCCGTAGAGCTTCTTATCCAATCTGCCCGAGACTGCCAGAACGGCATCGCGAATGGCTTCCGCCTCGAGACGCCGCACCGGATAGTGCTGCAGCAGCCGATTAGTTGGGTCCGCGAGTTCGGCTTTATCGGTAGGCTTACTGGACATTTGGTAGGAACTGGAACGCAGCATCAGACGATGCATCTTCTTGATCGACCAGCCCTGATTTTTGAATTCAGCGGCAAGCCAGTCCAGCAATTCGGGATGTGATGGCGGCTGCCCCATGATTCCGAAGTCATCCGGAGACCGCACAATTCCCTCCCCGAAATGATGCTGCCATATTCGATTGACCATTACTCTGGCTAGCAGAGTATTGGAGGGGGCAATCAACCTATTTGCCAGTTCCATACGGCCGCTGCCGCCCTCTTGACCGAACTCATTACCTCCACCAAACACCTGCAGGAAACTTCTCGGAGCTATCTCTCCCAACTGTTTGAAACTTCCCCGCACATGAACATGATCGTTCTCACCTGTTCCATCGGCAATCGCCATTGCCCATTTTGGATCAGGAAGGGTGGCCTCAATCTCTGACCGTTGTTTCAAAAGCTTCGCAAGTCTGGCTTTATTCTCTGGAGAAAATTCGCTATATGCAATCGATTTTGTGGTCGATTGCAAACTTTCTATATCCTGTGGAGGAGTTCTGGTATCCGAGAAAACAACAGCGTCCGAAATTAGCCTGCCGTTTCCCCTATCTACAAACTCAATATAAGCCCGATGACCCACCCATTTACTGACATTCTCACTATACCACTCCATCTTATCAGGACTATGCACGCCTATCGTAAGACCGCCATAGATCGGTTCCTGTATTAGCTGGAAGCCATCTACTATCAGTCTCACCTGCGTATCATAACCAGCCAGATGATAGTATATAAACGGCTTTTTAATGGTAAATGTTGGTGATCGAAGAACACCGGTGAGTCGATCAGATAGGATTCCGCTATCGACAGTTTTGTTATTCGAAAGATGCCTTATTTGAAAGTCCGAACCTATTTGCTTAACTGCATCCGACCCTAAAGATGAGTGGCCGAAGGCTTCTCCGGTAGTTTTCCAAACTTTCCAATCATCATCAGAGAATTCAGCATATCTCTCTTGACCTGGAAGGAGAGAATAGCTATATCTATCACTTAACTCGCTATGAATATTCGATATCGCCATACTTACCTGGGGACTTACATGCTCCAGAAGATGAATTGCCGGCATTATCTGTTCTGGTGGTGTAAGATTGGTAATATCGGCGCGGGAGCTTTTCATAAACCCGGAGAGTGCATAGTAGTCTCTGGTGGAGATCGGATCGAACTTGTGATCGTGGCAGCGTGCGCAGCCAACTGAGAGCCCTAAAAATGTTTTGCTGAACACATCGATCTGATTGTCGATGTGCCCTGCCTGGTCTTCCATCAAATCGACTGGAGAGTGCGTTCCCTCACCCAGGAACCAGAATCCCGTGCCGAGAATAGATTCGTTGGAAAGATACGTAGGGTTCAGGCGCGGCTTCAGCAGCAGGTCGCCTGCGATATGTTCTTTCACAAGCTGGTCGTATGGAACATCGGTATTGAACGCCCGGATTACGTAGTCCCGATACTGGTAGGCGTTCATTTTTTCGTAATCAAACTCGTGCCCATTCGTCTCTGCATAACGCATCAGGTCAAGCCAGTGTCGCCCCCATCTCTCTCCATAGTGAGGCGAGGCGAGCAGGCGGTCGACGACTTTTGCGTAGGCGTTGGGTGATCGATCCTGCAGGAAGTTATCGACCTCGGCGGGAGTGGGAGGCAGCCCGATAAGATCGTAAGTGACACGGCGAATAAGCGTTCGCCGATCCGCCGGTTTGGAGGGAATCAGACTATTCGTTTCCAGTTTGGCAAGGATAAATTTATCGATGGGATTTTTTGCCCAGGCACTATTCTTGACGACGGGAACAGCCTGCGGTTTGACCGGCTGAAACGACCAGTGTTTGGCGCGTTCTTTGATATTGAACGCCTTCTTTTGAGGAGCGGAGGGTGCGGCCTTATCCGAGTCAAGCCAGGGAGCTCCCATCTTCACCCATTCTGTCAGCACGGCAATCTCTTCGCTGCTGAGTTTGCCGGATGGCGGCATCTGCAGGGGGGGATGTGTATACTGTACCGCGGCAATGATCAGACTCTTTTCCGGCTGTCCTGCGATGAAACCAGCCCCGCGCGCTCCGCCTTTGAGCAGTGCAGACCGACTGTCGAGAAGCAAATTGCTCATTGCGGTTTTACCAGAGTGGCAGGTGTAACATTTATCCGCGAGAATCGGGCGAATCTTCTTTTCGAAGAATTCACTCTGTGCCGGATTCTGCGCCTGACTCATGGAGATTACCGAGGAGAGAATGAATAAAGCGAGCATCAGGGTGAAAGAAGGGCGAAAGCACACTTTAGACGCTCCCCCATCCCTGGCGCAAACAGCTTGTTCGTTTGTGCTTGAATACAAACAGGCCGGGGAATTAGGTGAATTACGGATCAAAGAGTTATTCATTTTGAGTTTTGAAATCTGATTCAGAGATATGCTAAAGAGTTTCATTCCGTTAATTCTGCCTCGTGAGGGTAGATGTGCCCGGCGCCTTCCTCTGAGCGCGGCCGGGCTGAGCGTAAAAACTGTTTATCTGGCTGCCGTATTTCGTATTCCAGATATTAATCTCGCCACTGTATGAACCTGCTGCAATCCTGTCTCCAGAGGCATCTGTGGAAAGTGAGAAGAGCCAGTCGGACTGTCCTGGGAAAGTCCGAATTAATTTCTGAGAATTGAGATCAAACTCCTTCAAAATGCCGTCCGCAGATGCAGCGTATATCCTGTCACCTTTTACCGCCAGTGCAAACACGCCCTTCTTGAAACCGTGCTCGATATATCGAGTGTGACCCTGTTTGGCGAAACGCTCTTCCATATCGCCTGCATCCCCGGAATCCGCTTTTGCTTCGACCGGACTCCATAGCTGTATCCAGTTTCCCCTCCCAGCGCTGCAGGCAGCTGCCGATCCATTTTCGAAGACGAGAGAGTAAACCGGACTTTGTTCCATATACTTCCCGATCTGACGATTGTGTCCGTTATAGGTCGTGTAAAGCGATCCATCTGCCGCGTCGTAAATCTTTACGGTCATATCTTTACTAGAGCTCGCCACGAACTTACCATCGGGGCTAAACCCAACCGCCGTCACCCAGTCGGAGTGTATGCTGCTCATCCAGACTCTTCTTCCAGAATCGGCATCATAGACCCGCACACTCATATCCGCTCCACCGACCGCGATTCGCTTTCCATCCGAGCTGAATACAGCCGAAAAGACTATGTCATTAAAAGTATCAAGCACTTTCGACCGTCTTCCTGATGCAATATCGACGAGTGCGGCCTCTCCATATTCACCCGGAGTGCCTCCTGCAATTAGAAAGGATTTGCCGTCTCGCGATACCGTAAGAGACTGAATTCGCTGGGGCAGATGCTCAATTCGGCGAATGAGTTTTCCTGAAAATGTGTCCCAAATTGTAATCTCGTTATATCCGCCTGCTGCGATTTCTCTATCTCCTGGCAAAAATGCGAGCGCCATCACAGGAGATGCAGTTCGGTAAACTGCTGGCGCAGCGGGATGCTGCCTAGCTCCCACCAGGCTTTTTATAGGAACCGTCGCAGAGGAGCCGTCAAACTTTGCACCACCGGCGATCCATGCCCGAATGAGCGCAATCTGCTCGGCCGAAAGGGGATCATCACTCTGCGGCATTCGTGCGGCTTCCACTTTCGCCGTGATAAGCTGGAAAAGCCGTGAATCCGCCGGCTTACCCGGAACAATCGAGTTCAGGCCCGATGCGCCCTTCGTGGAAAGTCCCCGGAAAGTATCTACTCGATACCCCCCTAGATGGACACGTTCGCCATGGCATCCTGAACAACGTTTCAGCAGAATTGGCGCCACATCACGCAAAAAACTGGTTTCTGCTGTAGCGGAATGTGCACCGGCAAACGCAGTTAGACTAAGGAATATAGATCCAATGAGTTTTATATTAAAAAGACGACACATAGAACCGCTTTCCTCATTTTCAATCTAATGCTGGAACAGAAACTCCTGCGTATTCATTACTGTCCAAATGAGATCGGTAACTGCGTTTTTCTTATCCGGTCCCTTTGCAAGGAATGCAGCAGCTGTTTTAGTCTCTTTTTCAGAAGGATAGCGTGATAGCGCAGACAGATAGAGCGTATTCACCAGATTTCTATCATCCAGTTTCATATAGGTGTCCGCACCAGACTGCGCCATTTTGTAGGCTGTCTCACCGTTCAGCAGCTCCAGCGCCTGCAGGAGAGTGGGCGATTTTCGCCTTTCGCAAGTGCAGGCAGTCTCGCGCAGCGGCTGTCCAAAAGTCACCGTGAAAGCGGTCGCCTCCGGGTACGGCCTCTGGGTGGCATATTCCATACGATTATCCAGAGAGTCTAATTTTTCCTGGAGGATATTGTGCGCTGCATCTGTTTCGATGAAGTAGTTGTGAATTAATTTTTTTTGATCCTCAGATAACGCATCCGAACCGGCAAGTATTTCCAACGAATAGGACAGATAGGGTGAAATACTCTTCTCGTCTTGCTTCTTATTCGTTTTGGGAAGATCAAAACCGACGTGAAATGCGGAATTTGCCGCTTTGTAAGCAGCTTTAAGGATTAGATCGTTGTTTCCACTGGCGAGTTTGAGCGTAACATGATACTCGTCCTCTTTCTGAGCAAGCTGTACTGGCTTTCCATTCAGCCACACTTCCAAATTGCCTGCCTTCATATTGAAACTTATCTCAGAAGAAGAAAGACTGTGAATATTTCGTCGAAAATAATACACTTGATCGGGTTCATTTTTCAGCTCGTAAAACGACCCCTCCAGAATATCCGTCCATTTATTCCAGCCTGAGGTACTGCCTGATGGCAGCTGGCTGTTCGGCTTGAGCGGCCCGGCTGAACTCCAGATTCCCAGCCAGACTGGAAGTGACTCTAACTCTTTTCGCTTATCCATTACCCACGCGTTAAAAGTCAATTCGTGCTTTTGCATCTCCTCGTCAAGCTGTTTCACCAACTCCATTCTCCGCTCGGAAATGGTCTTTATGGAGGATAGCGCGCGGGTTGTGTATCCAATTGCGTCCTTCATCTGCTCGGCAGTGAGTTCCCGAATCCTTGCGTGTGAGAATAGACTGTCTTCCGATTCGTTAAACCGGTTCGTCTGGGTGGAACGCTGATAAGTCTGGCTGCGGCAGATCAGTTCTATCATGTGCTTCCGATCGTATCCGCTCTTTTCAAACTCCGCTGCCAGCGCATCCAGCAGCGCCTTGTTCGAAGCTGGATTGGAAGAGCGGAAATCGTCGACCGGCTCCACAATTCCACGGCCCATCAACTCGGACCAAATTCTGTTCACCTCAACGCGAGCGAATAATGGATTTCCTTTTTTCGTCAGCCAATCAGCAAAAAGAGTTCTACGATCCTCATGGAAGCTATTCAGCGCAGCCTTCTTCGGAAATCCCCACGGAGACATGATTTCTTTCGTGGTCGGGAGCAGAGATTCCCCGGTACTGGCTAGCCGAACCGTTCCATTCGCTGCAGTCGTCCTTGCGAACACGGCTCCAAGGCTGTAATAGTCGCGCATTGTCCAGTTTTCAAAAGGATGGTTATGGCACTTGGCGCACTCCAGTCTCGACCCAAGAAATACCTGCGCTGTCAGCTCTGTTCTCTCTTCCGTGGTAGGAATTGCCAGGAAGTAACCAGCACCTGGCGATTGTTCTACGTTCCCGGAAGCGGTGAGAATCGCCCGTGCAAACTGATCGTAAGGCATGTTCGTCCGCATCGCATCCACAATCCATCGCGAAAAATCTTCCGCTTCTTTCTGTTTCAGCTTCGCTGGAGAGACGCGCATCAGGTCAGCTTTTTTTAACGCCCAGAATCGCGCATACTCTTCTGTTTTCAACAGCGATTCGATCAGACGTTCGCGCTTATCCGAAGATCTATCAGCTAAAAAAGTCCGCGCCGTTTCACCGCCCGGCAGCATGCCGGTCAAATCAAGTGATAGTCGGCGAAGAAAAACCTGGTCACTGCATGTTGGAGAGGGAAGATACTGCAGTTGTTTCAGTTTATCGTCGACAAGTTTATCGATGAAGTTATTTTCGTGCGTTTTTTTCCAGACGAAACCGGGAATATCCTCAACGAGTGTGATATTCACCGACTGCAGTTTATCCAGATAGCGCACACTGATGGCGGTCTGCCCACGGCTGCGCCCGGTTATAAGGCCGTCTGTATCGACCGCAGCTACTGTCTGGTTCGAACTTTCATAGGTGGAAATCGCAGTCACGTCTCTTTTGGAACCGTCTGAATACGAGGCCAGGACACTCAGCTGCTGGCGCATAAAGGGAGCACGAAGAAGTCGGCTGGTACCCGGCGTTATTGTAATCGCGGTGCATTCAACGGAAGGAATATCGATGTTCGCGCCTTCGTCTATCCAGTTCCGAATAATGCGATAGCCTGTGTCGGTTTTCCGAAGCCGCTTCCCGCCTACGTGCGGGATTTCCAGCAGCGGCTTTTTCATCATGAGGCTGTCGAGAGGCTCCATCACATTCACTCGGCGGCTAAGCCCGTCGCGGGTGAGAGAAATTCTATCGATCTGAGGATCATATCCGAACAGCGAGAGTGAAAACCCGCCTTTTCCATGTGGCGATCCGTGGCACGAGCCTGTAGCACAGCCTTGTTTGGTCAGGATAGGAATGGTCTCAAAAGTAAAACGGATGGGATCCGGTTTATCGATATTGGATATCACTGCAGGAATTACCAACGTTTTCCCGCCTGCGATCACTTTTATTGTTGTGTTTCCATTCCCTACCGGAACGGCTCGGCTTCCATCTATTCGGATAATGCTTTTATTGTCAGGCTGAAATTTTGCGGATGGGGTGAGGTCATAAACTTCGGACTTAAAATAGCCGGTGACTACGATCTGGCGGTAAGCCCGTCTGCTGTCGAGATGAATTTCCTTTGGAGATACAACAATCCGGTCAGGCACTTTCATACTCGAAGCAACCGCGACCTTCACGCAGGAGATGGCGCAGAACATAAAAATAAGGGTATTCAAGCCAACGCAGTATTGCCGCATTCAATTCTCCCAGCACCATCACCACGAATATGATTATAATACTGCTGCTTCCATGCACTCGACAAGTTTTAATTTAAACACGGAATACACGGAACACACGGAAAAAGCAAAGAGAAAATAATACTATTTTATCTAAATTGAACGTGCAGCAGAAGAAGCTGAATGATTTTGCATCCGCTTTTTCCGTGTGTTCCGTGTATTCCTTGGTTAAATATAAATAAATATATACAGCTCAAATGGGCATAGAAATTCTTGGATTCGGATTTCGTGGTGGTCAATCAGTTTTAAAATAGTTCGGGTATTGGTTTTCCGCGCGCAGCTATAAATACCGGTCGACCAGTCGGTGTATGCAGCGGCTTGGAACGGTCAATACCGAGTTTTTCATAGATAGTGGCAGCATAGTCTTCAATAGTATAGGCCATAGAACTGGTTATATACCCTCCATCGCGATCTGTGGACCCGACTACCTGCCCGCCCGGAACGCCTGCACCTGCAAAAGCGAACGAAAAAGCGTGTGTCCAGTGATCACGGCCCTGGCGCTCGTTGATGTGGGGGGTCCGCCCGAACTCAGTAACGAAACAGACGAGAGTTTCATCGAGAAGGCCGCGCTGATCCAGATCTTCGATGAGGGCGGCGAATGCCTGATCGGTGGAGCCCATCATCGGCCAGGTGGCAATTCCGTATCTGCCAGCGCCGGCGCCTCCGTTGGGAATGTTCGTATGGCTGGTGGAGTAGATCGCATCGTGGTGATCCCAGTTCATATTGCCGCCGCCATTGTAGGTGACTGCCTTGCCGTCCTTGAAGGAGTTGGTGGGTTCGCGCACATCGACGGTGACATATCTCACGCCGGATTCTATCAGTTTTCTTGCCAGAAGGTAGCACTGGCCGCGATGCCCGGAGCCGTACTTTTCGCGTGTGCTGGCAGATTCTGTATTGAGATCGAATGCTTTGCGCGTGAGGGGATTGGTGAGCATGTCGGTGGCCTGGGTCATCAGCGAGCGCATCGCCTGCACGTCTTTGGCTCCACCGGCGTTCACATACCCCACATCGAGCGAGCTGAGCAGATCACGGCGGTCTTTGAAGCGGCGTTCATCGATTCCGGCGAGAAGGCCGAGATTGGGAACGCGCCAGCTGGGATCGGCAGGGCTGCCGCCGGTCTTGAAGACGGCAAACCCGGGCGGGAGGAAGCCGACGCGGGACATCTCTGCCTGTTCGCTGGTGCCGGGAACGAGTATATTGGAGGGAAGATAGAGGGTTTCTGCGCCCATGCGATGCGCGACGACGGAACTGATATCGGGCATATCGACGGGGCCGCCGGGCGCTTCGCCGGAGTAGATATACTGCGAGCCTTTGGGATGCGAGTTGCCCACGCCGGGGGTCGGCTGCGTCATGCAGCGTACAACAGTGAGCTTGTTTGCGAAGCGCGCCGTCTTAGTTAAAAGCTCGGTGAAATAGACTCCGTCCACATTGGTTTTGATGGGCTTGAACGGGCTGCGATGCTCGGCGGGAGTGTCCGGCTTAGGATCCCAGGTATCGATATGGGAGACGCCTCCCTGCTCGAAGATCACCAGCACTCGCCTGGCGCGCCCGTTTCCTTTTTGAGCGGTTTCGGAGGCGCTGACATCCAGGCCGGTGATGGCCGAGAGAACACCGCCCAGTCCGATCCCGATAAAATTTCGCCTGGTTATATCCTGGTGTGCGTGCATATGATTCAATTATACTCCATCTTTTGAGAATCAAGTTTACGCAGATCTCAGAACTCGCTCTCCTCTCACGAAGTTTTGTGCGAGGAGAGCGAGAAAGTTTTGGAGTTCACTGCATAGTTTTAGCAGGCTTCGCACGGGGGAAATTGCCATGCCAGCGGCAGGGCCAGGCTCGCATTCAGGCCATTGAGCTTATCGAGCACTTTGCTATAACGCTGGTCCATAGCTTCATTCGAGAACGCTTTGAGGTATCTGGCACGCAGTGCAAGATGCACGGGATCGATGCGAAGCGCTGCAACATCGTTATAATCAAAGCACCATGCGTGTGTGTTTTGCCACCAGCCTGGCGGAGCACAGTTGCGCAGCAGGCCTCGATTTCGAATTGCGCGCAGCGCGTTGCACGATATGCGCAGCATCTTCGCTGCTTCGCGTGTGGTTATCCATCTTTTCCGCTCGAATTCCGCTTCTTCTTCTGGTGTGGCCGGGGGCTTGGGCAGGTGATGCCGATTTCGATACTGTGCGCAGGTATTCTGGTTTTTGAGTCTTTCCGGGTCTGAGCCGTGTTTTTCCAATTGTCTTCTGGATACCCGCATATCCTTACACTTGCGGCCCTTATACATTGCAGAATGGCCGAGTGTTCTGGAACGAATCTTCTTATAGACACTGCTCGTGGAGATACCCAATATATCGGCGGCTTCTGCTACGCTGATCCACTCTGTGGGCATGCCTTCGTTGATGATATACTGCAGCCGAAGTCGTTTTATTACGCGCGCCGATCCAAATCTTATTTTTAGTACATCTGCCCAGGAGTAGAGGGCTGTTTTGCCTGGCTTGAATACATAGGGTTCCAGCCGCCGAATTTTGCCTTCATTATACAGCTGCCATATACGCGAATATGAGAGTGATAGAAAGTGGCATGCCTCTTTTGATGTGATCCATCCATCGTCATCATACATTGGTTGATTCTCCTTCATTATAGTAGAATAATATACACTATAATGAAAGAAAAGATAAACGGAAAGATTTATTTTTTAAAAGCCATATTGATCCGGAGGTTGAAAACCCCCGTCTGAATAAGCGGTCGTCTTTCAGACGGAATGCCCGTTACGAGTTTATTAGTTGATCTCGGTAACATTTGCCGGAGGTTGAAAACCCCCGTCTGGAAAAAGCGGTCGTCTTTCAGACGGAATTCCGTCCTTCGGACTGGAATTTAAATGGATATTAAGCCCATGCAGGGAGCTTGCGACCGGAGATGAGCTTCGCAATTCCAGGCTGGTATTTCAGTATCGTGCCTTAACACCCCGCGTCACTTTAATCCGTCTCCTCCCATCTCTGCAGGATAACATTATAGGAACGCAGAATAGACCTCCAGCCATCAATTCGTAAGGCTATTTTTGATGCTGACTAACAAAAAACAACTCGCCGACCCTAAAACTCTCGCTCAGATCGCCCGGCTGGAACTGCGCGCGCGCGTGGTCGTCGATGGCGTGATATCGGGAATGCACCGAAGCCCGCACCGTGGAAGCAGCGTCGAGTTCGCGCAGCACCGCGACTACTCACCAGGCGATGAGATACGGCATATCGACTGGAAGGTCTATGCCCGAACCGACCGCTACCACGTCAAGCAGTTCGAAGAAGAGACGAACCTGAAGGCTACCATCGTACTGGACGCCAGTTCCAGCATGGACTACAAAGGCGAGCGCTCTCCGCTCTCCAAGCGGGAAGTCGCCAGTATAGTCGCGGCATCGCTGGCATCGCTGCTGCTGAGGCAGAGAGACGCGGTCGGCCTGGCGACCTTCGACAGCGGCGTTCGCAGATATATTCCGCCGGCCAGTACCAGCGCGCATCTCCGGCTGCTTCTGGACACGCTCGAACACGCAGACAGCCAGCCCAAAACCGGCCTGGATGCCACCTTTCATGATCTGGCGGAGAGGCTCCGGCGCAGAGGTCTGCTGATCATTCTGAGCGACCTTTTCGCGGATCCAAAAACTATTCTGCGGGGACTTAGCCATTTCCGGCACAGCAAACACGAGGTCATTCTATTCCACATCCTCGATAGGGATGAGATTGAATTTCCATTCAAAGATACCACCCGATTTGAAGGCATGGAAGGGGAAGAGTCCATCCTTGCAGAGCCGAACGCACTGCGAAAAGCGTATCTCGAATCTTTTCAGGAGTTTACAACGGCGCTGGAACACGGCAGCCGTGAGCTAGGGATGGATTATCATCAGTTCTGTACCGACCAGCCTATCGACCAGATGCTCTCAAACTATCTCGCGCGGCGCATGGATCGCGTCTAACATCCTTAAACTCTCTGCAAAGGGATATGTTTGTGTAAATGAACTCAAGTAATCTGCGAATAAATTGCTTTTAAGTTGTTGATCTGAATTCTGTGCAGATAAGTTCTCATTTTTTTATCCGCAGATAACTCAGATTAGCACAGATTATGGGTGTTTAACTAGTTTGGTCTCAGCAAGAAATCAGTGCTCATTAGCTCTAAATGAGTTCATACTGATGATTTAAAAAGGTCAGATACTGCTCTGCCGCAATAAAAAAAGTAAAATCAAACAACCTGCCCTACCTATCACACAACGGAGTATAAATTGATGCTGTTTAGACCTTCATTACTTACTGGCACGATGCTGGCGCTGTGCCTGCAGGGTGTCTCGCTTCATGCAGCGCCGGCCCAGTCCGGCGGAGTTCAGAAAAAACTGTTCGGCCATCTCAAGACCGGCGCGGCAGTCGACCTCTATACGCTCACGAATAAGCACGGCCTGAAAGCCAAGATTATGACTTACGGCGCGACGCTCACCGAGCTATACACTCCCGACCGGAATGGGAAGATGGGTGATGTTGTTCTGGGGTTCGATAATCTGGCAGACTACGAGAAAGGCAATCCGTATTTTGGCGCTACCGTAGGGCGTGTTGCAAACCGGATCGCCAAAGGCAAATTCACGCTCAACGGTAAGAAGTATGTGCTGGCTGTCAATAATCCGCCGAACCACCTGCACGGCGGGCTGAAGGGTTTCGACAAGGTTATCTGGAAGGCGAAAAGTGTGCAGCGCCCGGCAGGGCCGGCAGTCGAGTTCACCCTGCACAGCCCGGACGGGGATCAGGGCTACCCCGGCAATCTGGATGTCACGGTGGTCTACACATTAACGAATCAAAATGGCATGAGAATCGACTATCGCGCCACCACCGATAAAGCGACTCCCATAAACCTCACCAACCACGCCTATTTCAATCTTGCCGGACATGGGGATGTGCTGGATCATGAGATCCGCATAGATGCCAAAAAATACATTGTGGTAGATGATGTGAGCATCCCAACCGGTGAGATCCGCCCGGTCGCAGATACAGAGATGGACTTTCTTACTCAGCACCGCATTGGAGATAGTGTGGAGCGCGTAGGCGGCGCAGTGACAGGCTATGACCATAACTACGCAATCAATGGAGGCGGCAAAAAGTTTGCACTCGCCTCGGAAACCTACGAACCCACCAGCGGCAGAACGATGACGATGTACACCACCGAGCCGGGCATGCAGTTTTACACAGGTAACTATCTCGATGGCAAAATTAAAGGTGTTGGAGGCAACGTCTACTACAAATACACCGGTTTCTGCATTGAGGCGGGCCACTTCCCGGATGCAGTACATCACCCGAACTTCCCCTCAATCATACTTCAGCCCGGCAAAACTTACACACAGCAGACGGAGTACATTTTTGGAGTGAAATAAGAACTGCCCTCATCCACATCCCCTTCTCCCAAAAACAGAAGAAGGGGAGCTTTATATTATTCTGGAATGCACCTATTTTTAAGGATAAGAAGGGCAGTGATGGCAGGTGCTTTCTACAGGATGAAGTAGCTAAACTCCTAGTAAAGCGTCACCGGTGCTGCTGCATCTGTCATCGTTTTTGTGGTGTTAAAATTGAGACGGATCATATTAAACCTAAAAATGAAAAAGGATCCGATACTATTTACAATGCAATTCCAGTCTGCTTAGAATGTCATGCTGAAATCCATAGTTACAATGATAAGTATTCCAGGGTACGATAATACCGACCCTAGGAGCTAGTACAACATAAAATATTATTGCTTACTATCTGTGAACAAAATCCAGCGATTTTCTGCCAGACGCATCGAATTGAAGATATGGGACCAATACAATACTCCCAGCATATCTGGATAGTTTAGACTATTAAGTATTCATGCAGCATTTACTTGTTCTAATTCTTCAGGTGTATAAGTAAAAAGGATCGATATTTCATTCATTTCCGCTCTGCTTAAATCTTTACGGAGCAGTGTATGTATTCTATTCTGACGACGAAGACTGTTGTTTCCGGTAAAGCCTTTCCAAACTATCCTGCCGCCTATTTTTTCTGAATCTATATCGCGTTCTGCCTCAACCTGAGCGCCAATAAATCCCCGTTCTAGTATTTCCTTGATTTTTTGTTCGAGTTCCACACATCTACTCCTAACCTGACGATGATATCAGCGAGTGCATAAAGCCGTTTGCTGCTATATTTTACTCGGTCTCCTCGAATCTTGTCGAGTTTGGTGGACTCTAAATAAGAATCCAGCATTTTCTCGGTGAAGTATCGATGTTTTGAACGCCATCGCTTATTGATTTCATCGAGTGAAGCATTAAGTATTTCTTTGCTCGCATCTGATTTACCAAGAGAATAGCTTCCCTTTTTACCCCAGTACTCTACACTATGGCTGCTGTCAAACTGTTCACCCTCACTATCAATCAATGAACGTAGTATAGATTCAACCGCGATACCGGAGAAATAATGCGATGCGTAGTACTGCTGCTCGCGTATCAAGTCAGCTGATCTTCCAAGGTGCTCTTGAGCTACATTGAAATAACTCCGAGGGGTGAATTTCACAACAGCCACGATACCTCCTAAACTTCATCACAGTTATGTTAAAAATGATTATACCAGACCCTAACACCTACTTTTCACTTATAAGATTTGCGTATACTCCAGACACGAGATACAGTAGTTGGCCATTCGCTAAACATTATGGAAGCATCTGAGGCGGATAACTGCAAAGAGGTGAGTCGATGCCGATACTTGACCAGTACT
>JBBRDM010000097.1:0-19806 GCA_038203935.1 Chthonomonadales bacterium
TGAGCAGTCTGAGTACCAGCGTCTGCTGCACATGAAAGATGGTTGGCTGGCGCTTATGAAATCGTTTCGCCTGCCTGCTCCCGCATCTGTCTGGAAACAGCTTGGCGAACGAGCACTGGAGCGGCATGATAACTGGATTGCGCTCTGTGCGTTCCATAGGGCGGCATCGATTAATAAAAGCGACCCATCGCTCTGGCGCTGTTTGGCTGCCGCACAAAAACGAATGGGCCGATTTGACGAATCGATGAACTCAATGCTCCGGTCTAACAAACTGTCGGGTAGCAAATAGAAGCTATTACGCGGCTCCATTACTATACTATTTATCCTGCGGCACCAGATAACATGATATGCTGTTAGCAGGGGAAATTCCAGCCTCTGCCACCTGTCAAAAGCTTCTGAGCCGCTTCCGGCCCCCACGTGCCCGCAGTGTAGTTGGGAAAGAGTGGACAGGTTAAATTTTTCCAGGCATCGAGTATCGGATTAATGACACTCCAGGCTTCCTCCACCTCATCATTACGTGCAAACAGGGATGCATCTCCCCGAACAGCATCAAGAATCAGGCGTTCATAAGCATCTCGAATTGGAGTGTCGAAAGCCGACCCGTACTTAAAATCCATTCTTACGGGCTGCACATTCATCTGGGGGCCAGGCTGTTTACTTATAATTTCCATCGAAGCGCCTTCATCCGGCTGAATGCGAATTGTCAGGCGATTTGGCTTTAAGGAACTGCTGTCCAGCCTTGCAAAGAGGACTTCGGGTATTGCTTTGAACTGAATTTGCACTTCAGTTACCCGCTTGGGCATACGTTTGCCTGCCTGCACGTAGAAAGGCACTCCCGCCCATCTCCAGTTCTCCAGAGAAAAACGAAACGCAGCATAGGTTTCCGTTTGAGAATTCGGATCGACGCCTTCTTCGCTCCGATAAGCGGGAATATCTTCTTCTCCTGCACCCTTGCCATATTGGCCTCGGACCGTATACCGTGCCACATCATCCAGTTCGAACCGTTTAATCGATTTAAGTACTTTGACTTTTTCATCACGGACATCGTCAGCCCCGAGTGAAACAGGCGGTTCCATCGCTATCAGTGTAAGAACCTGCAGCGCATGATTCTGAACCATATCGCGTGTGATACCCGATTTTTCAAAATAGTTGCCCCTGCCTTCCATTCCCAGAGTTTCTGCAACCGTAATCTGGACATTGTCGATGTAGTTCTTATTCCAAATCGGTTCAAAAATCTGATTCGCAAATCGAAGGACAAGAATATTCTGAACTGTCTCCTTGCCAAGGTAATGATCGATGCGATAGACCTGGTCTTCTTGAAATACTGATGCTAATTCCGCATTCAGGGCCTTTGCAGTTTCCAGGTCATATCCAAAGGGCTTTTCGATTATCAGGCGCGACCAGCCTTTTCCCGCTTTCTCGGAGTTTAAACCGGCGCTGCCAAGATGGCTGATAATCTCGCTGAAATTGTCGGGAGGCGTGGCAAGATAGAACAGTCTGTTTCCCCCGATTTTGTATTCACCGTCCAGTTCCGTCAATCGATGATCTAGATTTTTATAACCTTCGGCATCGTCCAAATTCGAGCGATGATAGTAGAGGCGAGAGGCGAAAGCATCCCAGTTCTGACTCTCGGTGGGCAGCTTGGGGGCAAACTCTGTAACTGCCTGCTTCATATCATTTCGAAAAGCAGAATCATCCTTGTCCCGCCTTGCAAAAGCCACCACCACGAATGGATCCGGCAGAAGTCCACTCAAATGCAGGCTGTAGAGCGCAGGAACTATTTTTCGACGCGTTAAATCACCGGTCGCTCCAAAAAGTACAAATGCGCACGGCTCAAGATGTTCTTTCTGATCAATCACTTTTGCCTCCTGACAAAACATGAAATCTAACTTCTCGGACGAATAAAAACATCCAATTACGGCACATCCAAATCAATCTTACTCGTGTTATGATTACCTGCTGAATTAAACATCTCTATCTCAATACTATGTTTACCTGGAAGTAAAATAGAGCTCATCAGACTATATTCTTCCCGGGAAGAGTCAAATAATCCATCTTTGGGAACCGCTGCTGTCCAATCGCCGCCGTCTATTCTGTACTGTACGGCCGTAATTGCTATCAGTGCCTGGCTGACTACACCGTTTAGCTGAACTCGATGATCGGAAGTGTAGGTAATCTGCGGAGCAGATCCGTTCGGAAGCGAGTTGCAGATAAGAAATGGCTCAGAAACTGCTTCCCCCGTCAAAGGATCAACCGCATTGCTGATCGCATCCGATGCGGTCACTTTCAGGCGATAGGTTCCATCCGGCATGTGGCTGGTATCCCACCGTTTCGAATTTTCTTTCAAAGGAGCATTCGCCGCAGTAGATTTCCCGGCGGTACTTTTAGAACCTTGAATAAGAGCATTTTTGAGTGTGTCTGGCATGCTCTTATCGTTTTCCAGTTTCTTTTTCAGTTCATCGGATGGTGTCGCTGCATTTTTACTCTTAATGTCCGTACTTGTTCCATCAGCTGTCTCAATCGGCTTCCAAGTCGCGCCATCATCAGAGGAATAACTCAATGTATAACTCATGGTATCGTTATCGGAATCGACAGCCTGCCATCGAAGCTGCTGACTTCGGGACCAGTTCTCACCGCCCAGAGGCGATTGGAATACCACGCGCGGAGGCTGATTCTTTGGCATATAACCGATGCTGATCTCTCTAATTCCGGGGGTATTTTCACTCAGATTCTGATTTGCACTGCCTTCTAACTGTATCTTATACTGAATAAATCGTGCGGGCGGACTCTGCACCCTGCCTTCGTTGGCCATTCCGGCAGACATCAAAACAGGTTCCCATTTACTCCAGCTGATATCTGGCTCTGAAAGCGGGCCGGTTCTCGTGAATACATGTGCCGTAAGCCCATCTGGAAAACTGCCTTGCCATCGAATTTCTCCCCAGTGGCTGACTATTTTGGCATCGTGGATAACCGATTCGAAGGTTCCAATTTGCCTGTCGATCGCGGATAGTTTAGAGGTGTACACCTCCCCCACATTTCCTGTGCCGGCAGCAATTCCGCCATTAGGCAGCACTGCAATACTTAAAAAATCGACATCCCTGGGGTTATCCAGCGGCAAGATGGTAGTTCGCTGTCCCATCCCGCCTTTTGTGGGAAATAGATGATAAAGTGTATTTACGGTGGATGCGTACAGACTGCCATCCGGCACTAAACGCATTGCGGTGTAAAAACTTCCCGGATGATCGAATATAACTGAAGCGGTTCCATCGGGAGCTATCCTATTGATGACTGCGCGCGGCCCGGTACCGATGTAGATATTACCAGCAGTATCCGCTGCGCACGCAGTAATAGCATTATCCTTAGCATCATAGAGCGCAGTCGTTTTGCCGTCTGGGGTGATTTTGTACAGGATGCCCGCATTACCGGCTCCGGCGTAGATATTATCTTTCGAATCGCAAGTAAGACAGAGGATATGGTCGGACTGCGAGTCCATAACTTGGACGGGTGTAATTTCTGAAGCGCTATTCTGCTGATCGGCTGGAATTTTGTAGACAGAGCCTGTCCCGCCAACTCCCAGGTAGATATCACCACGGCTGTTCTGCACCATCGATAAAATGTAATTCTCCCGCAAAGTGCATACCAGTTTGAACTTTCCATCCATCGAGATTCGATATACTCTGCCTTTGAGGCCGCTGCCTGCCCATAAAGTTCCGTCTTTAGTGATCAGCATACTTTGTACGGCGACCACTGGAAGCTGGCAAAAAAGTGATGTTGCCCCGCTCGGCGCTATTTTTAAAATCTTTCCCGATGTGCCTGTTCCCGCAAAGAGTGTTCCATCCGACGCGCTCGCCAGTGACCAGATATACGTTTCGGTAGTCGAAGAGAGCAGTTTCAGGGTTGGCGCTAACTCCAGCTGTCCTGCTGCTGTAACACTCGAACCATCAAATTTACCAGCGCCAAAATCGTTCTTGGCAGTCTGACGCCAGACTTGAATCTGCCGGCCAACGGGTTTATCATTGGGGGGTTCTGCGGCCGGGGGAACGGGCACATCCGGACGTTCAACCGTGACTACAACTTTAGGATCCAATGGCGGCGTAGAATTTGCCGGCTGGAGAGTTTTCTTTTGTTTTGATTTTGATACGGATGGCGGGAGAGTAAGAGAGGCCATCCATCGCTGTACTTCGTTAGGCGTGAGATATGCGGCTTCTGCAGCAGCGTTTACCGATCCGTTTTCATTCGATTCTGAATTAAGGCTGTCATTCGCATTAGGTTCTAAATCATCGTTGAACTGTGCGTTCCCTGAACCCAATCCTGGCAGCACAGGCTGATTGGTACTGCCTCCCTGCGGCTGGTTAGCATTCCCAAATTGATTTTGAACTGCAGGCTCCTGCGTGTTTTTGCGAACGATGGTGACTGTAAGCTGCTGCTGACCGCTCACGATATAGGGAGTAGAAGCCGTCTGACGCACTTCATCCCGTTCGAGGCGGACTCCCGAATTGCGATCCGAGCGCATAAGCGCGGAGATATTAGGAGGCAGCTGACTCAGTTTCTCGCCTTCGATGGCAGGCGCAGCGGAGTTGAGAATGAGACTGGTAACCAGATCTGAATTCGATTCTTTATCGTTTAGTCGATTCACCATCTGGTGCACATTCACAGGTGGCGTTCGCTGATCCTGCGGACCGTTGCTGATCATAAAGGAACCAAATCGCATGATATTCGCCTGGCCGCCGCGAACCAATAGCTGATATCGGCCTGTGGGAATATCCGCTGGAATCTTGATCTTAACACTCTTTACGATCTGCTCGCCTCTATAGGGCTTGAGCGCAACACCCACATCGAGCATATCCCCTGGCTCATATTTACCCTGCTTCAGGAATATGCGCTCGATACCCGCCGTGTTGTGCCCGCTGTACATATCCACATACATATCCATTCGCCGAATCGGAAGCGGTGAAAAAGGATTACTGCTGGTTATATTCGTAATGTCGCCGATATCGGTCGTGGCGGACGTCGAGATATCGTTCGAATCGAAATAGCTGTTAAATCGGGTGATTTTGCCTACATCGTCTGCCTGGATAGAAGTCGTCACTTTCGCCATTACGTCACCAGGAGCGCTGTGTACCCGGCGTATCGCTGACCTGGCCACCAGGCGAAGCAGCAGCGGAGTGAGATCTGGATTCTGAAAGACCTGGCAGGAGAATACCTGGCTGCGATTCGTTGTCGCATCATGCACCGTAATAGCTACTGGTATCATATCCGGTTTGACGCCGATTTCACCACTCACCGAGAAATCTCGATCCTGTTCCAGTGTCCCTACAATGGGCCCTGCGATAGCGATATGATGAGATACCTGAAAACCGGAAAAGATATCGATAATCGAAGCGGAAGTGATCGCTGCATTCAGTGCCCCAAGGCCAAATAGAGGATGCCCGAATCCGAGCATACGATTACCCCGGCGATAAGTCACGGTTCCAGTACCACCTGTCTGGATATCCCCCGTCGAGAGAAATGTACCAAAAGCTGAACCGGGCTTGAGAGGCGCTCCCTTGAAAGAACCATCACCACCTCCGGTACCGCCCATCACTGTTAATCCAAATCCTCGTTTGGTAAGTTCATTCTGAAGCCATGATTTGAGTGTATCGTCTATACCACTTACTGAGAGCAGCGTATTTGCAGGATGAAGAGATGCAGAGGTGGATGTTGACAGCGAATCTCGTGTTGCATTCAGCACCAGCGAGGTTATCTTCCTGCCATCCAGCATGATCGGACTGGAAAGAGTAATTTTTTCATTCTTCTGCATGCCCGTGCCGGCATGGGGTTCTGCAGGCTGAAAATAGGAGGGCTTTTGGGGTATATCCGGGTCCCATGCTTCGAGCATATCCTGAATTGGCGTCACCATTCCAACAGGCTCTTTTGGAAACTCTTCTCCCATCGAAAAAGCGCCGATTACTTTACCATTGATATAGATAGGGCTTCCGCTCATTCCTTGAATAAGATTCGCGCCCCGCTCTGTGATCGGGCCGCCTTTCATCCGAATCAAAATAAGATCGTGCCCACCGTTCTCTTTCTTCAGTATTCCGACAACTGTTACTGCAAATTTAGATATCTTCGTACCCTTGAATGTCGTGAGACCATAGCCTTTCATACCTGGTTTCACTTGATCGAGCGTCATAATATCTGGATAGATGGGGGGTTTTGCAGCGGAGGGATACGCGCTGCACAGGGGCAGAAGCACGCAGAAAGTCTGAATCAAACGGGTGATGGTTTGTTGACGGTTCAATTGCATGAGGAAGAATACCTCCGTTATACGAAGAGAATGAGGACTTGCAGTGCAGCTTTACTGGGTTGGGATTTACTACGTTGCGTCCGAATTTAATATTTCTCAGTTAGTGGTTCACCTATGGTTTCAAACGTGTCCCCATCAGGCTGAATTTTTCGAAAAAAGCAGGATCGGTACCCTTCGTGGCAGGCGGCCCCGACCTGTTCCGCTTTAATAAGCAGACAGTCCTGATCACAATCCATATACATCTCCCTGAGATGCTGGACATTTCCGGAAGTTTCGCCTTTTATCCAGTATTTCTGCCGGGAGCGACTCCAGAATGTTACCCGCTTTGTTGCTATAGACTGCTCCACAGCGGCAAGGTTCATATAGCCGACCATCAGCACATCGCCATTGACTATATCTTGTACTACTGCGGGGATCAAACCGTTAGCATCGAACTTCAAATTTTTTGGTACCTGCAAATGCTCAACTCTCCTGACTTCATTTCTATCGCACACATACTCCGCGATCCCGCATATAATTTTTTATCTCAGCAATGGTATAGATTCCATCATGAACCATGGAAGCAATCAATGCGGCATCCGCTCCACCGGTGGTAACCGCTTCCAGGCAATGCTGCGGCGTACCCGCGCCCCCCGAAGCAATCACTGGAATCTGCACTCTATTTACCACCGCCCGGGTAAGTTCGAGATCGTATCCAATCTGTGTTCCATCTCGGTCCATGCTCGTCAGCAGTATTTCTCCTGCACCGAGCTTCTCGGCTTTAACAGCCCACTCCAGCGCATCGATACCAGTGGGTGTTCGCCCGCCATGTATAAAGACTTCCCATTTTGGCGAGCCGTCCGCGTACTCCCCCACCCGCTTTGGGTCCATTGCCAGCACGACACACTGGCTGCCAAACTGCTCCGCTGCCTCTGAGAGTATTTCTGGTTTTTGAACCGCAGCAGTATTAACGCCCACTTTATCCGCGCCGGCCCTCAGAATACGTTTAAAATCATTGGCGGTGCGAATTCCTCCGCCCACCGTAAACGGGATGAATACCTGTTCGGCTACGCGTTCGACAACGTCGATTATGACGTCGCGCTTCTCGTGGCTTGCCGTGATATCGAGAAAAACTAACTCGTCGGCTCCCATCGCATCGTACCGCGAGGCAAGTTCGACAGGATCACCGGCATCGCGTATATTAAGGAAATTGACGCCCTTAACTACCCGGCCTTCTCTCACATCCAAACAGGGAATAACTCTTCTGGCTAGCATAACCTACATTATATCACATGAGGTGAGTGTTGACAAATCTAGCGAAACGGGCGTAGAATGCTATCGACTCTTCCGTACTAGAATAAGCTGGACACAGTGTGCCCGGATTTCAGCGTAATTTATATCTAAATATTTCAGGAGATGAATCTGTATGCGACCCATTCTTGGTATTTTCGGCTTAGTGCTCGCCGCCGTGCTTTTAGCTGCTCTTATGTCCAGAGTGCATCCCTACAACGGGACACCCCCCCTTGCGGATCAGGAAGTGCAGACAGCGAAAGATGAAGCGGATAAAAAGGCCGCTGCGAAGCCGCCTGCTCAGGTCGCTGCGGCTCCTGGTTCTGAAAAATCCTTCGATGCCGTCAAAGACGGCGCGATCAAAGCTACTCTGGTTGTGGATGGCAGAGGCACTATCGTTGTTGAGCTTTACCCGAAAGCGGCCCCGAAGACCGTAGCACATATTACAGAACTAATTAAAAGCCATTTCTATGATGGCATTAAATTTCATCGAGTAGTTCCTGGATTTGTTGTACAAGCTGGTGACCCCAAGAGTAAAAATATGGATCCCAGCCAGTTTACAGCGAGCGGAATTGGTTCCAATGGTTCGGGAACCACAGTTCCCCTGGAAGCGAAATTACCGCATCTCAAAAATTCAATCGGTTTAGCCCGCTCCCAGGCTGAGGATAGTGGTGACAGCCAGTTTTACTTCAATTTGAACACCAACGCCGCTTTAGACGGGCAGTACTGCGTGTTCGGTAAAATAGTTTCTGGTGAAGATGTCCCTGAAAAAATCCAGATTGGCGACAAGATCACCAGTTTCACTCTAAACTAGCTCGATCTACTTTTATTTCAAATTCTGATCAGGATAGCTCTTGAGTAAATCGGATATATTCAAACACGTATAGCTAAAGGACTTTTGTTTCCTGTTCTAAAGCCGAGGCTAAAATGCCGATTCGAAAACCGTATTTTAGCGCTGATGAAACGATTGACAGAGCGGAAGTCATATATAATACAAGTCTCCGTGATCAAGTCGAAACTGGGAATCGAGGTCGTTATATAGCTATTGATATCGAAACTCATGAACACTAGATTGGGACTGATTATCATTCTGTAGCACATTTGCTTCTGGCTCGGAATCCGGAATCTTCAATCGGCGTTTTGCGAATAGGCTCTCCTACTGTGGGTCGCATCGGTGGAAGTGTTATGGTCATGCAATAGTGAGAATCGGTGCAGTCATCGCGAAGAAAAGCCTATTATTTTCGGCTACGTTAGGAAGTGATGGCTATTTGAATGAGTCTCCATCTGGCTTCGAAGCTAGTCCACTAAAATACAAAAATTTACTAATCATAAATCTAAACTAAGAATACAACTATACAGGTATAGGAGCCTATTTTCACATGGGAAGTAAAATGTTTAATCTATCTCGTCGAGGATTTATTACATCAGTCGTAGTATTAACGGCTTCGATTTATGTGACCAATGCGTTTGCAAAACCGCCGGCGCCAAAAGCAAATCCGAAGGTCACGATGGTGATCGAGAAACGCGGGACTATCACCATCGAACTATTCCAGAAGGATGCCCCCAAGACTGTCGAACATTTTTTGGATCTGGTGAATAAGAAATTCTACGACGGGATTCTATTCCACAGATACGTTAACAACTTCGTGGTGCAAGCAGGCGATCCGAAATCAAAAACAGTGGATGGCTCTAAAATCGCGGATATTCCTTCGGCAGAGGTGGGGGATAAGTATCAACTTGGCGCTGGGGGGTCCGGGACAACGGTTCCGCTAGAAGCGAAGCAGCCCCACGAAAGAGGAACCCTGGGCCTCGCCAGATCACAGGCCACCGACAGCGGCGACAGCCAGTTCTTTTTCAACTTAGCAGACAATCATCAGCTGGATGAGGGATACTGTGTGTTCGGCAAAATTACAAAAGGCCTGGATATAATGGACAAGATCAAACAGGGAGATAAGATTACGTCCGTCCGACTTGTTGTACCTGCTAAACCAGTGAAAAAATAGTTTCAAACTTGAATCGCTTCCCCTTTTATGAAATAGAAAAGGGGAAGCGAATTTAGCCCAATGCTGCAGCGAGGACAAATTACGCAGCCAGTGTTAGTTCTACCTCTATCGTTCCAATGGCTTCGACTTCTACCTTTGGAACGATCTCCGTATAGGCCATGAGCGGAAGTGTGGGCAGTGATCTATCGATCATGCGCTTAAATGGAAGGCGAATCTGACCCGAGCACAGCAGTACGGGATTGTGGCCGAGTTCGACAGCACGTTCCATCTGCGCGGTCAGCGACTTAATCATCTCCTGAGCGAGATTAGGCTCTATCGCCAGCATATTTCCTGTCGCTGTGGGCTGCACCGCTTCTCTCAGTGTCTGCTCCAGCGAAGGAGCCAGAGTCAGCACCCTGATAATGCCATCTTCATCCTGATACTGTTTGCATATCTGCCTGGCAAGCGAAGCTCTTGCATACTCCGTCAGCTGATCCAAATCCTTCGTACGCGGCGCATAATCCGCCAAAGCCTCCAGAATACTCGAAAGATCGCGAATACCAATTCTTTCGCGAAGCAGTCCCTGCATCACTTTCTGAACTTCACCCAGCGTGAGCATATTAGGAACCAGCTCATTGACTGCAGCCTCGTCCGTCTGCTTGACGTGGTCGATGAGTTTCTGAGTCTCCTGGCGGGTCAGCAGCTCGCTAGAATAAGTTTTGATCAGCTCCGTAAGATGGGTTATGAGCACCGTAGTGGGATCGACGGTGATGTATCCGGCCATTTCCGCGCGCTCTTTCAGGTTTTTTGCAATCCAGAGGGCTGGTGTGCCAAGGGCTGGCTCAATCGTATCCATGCCCTCGAATCTTTGATAGACCATGCCTGAATCCAGCGCCAGCACACAGTTCGGAAAAAGCTCATGTGAGGCGATCACTGCGCCCTTCAGTTTGATCTGATAGGTGTTTGCGCGGAGCTGCAGGTTGTCTCGAATACGCACAGTCGGCAGCACGATCCCAAGTTCCATTGCGATCTGTTTACGCACGCCGCCTACCCGATCAGCAAGATCTCCACCTTCTTCAGGCAGAGCTAGAGGCACGAGATTACTTCCCAGTTCTACTTCGATGGTCTCCACACCCAGAAGAGGCATCACGCTTTCCGGCCCTTTCGGAGCGTCGATTAAACCCTGTGCTTCCCTCTCTTTTTCCGCTTCCAATCGCTTGGCATCTGCTTTATCTCTATTGTTTAGTTTAGCTGTAAACAAGCCCAGGGCAGACGCGATTACAATGAGCTGAAATTTTGGAAAGCCTGGAAGAATAATGAGCAGCACCAGCATCGCTGTCACCATCATCAGCGGTTTTGGACGATTGAAAAGCTGGGATGAGAAATCCTGGCCCATCGGTTTTTCGGAAGAGGCGCGTGTTACAATCAGCCCGGTAGCGGTGGAGATCAGCAGCGCAGGAATCTGACTGACCAGGCCTTCGCCGATGGTCAGCAGTGTGTACTTCTGCAGTACCGACATGACATCGCCGCCCTTAGATAGACCCAGCGCAAATCCACCAACGATGTTGATCACAATAATCAAAACAGCAGCAATTGCATCACCACGAACGAACTTACTGGCTCCGTCCATAGCTCCGTAGAAATCGGCTTCACGCTCGATATTCGATCTTCTGATTCTCGCATCCGCTTCGGAGATCAGCCCGGCGTTCATATCGGCATCGATAGACATCTGCTTGCCGGGCATCGCATCCAGGGTAAAACGGGCTGCCACTTCTGCAACACGTCCGGCGCCATTGGTAATAACGACGAACTGGACAACTACGAGTATCAGGAAGGCGATCACACCGACAATATAACTTCCACCAACAACATACTGCCCGAACGCCCCGATAACAGCGCCGCCATTTCCGGTTCCGAGGATCAGCTTGGTTGCCGCTACGTTTAATGAAAGTCTGAAAAGTGTTGAGACCAGCAGCAGTGATGGAAAAATGCTGAACTGCAGCGGTTCGGTAGTGCCGAGCGCAACCAGCAGAATATTCGCAGCGCTTGCTATATTAATGACCAGCATCGTGTCCAGCAGCCATGTCGGCATCGGAATAATCAACATTCCGATAATAAGCATCAGCAAGCCGGCCAGAATCAGATCACTGCTTTTTGCCAGTCTGGTTAATATATTGCGGCTCTCAGGGGGATTGGGTGGAACCAGGGACATAAATGCAAGCTCCTAGAATCGGATGAAGGAATAGGGAAGAAACTCAACGACGCACTCCTGTGGAACGTGTGGTAAAATTTATGGGAGTGAGTTATCTCAATTGTCGGTATCAGGCTGATAAATATACAGGGTAAACCTCTGAAACTTCGTGCTGTATTGGAGAGTCAAGCTAGATAATATATCGCAGGAGGTGTAATCAAATGGGAATAATGCCGTCAAACAGGATTCGTCAATGGGAAACTATCTTCAGCAGAAATGCGCTGCCCAAGCTGCCTGCGCCACAGCAGATTCATAGCCCAGAAGCAGGTACTGATGCTAAACCGCCCGAAAAATCAGAATCAAAGAAGAAATTACGTACGAAAAAATAATTTGTTCTTTTACTAACCGCATATTGGCATGATTTATGCTTCTCTGTGCAGAGATAATGTTGTTCCAGGAGTAGTGTATATAATATGACCGCCTATCAGCAGTTCTCAAGGTCGTTCCGAATTAGAAAAGCCACTTTATGTAAGATTTCTTCCGTTTTAATTACAGTTTTTTCACTCCATTCTCTATTAGGGATTTCCCCTGCGCGAGCTGATGGATATGTGAATTATCTCACACAGCACAACGATTCTCGCAGGTCCGGCGCAAATCTAAGCGAAGACCTGCTGAATCCCTCCAATGTCAATATCTACCAGTTTGGCAAGCTGTATTCTCGCCTGGTAGATGGACAGATCTATGCGCAGCCGCTGATAATGTCGGGAATAACCATTCCCGGCAAAGGGGTGCACAATGTTGTGTTTATTGCCACAATGCACGATTCGGTGTATGCTTTCGACGCCGACAGCAATGCTGGAGATAACGCCAATCCACTCTGGCAGGTCAACCTCACCAATCCTGCGCTCGGAATAACCAGCGTTCCCGTCACCGCATTTTCTTCCAACGATATCAAGTTAGAGGTCGGAATTCTCGGCACCCCGGTGATCGATCCTGCTTCAAAAACACTTTATGCAGTAACCTGGACACTAGAGCGCACCAAAACCGATAAATTCTTTGTTTATCGTCTCCATGCCCTGAGTGTTACAGATGGATCAGAAAAATTTGGCGGACCGGTCGTGATTCAGGGGGCAGTACCGGGAACTGGTGATTCTACGGATGGACTGGGCAATGTCGTATTCGTTCCCCGGCAGCATCTGCAGCGCCCTGCGCTCCTGCTGCATGATGGTGTAGTGTATGTTTCATTTGGATCGCACGGAGACAGCCGGCCGTATCATGGCTGGGTTATGGGTTATGATGCCGATACACTGCAAATGTCTTCGATTATGTGTACCACGCCGAACGGGTGGGGCGGCTCTATCTGGCAGGGTGGGCAGGGTCCGACCGTCGATGATGATGACAATATCTATGTAATGACCGCAAACGGCTCGGTGGATTACGCCAATTTAGACTACTCAATGAGTATTCTAAAAATGAACACTGGCCTGCAGATTTCCGATTTCTTCATGCCCTACAATGCGTACAATCTCTCCGCGCATGATTATGACCTGGGCTCCTCAGGCGTCCTTGCCATTCCCAATACAGAGAGAGTTCTGGGCGGCGGAAAACAGGCCAGAGTATATATGCTGGATACTGCGAACCTGGGTCAATTCAATGGCATCACAGATAACACCATTCAGAATTTCATGGTACCAGGCCAGCATATCCACGGAACGCCAGTATGGTGGCATTCCAGCGTGGGTAATCTGATCTATGTCTGGAGTGAAGTGGGAAATCTGAATTCCTACATTTACGACCAGGATCAATTTACTAGATCTGCAATCAGCACTATTTTAGCGCCGCCAGGAATGCCAGGGGGATTTCTTACACTCTCAGCTGATGGAACGGATGCGAGTACGGGCGTGGTATGGGCCAATATTCGTGTGGATGCAAAAACTCCCGCCTATGGTGTGATGAGAGCTTTTGACGCGCGCAGTCTCAAAGAGCTATGGAACAGCGAAATGAATCCGGACCGGGACCGGACTGGACTGTTCGCTAAATTCGTCCCGCCGACCGTAGCCAATGGAAAAGTCTACATGGCGACGTTCTCCAACGCAATGCAGGTCTACGGCCCCAAGCTGCTCACGCACACACCGGTGATCAGTCCTGGTTCCACTCAGTTCTATCCAACACTCACAGTCTCGATAACAGACGATATGCCCAACGCTGAAATTCATTACACTCTCGATGGCTCCTCTCCAACAAAAAGTTCTGCGCTGTATACAGCCCCGTTCACAATCTCTGCAACTACGGTGGTGATGGCACGCGCATTCGTAAATGGCATCGATGACAGCATCGCCGCTTCAGCAACATTCACCTCCGCAGCGAGTTTGAACTTTCTTGCCGCTGCGGATGCCTATGTGAAAGGCGGAGCTTCTGCGGATGTCAACTACCCGACCGGGCTGATATCGGCGGAAAAAGCAACCAATGTCAAGCAGCCATGGATGAATAAAGTCGCTTACTTGCAATTCGATCTTACGAACGTCACAAAAGCGCCTGCAACAGCAGTCCTGAATTTGAATATGGATGGTTCTTCCACTCCTCATTACAGCACCGCGCACATCTCATGCTACGGAATACCGGGTGCAGTGTGGAGTGAAAACTCTATCACGTTTAACAATGCTCCAGGGCTGAATACTTTGAACACGACCAGCACCGGCATTCTGGCATCTATTCAGAGTATTGTTATCATTTCTGGCCCCGTCACCTTTGATGTTAAATCGTATATTGCATCACATCTGGGCCAGGTGATTACACTGCAGCTGATTGATGAACAACCGGAAGGACTCTACACAGCTTTCACCAATCGTGAAGCCAAAAAGTTACAGCCGCTCTTGTCTCTGACATGGTAATCCACTCAATTCGTTAGTAACTAAAATCTAGAAGGTCTTGAAATAAACACATTAAAATACCCTCCCGCTGCAGTGATTGCATCGGGAGGGTAATGTTTTTCACCCCAGAGGAATTGAACGGGGGACATAATGTGGATAACTTATCACATTTTCGGCGCTTGGTGATACTATATCTAGTTGAGTGGTTACGTCACTCTGTGCGTTTCGCAATTTCGATTTGGAGACTCCAGGTATCTCAAATCAGTTATGAACGATTAACTATTTCTTCTCACTCTAGCACCTTATTTTGAACTGCAGTCCGGTGGCGTCATAGTATCTCATCCTTTCCAGGTATTTCCCACGTGAGCAAAAGGCTCTGTTGATTTCATAGCGTGGTCAATTCCTCCTTTAAGGATTTATCCCATTCCACTGTAGATTTGAAATGGAATTCTCGAATATCTTTATGCTTTAACTATAAAAATATTCTAACTCTATTATGCCCTAAAGTCAATGGTATCTATGTGGTTCTTTAGTACCCTGAATTCTGTCTACTTCATTGACATATTCCGACGAAACTCTTAAGCAGTCGTAGATAGCACGGTGGAAATGGTACACTCGTTTTTCAATCGTTGATCACTCAGAAGGCGATTTGCTTGCG
This sequence comes from Chthonomonadales bacterium, assembly GCA_038203935.1. GTDB lineage: Bacteria > Armatimonadota > Chthonomonadetes > Chthonomonadales > Chthonomonadaceae > JANXSG01. The sequence goes on from JBBRDM010000097.1 coordinate 15,257, forward strand.
TGTATGATTTCACTCAACGATCTATTGAAGGCACGTGTCCTAAATATCGATGCAGAGAAATTTAGAGAGCGGGGATTTAGCAGTAATGGAATGAAGAAAGCCAAGAAGTATTTCGACAGAGCAGCCGGAAAATAACTAATCCGGCCGCAACATTGAGGTACGTTCATTTAGTTTGCAGGTTTGATAACAAACGCATCGATGCCGGCTATAGTGCTTGTGGAAACCGGGTTCTTACCGACAACGGTTATTACAAACTTATTATCGCCGCTCTTGAGCTTCCATTTGCCCAGGGAAATTGGGCCGGAAGGAGCCACTGCCGGGCCATAAAGATCTATCTTTTCAGAAACTTGATCTCCAAGAGCAACCTGCATGATTCCGTAGTCCGGGGCTTTGGTGAGGTAAGCAGTTACATCATATTCGCCGTCTGCTTTAGCCGGAATATTAAGAGTAAGGGAGCTGCCTTCTTTTTGCCCCTTCCACAGAAGCTGTGTTTCTCCGCTCCAGTCACCCTTAAATCCTGTCATCACCTGAGATTCAATTTCTCCACCCTGCACTGCCGCAGTCGATAGCATCGATTCTGCTTCAATGGCTCCCATAATTTTGAAGGGAGGCGGCGGCATAAAAGGCAGCAGTTTGGAGGCATCTGTAGGAAATGTCGGAAAAGGAGCATGCGGTTCACTCTGGTAGAAGTAGGCGACACTGGAGTAGTCGGCTTCCTGTTCATTGGCAGTGCCATGTTCTATGGAAACCTTGATCGATTTATCGAAGGGCATCGCATCCTCGATATGCCATCGGTAGGCGCTTACCCGGCCTTTTTGAGTATCAAGAATTGTAACTCCATGATACGGCGCTGAATAGAGACCACGGTCGAAGTACCAGCCGCTTGAAAAATAGTCTTCCGTTCCCGTCCCATTAACGGACGGCTTATCTTCCCCATTGAAATAAATCATTTCATCGCCTTCGAGAAATCCAAAATCTTTCCCATGAAGGTTCTGCATAAAGAGAGCTGTTCCCACGAAATGCCCTTTACCAGTGGCTTCAAGAATAGTGTAATTCTTGTTTTTTGAAGTGGGATTTTCCCGCCGCCACTGTGCATGAAAGTGGCGCAGGTCTTTCGCGATGGATTTGAATCCAGTGAAATCGATATTGTAGTAGAAGTTATCGAGATTTTTGCTGCTCATGTTGGTAATAGTCCAACGTGCCGATTTATGGAACGGCATCGGCCAGTAGCAGTTGTATCCACCGCTCGTCTCATTCAGTGGCATTGAGATGTAGTCGACTTGCTCGCCAAAGCCCACTCCGAAAAAATCTCCTATGGGAACTTCCACGCTAGGAGTAGGCTCATCGTCCCAATACATTCTTAAAATTGCCTGGCGATGTATATACATATCTGATCGCGGGGCAATAGTCACCCAGAAACGATGAATAATCCCGGCGCCTTTGTAGTCCAGAATTGTGAGAGTTTGCCCGGGCTTCACCTCCCGCGCATCCCCGTTGCCACCGCTTCTATCCCAGCTTCCTTCGTGTTTAGCAGTTCCACCATGCGGCAGCGCCAGCCCTGCAAGAGGACTTCCAAGCGCTGCGGCGGGATTATCATCACTGGCTTTCGCCGGCTGAAATAGATTTAAGACGGATATGGTGCAGAATAGCGTCAGTATATTTCGAAACGTTGATTTCATATCAATGAATCCTTCTGAATTTGTCATTATTTGCCCTTATCCCCCGACCCCTTCTCCTGTTTTTGGGACGGCCTCTCGGGGGATGAGGGCTGTTTCCTACATCTTTGGCAGGCGGTTCATGTAGTCCTGAGCGTTCTCTTTGGTCACAATTTCCGTGTCCGGAGTGATTCGCTTCTCCACAGTTTTGTGTAGCAGGATATCGTGAGCCGCTTTCATTGCCTCTTCTCCGAGCCACGGATATTTGAAGGTGGCCGCCATATCGCCGTCGAGCACAGCCTGAATCGCCTCTTTCTGAACTCCGTCGATTCCGATGATGATAACTTTTTTCGGATCCATTTTGGCGTTCTTCAGAGCGATCATCGCTCCAAGGGCCATCTCATCGTTGTGCGCGTAAATTGCGTCGAACTGCTTTTTGCTCTGTATCAGGTTCTCCATATGCTTGATGGCCTCATCACGCTTATAGTTGCAGACATAGCTGTCGATTTTCTTGATGCCCGCCTCTTTATCTACTTTGGAGTGAAAACCGCCGCTGCGATCTTTGGTTGGAGTCGCGTCTGCGATACCCATAATCTCGACGTAAGTACCTTTTCCTTTCAGCGCTTTCACCAGGAAGTCGCCTGCCATCTCACCGATTTTTACATTGTCGCCGCTCACCAAAGTGGTGTACTTATCGGAAGTGGTGGCGCGCTCCATGAGCACCACCGGAATACTCTTCCCGAAGACCTCTTCGACTTTGGGAGTGAGCGGCGCCGCTTCGTTTGCACTGATGAGGAGTAAGTCGATCTTATTGGTGATGAAGTTATCCACCTGCCCGAGCTGAGCATTACTGTCTCCGTGAGCGTCCGAGATCTCCAGCGTCATATCAGGATACTTGGCAACGGCCGCTTTGAGCGATGCATTCTGTACCTGCCTCCACGGATCCTGGGAGTTCGCCTGTGCGAATCCTAATTTGAATACTTTGGCAGCGGGTGGAGGAGATCCAACAAAGGTTGTGGGAGGGGTTGGGGTAGAGTTATTTTTCTGCGAAAGGCATCCGGTTAGTAGTATCGATCCGAATACTGCCACTGCTATCGCGGCACTACGATGCTGCAATGAGTTCATGTTGATTTTCCTTTAACGTTTGCGGCCGGGCTGAAGCAGCACTGCCAGCAGAATGATCGGGCCTTCCAGCCCGAGACCGACATAGTAGTCCACTCCGTTCAACTGAAGTACGTTCCCTAAAATTCCGATGAAAAGCGTTCCAAGTAAGGTGCCGGTGACAGCTCCCCGCCCTCCCATGAGCGACGTTCCTCCGACTACTACAGAGGCGATTGCATCCAGTTCGTAGCCGACTGCAGTTCCCGGCGCGCCGGACTGGTTGCGCGCAGTATACATTATCGCTGCCGTCGCTACCAGAATACCGTTAAGCATGTAGACCAATATTTTCACACGATTGACCGGGATGCCTGAAAGTCTGGCAGCCTCTTCATTGCCGCCGATGCTGATCACCTGCCGTCCAAATTTGGTGCGAACGAGCAGAATTTGAGCCAGAAATACGACGATTATAAGAAAAATGGCGAAGAGTGGAATACGATTCCAGGTTTCAGCCGTACCGAAAAGCGGCTGTAGAAATCGCGGTATCGGCACCATTACGGACGACTTGAAAAAATCAAGCGAGCTTCCAAGTCCGGTGACGAAGGTGCTGTGTGTGATGATATACGCCAGGCCCCGGAGTGAGACCATCATGGCGAGCGTCACAACGAACGGCTGTAGTCCTGTGCGAGCAATGATACCGCCGCTAATGCTGCCAACCACTGCGCCAAGCCCCAGTGTCAGCAGAACGATGATAGGAAGCGATAGATGCCCTCCCACGATCCATAGGGCAGAGGCGCACGAAAAAAAAGCCACTCCCGAACCCACGGAGAGATCGATACCGCCGGTGATGATCACGAAGGTCATCCCAACGGAGAGCACGCCGGTGATAGCAACCTGCTCCAGAATATTTGCAAAGTTCGTCCAGGTGCGGAAATTTTCGTTGTAGAGGCTGACGCGGCTTCCACCCGCGATAAAGCCGATTGGAAAAGAGGCCAGGGTTAGCAGTATAATCAGCCCAATCGCCCCCTGATAGCGTGTGAACAGGGTTTTGAGGATGGTTTTACTTCGTTGTGGAGTCATTTGATATCATCGTGGAAATCGTACTGGCAAGAGAATAGCACGAATATTCGTGCCTGCATATCCCTATTCCTCAGTAGGAATGGTAAATCCTGTATTAATTCGGCTTGCTGAACTATGATTATTAGGTCTGCCTCACTACAATACAAAACGGAAGAGGGCGCTGTCACTGGTGATGGTCTCATACCGGAGGCCGATACCGTCCATGCGAGCAAGAAGCGGAACGAGGTCTTCCTTTCGGGCTAACTCAACTCCCACCAGCGCCGGACCGTACTCGCGATTGCTCTTCTTTATGTACTCGAACAGGGTGATATCATCGTCAGGGCCGAGTGCCTCGTCCAGGTAGCGGCGGAGCGCTCCAGGCCGCTGTGAGAATTCAATCAGAAAGTAGTGCTTCAAACCTTGATCTATCAGGCTGCGTTCGATTATTTCTGGGTAGCGCGTGATATCGTTATTGCCGCCGCTCACGATGCAGACGACTGTTTTACCACGAAGGCGATCTCCCACTAGTGAGAGCGCAGCGATACTCAGCGCACCCGCGGGCTCGGCGATTATTCCATCATTCTGGTAGAGCGCGATCATCTCGGTACAGATTTTGCCTTCCGCGACCGGCAGCACCTCACTCACCAGCCGCTGGCAGATCTCAAAATTGTGAACACCCACCGTCTTCACAGCCGCGCCATCCACAAAGGTATCGATCTGAGGGAGGGTGACGGGATG
>JBBRDM010000098.1:0-19728 GCA_038203935.1 Chthonomonadales bacterium
ATCGATCAGCGTTTCGCCGTCTTTCAGTTCGTACATCGCTTCTCGTCGGACTTCACCTCTTAGCTCCACATGCGACTGCGCTCCCGGGATATAGATCTGGTCGCCTGCCTGAAGTGAAATGTCGGTTTGAGAACCTGAAGTCATCATCTGATAGAGATCGAGCGAACCGACTTTTTTACCCTGCCGGAATACCTGAATATCACGAAGAGATCCGTCTCGAGTGGGTCCGCCGGCAGCATAGAGAACGTTATAAGCTGTTGCGACTGAGGGAACCTGAAAATTTCCCGTCAAAATGGCTTCGCCTGTTACGGAAACACCGATTGTACGAGGCTCCCGGATAGAAATCGTTACATCAACATCGCGATATACATGCCTCAGCCGCTCTCTAAGCAGTGTCTGTGCCGAGGAAAGGCTCTGGCCGCGCAGTACAATGTTGCCAGCATATCCAAACGTAATCGCGCCGGAAGCATCGATCTTAGCCGATACTGTCTGTGTTGGGAGAGTAGGTGACCAGTACCTGATGGTGAGCACATCGCCGCTGGATAGCTGATAGGTTTCCGGAATGGAAGCCATCACGTTGCGGTAAGATTGTGAAATCGGATCTGCGACAGAGTGCAAAGCATCTAATGTGGGCTCACTGTCATCGTAGCCATTATCGTTGCTGGTATCTGAGTTATTGCGATTATTGCCATTCCGTCTGGAAGAACTGGAGTTTCTTCTGCGGCTATTTGTTGTGGAATAGTTATTTTCGTCTGTGGAATTATCATCAGATTGGGAACTGGATGAACTGCGTTTATTTTTAGTCGATTTAGAATTGGTACCCGTTGAATCATCTGTTCCTGAATTAGATTGATCGTCTCCAGTATCATCCTGAAATGCCCTGGTTTTTTTATTTGAAGATTCGTCGGAATTACCATTGGTATCCGAATCATTATTGTTATCTGATGGAGATTTTGAAGAGTCATCGTCCGCAGATAAGTCCTTCATATCCATCGAATCCACGTTTTCATTCACAGTATCCGACTTTTGCGTGGATTTCCTCGCAGCGGTTTTTTTTGACTGATTAGTGGTGGATCCGCTTTTTGTTTGACTCTGGTTTTTATTGTGCATATCAAACAGACTGCGTTTTCTGGCTTCGACTAGACTCCGTGCAGACGCAAAAAAGTTGTAACCAAAAAGAGGTAAGGGTTTACGAACGGATTTTGTGCGGGGATCGTAGTCTTTCTTTCTATAATCTGGAAGTGGAGAATGAGTATCAGTAATACGTAAAACGGGTGAAGTGGCGCTGTCTGTTTTTATCAAAGAATCTTTAAGCGGCGCTTTTACAAGCGGCGCAGCTGCTGCAGCATCGGATGCAGCCTTATCATTCTGAGTTTTATCAACGGGTTTAGAAGCGGTGTTGTCTGCCAGAAGAGGAGAGGAAATCATCGCGACAATGAGAGCAAGCACAGAACATAAGAGAGAAAAGCACCCGATATTTTTAAGTTTACGAAGCATTGATAGATTTCCTGGTCGTGTGAATCGCCAATCGCATTGTAACAGTTCGATACAATCGTGGGTTTTCTAAATGGGGGATAGTGTGTTGTCGTCCGAGATGATTTCTGAGGTCATCGCTGCAGAACCAGTTTTATTATATCCGATATTATCGGTAAATACTACTAATTGTACGAGGTATTAAGTGTGTGAAATTTGTAACAGTCTATAGCGGCAGGCAGGAATATCTACTTCTGAAACGGTATCTTAGAGCAAAAGAGACGGGAGAAAACAGTCTATGAGTTCTCTGAACTTTCCACTTTTGAAAGAAATTTGCGAAACACCGGGTATAAGCAGCCGTGAAGAGTTAATGAGAAAACTGGTAGTCAGAGAGCTGCGGCCTCTGACAGACAGTATCGAAGCGGATGTGATGGGCAATATTATCGGTATCAAAAAGGGTTCTGCAAACGGCCCGAAAATAATGATCGCCGCACATATGGATGAAATTGGCTTCATGGTGAAGCATATTGATGAGAGAGGCTTTTTGCGACTGAATCCCATAGGCGGCTGGGATGCCCGAGTGATGGTGGCACAAAGAGTTTTAGTGCACGGGTTCAAGGGAACCACCTTACGGGGCACTTTGATGCCTGCTTCGAAACCAATTCACCTGCTGACAGCAGACGACGCCAATAAACCTCCCAAGCTGGAAGAACTATTTGTCGATCTCGGTCTGAGTGGTGAGAAAGCGAAAGAACTGGTCGAAGTGGGAGATATGGTGACGATGGATCGCACCGCAGAACGCGTGGGGGACACAGTCGTCAGTAAAACGCTGGATAACAGAGTCAGTGTATTTATTATGATTGAAGCGCTTCGCCGGCTGCAAGGCACTAATTTGGAATCCAACGTATATGCAGTGGCGACAACTCAGGAAGAGGTAGGCCTGCGGGGCGCGAGAACGGCGGCCTATGCTATTCAGCCCGATGTTGGAATTGCGCTGGATATTACTCTGGCAAACGACTATCCCGGTCCCTCAGACCATGAACAGATTACTCGCCTCGGTAATGGTACCGCGATAAAAATCTCGGATTCGTCGCTGATCTGCCATCCGAAACTTGTCCGCCATTTTCGTGATGTAGCCGAAAGCAATGGTATTAAATATCAGCTTGAGATATTAGCCCGGGGTGGAACGGATGCAGGTGGAATTCAGCTTAGCCGGAGCGGAGTTCCGAGCTTTACTCTCTCAATACCTACGCGTTATGTTCATACTGTCAATGAGATGGCGCATGTGGATGACATCGAGGCTACCATCTCTCTGCTGACAGAGTATCTCAAAGAAGCGCACACCAGAAGCTATGGGTATGCGGACGATATATAAATAATATAGTTTAAATCAACAGTTACGGTGCGATGAATGTACTCAATTTAAGATAAAACGCGCACTGAATTTAGCAAGTACTAATTTCCTGGAGGTGTTTGTTTTGCAATCGATCCTGCTTACTGGTTTACTGCTCGGAACAGCGCTTTTTAGTTCGTCCATCGGAGCGCAAACAAAAGAGAAGCCTCTGAATGAGCGACTCGGATTTAAATCCTCCGATGTGCTGCTTATTATCCATGCGGATGATGTGGGAATGTGCCACTCGGTAAATGCGGCAACTACGGACGCGATGGAACACGGAGTTGTCACCTGTGCGAGCATCATGATGCCATGCCCCTGGGTGCCCGAAATCGCCGACTACTGCCGAGCCCATCCCGAAGCAGATTTTGGCCTGCATCTGACGCTGACCAGCGAGTGGGAGCGATATCGCTGGAGGCCAGTGACACCGCTGAGCGAGGTGCCAAGCCTTCAGGATATAGATGGCTATCTTCCGCATGAAGTGCCGGAAGTAGTGGAACACTGCAAGCCCGCAGAAGTAGCCAAAGAGATTCGAAGCCAGATTCAACGAGCAGCGCATTTTGGCATCAAACCTACTCACGTAGATTCTCATATGGGCACTCTTTTCATGGCCCCTTTCTACCCGGCATATACTTCCGTTTCCAAGGATATGGGCGTGATGCCGATGGTCCTTTTCCCTACGCCTCAGAGGATACAACAGGCAAAACTGATGGGAATAGACGGCCTTAAATCGTATGAGGAACTCAATAAACAGGGATATGTTTTCCTGGATTATCTCTACGAATCGGCGCAGGGAAATAATCTGGAAGACAGGCGGAAGTACTACTACGATCTCTTTAGAAAAATGAAACCTGGCGTAAATGAAATCATCGTGCATCTTGCAATGAACGACGAAGAGATCAAACATATCTCAGGAGCATGGGAAGCGCGCTGGAATGAGTATCAGATTTTTACTGATCCTAAAACTCGTTCATTGCTGAGTGAACTGGGTATAAAGCTCATAGGATATAAACAGTTGAAAGAGCTTGCTTTTAAAACTAAATAGCGATTGCAATCCTCAAGCGCCGGTAGAAAAACCGGCGCTTGTGTCATAATATTTGCTGCTGATAACTCGTCTTGGTATAAATCCTACTGAGAGAGATTTCTCGCTGATTAAAAAGACAGAATTTCGGAAGGAGTTTTCATATGTTGAAATATGCTCTGCCGGCAGTCATCGCGACTGCGCTGTTGTCTTCCAGCACCTTGCGTGTGCTGGGTGATGAGCCGGCGGCAAAAAAACCAGGGAAAAGTAAACCAAATCCAGCTAAAAGTGCCGGATCTGCAGGCTTTACTGGTGAAATGGAAGTCGTAGGAAGCGTGAATGGTAAACAATTCACATGGGGGAATGTTGTTAACGAGCTGAAGAAAAACAATCCTACACAATTTTCCCAATCGGTTGCCCAGGCAGTAGGCCTCAAAGCGGCTGAGTCACTATTCGGTGCTGCACCGAAACCAAGCTATACGATAACACGTGCAGAAGCTCTTGCTTCGCTTCGAAAACAGCCTACTCCTCCTATCGTTAATGAACTTGGAAGGATGATTGAAGAAGAAACGCTTAACCAGCTCACCAGCAAGATGCAGGTGCACAACTCAGAACCCGATCTGCAGGCAGCACTGCATAAACTGCTTTCTGGCCTGCGAGCAAAAGGTAATATTGAGTCTGGAGTTACCGACGAGCAGTTTCTCTCTTCCCGCGGAGTGACACACAGCCAGGCAATGAATATAATGAAAGCTCAAGTTGAAACCGGAGCTCTCATTAAGGCGGATCTCGAAAAGCAGCTGGGGCATCCGCTTGGCCCGGATGATTACATGGAAACTCGGCTGATTTTCCTGCGGTTTAAACAATCGGTACCAGATGCGAAGCCTGAAGACAAGAAAAAAGAAGAAGCGGATACTCTCGCGAAAATAACTGCGGTTGCAAATGATATCGACAGCAAGAAGAAAACATTTGAAGCGTCGGTTAAAGATGACAGCGAAGACGATTCGAAACTGAAAAACGGCGATCCAGGTCCAATTGTTCGCGGTTCGATGCCAAAAGAGTTCGATGAGACTGCATTTGCGTTAAAAAAAGATGAGATCAGCAAGCCGGTGCATACGGCGAACGGCTACTATCTGATTCAGGCTGTGAAAACCAGCAAAGAACTGACATCTGCAGACCGCGAAACAGCCTGGGATAATTACGAAAACAGCGCGCGCCAAAACGGTAAGCTCCGCCTGATTATGGGAGTTTTGATTGCTAAAAATATCAAAACGACGAATAAGCTGCAGACTTCCGCTGCAATGATGCCTGGCGGACCTCCTGGAATGAGGCCGCGTGTCGGTCGTCCGGGCGGCCCCGGTGCTCCCGGTAGACCTGGCGGTCCTGGCGGACCACCACCAGGCGGCCCGCCTCCAGGCCCCGGACAGTAGATCTGATCGATGCTCTGCACGGCCCACCAATCACTTTAAAATTTCGCAGGTGATTGGTGGGCATACTACTGCCGATAATTCCGTGTGCTTCAGGCATCCTCAATCTATTCCTGTTCTATACAAATAAACACGATGATAGATGAGGATAATATGAGAGAAAATAATGATTCATGAGAGCGAAAGCAGGTCGATTACCTGCAAATTTGGAGGTTCTTCACTCGCAGATTCAAAGCAGATCGAACGGGTGAAAGCCATATTACAGCAGGATCTGAGACGGCGTTTTATAGTGGTTTCGGCACCGGGAAAGCGTTCGTCTGCTGATAAAAAAATAACGGATCTCCTCTATTTGTGTCACCACACGGCTAAAGAAGGGCTGGATGTAGAAAGTATTTTTGCTATAATCCGTCAGCGCTATCTAAGCATTGCTTCTGAACTTAATATCACTGAAGTAGAGGGATGGCTCGATTCCGTCGAATCGGAGATCAAAAATGGCGCTGGAAAAGACTGGGTAGCATCTAGAGGTGAATATCTACATGCGCGCATCATGGCAAAAGTTTTGGGCGCAGTTTTCATAGATACGGCAGAATGTATTCGTTTTGATTCCGAAGGCTGGCTTGATCCTGTAAGCTATTCCTTAATTCAAAAGAGAGTTTCTGATCAGGGCCGCTATGTATTCCCGGGTTTTTACGGAACAGACATCCATGGGAAAATCAGAACCTTTTCACGCGGCGGTTCTGATATAACCGGAGCGGTAGTGGCTCGTGCCGCAAATTCCTGCGTCTACGAAAACTGGACCGATGTAGACGGCCTTCTCATGGCAGATCCACGCATTGTGGATGGACCTCTGCCAATCCGGGAAGTCACCTACAGCGAACTGCGCGAACTTGCCTATATGGGCGCATCTGTACTGCACGACGAAGCGATATTCCCTGTAAGCGAGGCTAAAATCCCGATCAATATTCGAAATACCAACGCCCCTCAGCAGCCGGGCACATGGATCGTCCCCCAAAGAGAAAATTCTAATTTAGCGATAGTTGGCATTGCAGGCCGGAGTCATTTCAGCACCATTTATGTCGAAAAATCGCTTATGAATCAAGAAAAAGGATTTGGACGACGTCTGCTGGAGATTCTAGAAAATCACAATATTTCCTATGAACACGCGCCTAGCAGTATCGATTCTATGTCGGTCATATTGAGTGATGAGGAGCTTGGAGAGCGCGAAGCCAGTGTTCGAGCAGATATTGCCAGAGTGCTGCAGCCTGATCGCGTGGACGTACTGCCGGGACTTGCTTTGATAGCTACAGTAGGGCAGGGAATGAGCCATCGAGTGGGAGTAGCTAAGCAGCTTTTTGCAGCGTTGGCGGATGCCGCAGTAAACGTACGCATGATAAATCAGGGCGCTTCCGAAATCAATATTATCGTAGGGGTGGCGGATGGTGACTATCAAAAAGCTATTCGCGCAATCTATAACGCATTTGTAGCGGATCAATCTTCCTGATGAGGAACCTAGAGAAATAAATCTATCCTGAGCCGCATTGAATTTAACAGGGTATACTTTGAACATCCAGGACTTTAATTTAAAGCAGTCATACTAAGGAGCGATATTTTGGACGCGAAAGAGCTCGCGGCACGTAAAGCGGTGCAATATGTGCAGAATGGAATGATCATTGGACTTGGATCCGGATCGACCGCGACATTTGCAATCCAGGCAATCGGTGAGCGTGTTCAAAAAGAAGGCCTGAATGTCCGGGGAGTTCCTACCTCTGCAAAGTCTAGAGATTTAGCGATACAGCTTGGTATTCCACTGGCAGAGCTTGGCGCTGTCGATCAGATAGATATGACAATTGATGGCGCGGATGAAGTGAATGATAAACTTGATCTGATAAAAGGCGGCGGCGGGGCGCTGCTGAGAGAAAAACTTGTGGCTGCAGCCAGCCGGGAACTTTTGATCATATGTGACGAGGGAAAAATTTTACCCGAATTAGGGAAATTTCCACTTCCAGTAGCGGTGGTTCCGTTTGGATGGCAGTCGATCCAGCGCCGTTTAGATTCCTACTGCAGCAGTATTACACTTCGGAAATCGAAAGAAAACCCAGAAGAACCATTTCTAACGGATGATCATCTCTATATTCTTGACCTGCATCTTTCAAGTATTCCGCATCCGGCAATACTACAGCATGAACTCAAGCAGATAGTGGGCGTAGTGGAAGTTGGGCTCTTCGTGAGAATGGCAACCAAAGTGATTGTTGGAAGAGCTGACGGGAATGTGACAGAGCTATTCGCAGAGTAATTTGCTCTGATTGATTGGGAGGGAAAACCTTTTGTATCTTGGCGATAAAAGCTGGCTGGAAGCAAGCAATTTGTTGAATAAAGTTGTCGTGGTGCCATTGGCTTCACTGGAACAGCATGGGCATCATCTTCCTCTCCTCACGGATACCTATATCGGGGCGGAGATTGCTCGTCAGGCTGAAATAATTTTGGGAGATGAGGCTATATTTCTGCCTACTTTGTGGGTAGGGGCTTCGGACCATCATCGAGCTTTTCCAGGAACCGTGAGCATCAGCAACGAAGTCTATGTACAGGTACTGATCGATATGATGGAGAGCCTTATCGGCAGCGGATTCCGGCGAATATTTCTGCTGAACGCGCATGGAGGCAATATCACTCCGGGGCGCATGGCAATTTATGATGTGACGATTCGGCACAAAGACCTGACGGATCTTTGGGTCGCATTCAGCAGCTGGTGGACAATCGCCGCAGAACAGGTAGCCGCACTTACCAACGTGGAACAGTCTATGGTAACGCATGCATGTGAGCAAGAATCGAGTATGATTCTGAAGCTTAGGCCAGAATTGGTTCGCACTGATTTAGCTGCCGGCGCTAACATTCCGTTCGAATCCGCGTTTTACTGCCCGGATTCATCCAGGCCCAGCCGTGTGGACGTGCCAAAAGCCTTCGATCTGCTGAGTAAAACAGGCGCTTTCGGCCATCCTGAAATAGCAAACATTGAAAAAGGTACCGCTCTTTTCGGTGCTGCGATTACCGAAGTCGTGGCTTTCGTAAGGGAATATGCAGCGTGGCCGCAGATTGATCCCCATTAATATAGGAAGATAGTGAGAATTTTGAAGAAGCGACATACAGGTTCATCTAGAGTGGTCGATCAGCGGGGCGGAGCAGGATCCCGCGCGGCCGGGAAAAAATATGCTGCTGGAAGGCGCATGAAAGCGGCCAAGCGGCCTGAACCTAAGATAGGATGGCAGATACTGGAAAGAGATACTACTCCGGATGTGGGCACTGAATCCGGGCCTGCTCCATTCAGAGTTCTCATAGCCGTTCACCGGCCGAGATTTCGTGGGCGAACGGAGAGAGCTGCCGCATTATATGGATGGGAAGTTACGTCGCTTTTAAATAAACAGGATCCGGTTGGGCAGGTCTCCAAATCACCAGGGCCGCCAGATATCCTCGTGTTATCCGCGGATTTTGGCAGGCAGAAAGATCTGGCGATATTCAGGGCAGTACAGCCTTGGAGAGCAAAAGGGCTTAAAATAATTGGTCTTGTGGAGAATTGCCAACTGGCGCCGGAAGCATTCCCAGATTCGGTTCCTGCGAAGATGTGTGATATCTGCATTCCTCCACCCTACACGGCGGCCGGACTTCGAGAGCTTCTTACCAAGCTTTACAGAGATAAAAGGCATGAAGAGGCGCCGCCGCCCATAAAACCACCTGCCGGAGATTTGCAGGAAGAAGACGAAGATTAATAATCGATATGCCCTGCAGTCATGGTGATGAATGCAGGGCATATTACTTAAGTCGATTCAGAATATACTGCAAAAATACTGCTATTTACCTGCCGGCTTAGGATGAGTTTCCGGTTCCGGTGAGCCATGATGGCACATGAAACAAGTGACTGAATTACTTATGAGTTTTTGATGCTTCCGCATATCGGTGCACATCACTATCATTTTTCGAGCCATATCTTTTGCAGGCTTATCGTCTTTTTCGAAGCCAGTATGATTTTCGCCAATTACATGACAGAAATCGCAGCGCACACCGAGCGCCTCATTGAACTCATGCATGACCGGTATGAGTTTACTGGCAGGCAGATCTTTCAAAACCTTAATGTTTTTAAACTGCTCTTTAGAAGTTTTTTCTTTGGGAGCATCGGGTTTATCCTGTGCAATACTCCAGATACTCAGGAGTATGATCGGGGAAGCGATTGCGGCCGCTAACCCAAACATACGCATTGCTGGTCGATCGTTTTTCCTCATTATAGCTTTTTCCTCTCAACGTTCTTAGGGGATTTTGAAACTCGAGCAAATCCTAGATATGTACTTCAATCTGCAGGTTATCTCCTGCTGCCATATTCACTGGAGAATCAAAAATAAGCTCAATATGGCCGTCTGCTAGTAAATTTGCAGTCACACCTAAAGGACTTTGACGCAGGCTGACATGCACGGAAGGGGAAGCAACAGGCGGAGCAGTCGAGGTGCTGGGAATTGCTCCAATAGTAATCTTTTTAAAAATTAATCCTGCATTGGTGTCTGTATTCCAATCGGGATCAGCAGGCGTGTGCGGAATCAGCCTGTCGGTTCGAATGCTGTAGATGGCGCCCCCGGCAAGCGGTTTGTATTGGAGCTGCCCCCAGAATGTTGGCGAGAATATAGGGATCGAAAGGCTGCGCCAGGAGCCTGGCAGTTCAGGATTTATCGTGATCTCACGATTTATTCTATCGAGAGCAAAGCCCTCCAGTTTTTCCATCCATATCCAGTCGAGCGGATCGTCCATAGCCGATGACGGGGCGGTTATAGCGTTCATATCAGGGAATTGTTTAATCAGGAAGCTGTTTGTCTCCCTGATACGCTCACTCAGCCGATCCGAGAATATCCTATTTAATCTGGATTCGTTCACAGCATCCGCCGTGTTCAGCAGATTATTCAGAGTATGCGCTCGGTCGTCGGAAAGCTGAATGGGATTGCTGCCTATTTCAAAGAGGCGGTTCGCGCGCGAAAGCGTATTGATCCAACGCTTAGCCGAATGTTGTGTGAGCGGCAAATCTAGACGAGGTATAGGACTGCTCTTAGAAGTATCGAAATATACTGTCAGTTCCTTTCGCAGCGCAGGGAGAGCAGTCGGAAGAAGAGAAATATCCCCGGTTTCCAGTGTGTAATGCGTGAGCGAATCCACTGAATCAGCAGTCCAATATAGATCTTCCGTACTGCGAGTCGTGGTGGTATTCAAATTTTGCGTTCTCTTTTGCTGCTCTTTATTACTTTGCCACCAGGCTGCAAGATCCGTGGCTTCCAGCTGAGGAAAAAGAGATAATTTCAGGCGGTGCAGCATTCTGGTTTCACGAAGCTTCTCTGCCAATGCCGATGAATTGCCGGTGGTTGAAGAGTATGCTGCTGGAATAGCTGCAGAGACGGATCGATATACAGGCTTTGTACTCAACAATTGCGCGGAATTAATGATCGATTTGGATGCGGCTGGAGGTAAATTTGAAAAGAGCAGCTTCTTCTGCCACTCTTCAGCCAGCCCATTCAAAGATTGATAATCCATAAGAATTCGTTTGCCGACAGCAAGATTGTTCTGGCTTGCATCAACGGGAGTAGAATTTTTAGAAGGTTCGGGCTCAGATTTCGATGACCAGGTGATCGCAAAAGGTATATCAATCGATTCTTTAGGCTGTATATTGAGTTTAACAGCAATAACTCCAGCTGGTTCATAATTCATACCGGCTGCCGGTGTCTGATTTCCAGATACAGTACCTGAAGCTGCAAATTCAGTCCACCATGCAGGAACATGGTCAGTGCTGTCCCAGCTCGCGGTGGTTACATTCGCGTTAGCGCGAGTCGGCATCGCCATCATCATCAATTCATATTTGTGTTTCAAGTTTGAAGCAGCAGGCAAGGAGAAATCCCTGGTGGGATTCGTTAAAATCGCCAGCCCAAATAAGCCTTCTGACGACGGGAGTACACTTATGTTATTGCCATGCAGGAGTTCGCTATCGATGGAGGCACTAGAATTGGTAACTTTGAATGCAGCGCTCCATGACATTGCTATGGAACAATCTACAAGATTTGCGGAATGATTTTCGATATGAAATATAGAAATGGCACTGCGTAGTGTAGAATTTCTTATGTCGCCTGGAAGCAGTGGGCAAAATATATTATGGGATATTTTTAAAGGGATTAAACGGTCGGTATAACTATAGCGGGCGGATGGATAGAGTGCGGTGAAATCGATCCCGGAGACAGATGGCAGACTGTAATGATTATTTTGGTTGAGTGCCAGGGCAGCGCTTTTACCTTGCTGATTTATCCACACTGCAGAAAAACAGCCAGGTAATAGTTCGTTTTTGCTGCTGTTTATTCCAGCATTTACTGTAATGGGAGAAACGGCTCCCTGCGAATCGATGTGAAAATATCCCGTACCCAGACCGCCTATGACTGCAGTTTTATTATCGTTTGAGAGAACTTGCGGTGCTGTGGTTTGGGAAAGAACTTGTGCGGGTACTGCTATCACTGCGTGCAGGAGAAGAGTAGTGGCGATAATAGACCGGTATACTGATTTTACATAGTGCGAGGTGGTGAGGTGCATCACTTCCTGATATCCTTTAAGTACAGTAATCGCCAGCTGTCGATCTCGTTAAAACCAAGTTGTCGATATATTCTGCCCGCGGTTGGATTTTCATAAAATAGCAGTGGAGTTTTTGCTGCGTTCTGGAGCTCGATTGATAGTGCGGCAGTGCATGCAGCTGCATATCCTCTTCCGCGGAATTCAGGATGGGTGTATACCCCTCCGATAAGCGCTGAATCCTCTCCTTCCACGTTAATGAGTGCAGCAGAGACAATTCGCTTTCTAGAGTTGAGATGGAAATCCTCCGCAATCCATACTCGTGAATCGCGCAGTTTTGAGTATAGATTTGAGCGGCTGCGGTACATATCTTCTGCATATAGATAAAGTTGTTCCAGGTTATCGAGATCATCCGGTCCAGCACGGCGTACTTTAGAGAGTAGTTCCGGTAAACAAACAGGAGGAGAATCAAGCCGTAGAAAAAAACTGTCCTGTAACGTCTCGGAATGATAGTTTTTAAGATGTTGTGGAAGTATAATTACTGATTCTGAGCTGCCGCGAACCCCGCGGATATCGCGTATCGTCTCGATCAATTTTGCGAAGGCAGAGGCGCATTCACCATTACTGTCTGTTACTACGACCGTGTTACCAAAATGCAGCAAAACTCCGGAAAGACGGGAAGTTCGTTTTTCGAATACTCCCCAGGAGCGAACTGCTTTGCCGGAATAACCGTAAGCTTCGATGTTGAGCCGCACTGTAATCGACCTGATTGGTTCTCGCAAGTAAAACTGCCTGAGTTCACAATCCTCAGCCGCACTAAGTGGACGTACTGTCATCTCGCTTAACATAATCCCAGTGTTCGGGAAAGCGGCATTGAAATCCTGCTTTAACGGGGCATGAATATCGATGTCAATAACAATAAATTCTATTGCGGATCAGATTCAAGTGAGAGTAGATGGAGAAGTTTTTTTTAACTATCGGTTCTTCTCGAAGAGGGTGGCAGAACATTCTCATTCAGCTAGTTTTACTGAGGGCTTTGAAAAGATTTGCGCTCCTGGAAGTCGCGAATTAACAAAAAATGATACTAACAGCCTATGCGGATGCTGGGTGCAGAGTCGTTTTTCACCGGATCGACATCCATCTTCCCCGTTGATGTTTTCACCACTGCATAAACCTGAAATTCGGCGGGGAGCATTGAGTGTAAGTTTCCGTGAACACGGATACTGGGAAGATAACGGTAAAACGGCAATAGTATACGAAACCAGAGTGGTGCGGGCAGAAAAATTAAGTTCAGAAGTATATGCTCTGGATATAGACTCTGGATTCAAAGCTGCCTCAGAATATCCGGTCTGGATTGACCGGCATTCCGGACCTAGTCTTTCTGTTAATCTGGCATCACCACTTCAATCTCGCGCAGGCGGCCAGCTGCGTAATAACCAGTCTCAATACGATGTCGATGAAATTAATGGTCGAAAAGCGAATTGGTGTGCGGCCGTTGGAGTGATAAACGGGAAGACAGTTGGAATTTTAATCCTCAGTCACATAGCAAATCCTGAATCGTTTCCACTATGGGAAGCCTCTGAAAACGGCATAATCAGCCCGTTGGCTGTGAATGCCAGGACACAATTGAAGCAAGGTAAAATGATGCATTGGCGATATCGTCTCATCGCCCACTCAGAATATGTCAATCCGGAGTGGTGCGATGCCAGGCTTGAAGAGTTTATAAGGATTTAATTTCGATCTAAAAACCGTATTTGTAAGGTAAGATTTCATATTGAATATATATATTTTTCAGTTCTTGCCCAATATGCAGGACATCTGGAAAGGATGGAATTATTGGCGGCTACCCTGTTATCTGTTGAGGATTTAAAAACGGAATTTCATACATCTATCGGCGTGGTTAAAGCGGTAAGAGGAGTATCCTTTCAGATTGAACGAGGTGAGACGGTTGGAATTGTCGGGGAATCCGGCTCTGGTAAAAGTGTTACAGCGCTATCGCTCATGCGCCTGATACCTTCTCCACCGGGTAAAATCACGGACGGGTCAATCAAGTTTGATGGCAAAGAGTTGGTCGGAATTTCCGAAGATGAGATGCGTAAAATACGCGGTCAGCAGATCGCAATGGTTTTCCAGGATCCCTTTTCTTCGTTAAATCCTACGATGACTCTGGGTGAACAGATCGCGGAGCCTATTCGCCTGCACACAAAAGCCAATAAAAGAGAGGCAAAAGAGCGTGCGCTGCAGCTTATGAGGGATGTTAGAATACCGCTTCCCGAAATTCGCTACCGTCAGTATCCTCATCAAATATCCGGCGGGCAGCGGCAAAGAATTATGATCGCGATAGCGTTTGCTTGTAATCCTCAACTATTGATTGCGGATGAACCGACGACTGCGCTCGATGTTACCGTTCAAGCACAGGTTCTCACCCTGATGAAGTCGATGCAGAAGATGACGAATGCAGGTGTTGTCCTGATAACCCATGATCTTGGGGTCGTTGCTGAAGTGTGTGACCGAGTGCTGGTTATGTACGCGGGCATTGTTGTGGAGAGCAGTACGGTAGACCTCATTTTCAGCGCTCCCCAGCATCCTTATACCCAGGCGCTCTTAGAATCACTTCCCCAGATTGATGATGATAGATTAAAGAGGCTGAACACGATTCCGGGCCAGCCGCCGGATCTGGCGCATCTTCCGAGTGGTTGTCCATTTTATGAACGCTGCTCCAAAAGAATGCCCGACATATGTCAGACACGTGAGCCTGAACCGGTCACCCTGGCAACGGGTCAGGTGGTAAGATGCTTCCATTATGGAGGCTAATAACTAATTCGATTCAAAATGGAGGCTACAATCGACAACTTGGCACATATACCGCCGCTGCTGGAAGTTAAGGGGCTGGTTAAATATTTTAATGTAACTCGCAGAGACGGCCTTCGCTCAATTAATGAAACCGTGCACGCAGTCGATGGTATAAACATACTGGTGAAACAGGGTGAGACGGTGGGGCTTGTCGGGGAAAGCGGCTGCGGTAAAAGTACGGCAGGCAGAGCAATTCTACGTCTCTTAGAGCCGACCTCCGGCACTATTGCTCTCGACGGAGTGGATATTATCAGCCTGAAGGGCGAAGATCTGCGCACGGTTCGAAGCAAGATGACAATCGTATTTCAGGATCCATTTGCTGCCCTGGACCCCCGCATGATGATCGGCGCTATTGTCGCTGAACCGCTGATGGCACATAATATCTGCACTTCACGTTCCGAGGGTATTGATCGGGCAAGAGAGCTTCTTAAAATCGTTGGCCTTCGTCCGGAATTTGTATCGCGATATCCGCATGAATTCTCTGGCGGCCAGCGCCAGCGTATCGGCATTGCCAGAGCGATAGCAACTGATCCAAAGCTGCTTATTCTGGATGAGCCGATCTCGGCTCTGGATATCTCGATCCGCGCACAGATATTAAATCTGCTTGAAGATCTTCAGTCATCACATGGTCTTTCCTATCTATTCATAGCGCACGACCTTTCCGTAGTACGCCACATCTGTGATCGGGTTGCTGTGATGTATATGGGAATAATTGTTGAGGAAGGACCATCCAATCAGTTATTTATGGATCCTCGCCATCCCTACACCCAGGCGCTTCTCGCCTCCGTGCCAATTGCAGATCCCTCCAAGCGGCGGGAACGAATTCCTCTCGAAGGGGATGTTCCAAGTCCTGTTTCTATACCATCAGGCTGCCGGTTCAGGTCGCGCTGCCCGCATGCTCAGGATATCTGTGCCAAAGAGATACCACTGCTGAGAGAGATAGGCAGCGGACAGTTTACAGCTTGTCACTTTGCTGAAAAATTAGGAGGTTTAGTTGCTGCCGAAAGATAGAATAATATGTGCGCTGGATGTTGACAACGCTTTTCGTGCGATACAGCTCGTTGGTCAGCTTCGCGAGAAAGTCGGAGTATTCAAAGTCGGTCTGGAACTGCTCACATCTGCGGGCATTCAAATCATCGAGAAATTGAAAGATGCAGGCGCCGATAAAATCTTTTGTGATGCCAAACTTCATGATATTCCCAATACGGTTGCAGGTGCGATGCGCGGAATTGTTCGGCAGCAAGTCTGGTGTGTCACCGTGCATGCATCTGGTGGCGCTGCAATGCTGGAAGCTGCCGTCAGGGCTGGAGAGAAGCTATCAAAGGAAGTATCAAGCCACCGTCCAAAAATTTTAGCCGTTACGCTGCTTACAAGCATTAGTGAAGAAACCCTGAAGAATGATTTGCTGTGCGATTACCCCGTTAAGCAGTATGTTGCCCAGATGGCAAAGCTTGCCTATAATCACGGATGTGATGGCGTGATTGCTTCGCCTCACGAAATTGAGGCAGTACGGGCGGCTGTACCCGATAGAAATTTTCTTGTAGTTACTCCTGGTGTCCGGTTTGCTGGAAGCGACGCAGGAGATCAATCCCGCGTTAAAACTCCATCCGAAGCAATCGGTCTGGGTGCCGACTATCTAGTTATCGGCCGTCCCATCACTGGCTCGGAAGATCCAGGGATGTCTGCAGACAGAATCGCTGCTGAAATCGAACAAGCATAATCCATTTTCTAATTTGTACGAGGGTGCATCGATGCGGAAAACAAGTTTGTTTTGGATGCTTTCGCTGGCAGCTGCCATTATGTTTGCTCAGAGTGCCGAAAGAGTTCTGGCGGAATTTCCCGCGAGTAGGAGTGTAAAGGTGGAAGCAGGAACGGTGCAAGAACCTGTTCGGTATACTGGCAAAGAGTGGGCAGACTGTTCCCTGCACGATGGCGGACTTCGACCAGCCGTGGGAGCCTCTAATTTTCAGGTGATGCGGGCAAATCGTTCCCATACCGAAAGCAGCGATGGATTTGGCTGGACTTATAACCATGCTGCCATGCTCGCTTATTGGAATCACACCTTTTTTCTGGAGTATTTAAGCAATCCTGCGGATGAGCATGTTCCTCCAGGTCACACTCTATTGGTTACATCGAAAGATGGAATTCATTGGGATATGCCGCGAGCTGTATTTCCTGTCTACACACTTGCGGATGGCAGTCCGGCAATGATGCATCAAAGAATGGGATTTTATGCAGCGCCGAATGGACGACTCCTCGTGATGGGTTTTATCGGGTTTTATCCTGATCCCGTTAATGGAACCGGAATCGGGCGAGTGGTACGAGAGATATACAAGGACAACAGTTTTGGGCCGATATACTTTTTGAAATATAACACTCAGAAAGGCTGGGGCGAGCAGAATACGCATTTGCCGTATTATATACATTCGGAAGATGCTGGATTTAAAGAGGCCTGTGACTCTATACTTCGAAATAGACTCATGCGTGCTCAATGGTGGGATGAGGAACAGAGTACAGATGGGTTTTACTCAGTAGGGGGATATGAAGCTCTCTCGTTCTACCATCGAAAAGATGGTAAAGTGGTCGGCCTTTGGAAATGGTCGCATGCTGCCCTTTCTGAAGACGAAGGCAAAACATGGTCTCCCGTGGTTAAAGTTCCCTCCTTTGTGATGGACGGCGCCAAATTCTGGGGACAGAGAACGACCGATGGCCGATATGCAGTTGTCTATAACCCTAGCCCTCAGGGCGAACACCGTTGGCCGCTAGCCGTCGCGACCTCTGAAGATGGAATTTCATTCGATAACCTTTCCTGTATTCATGGAGAGGTTCCTATGCCTAGATTCAAGGGCCGATGGAAGGATTACGGACCGCAGTACAACAGGGGAATTGAGGAAGGAAATGGTACTCCCCCGGACGGTGCACTCTGGGACGCCTATAGCGTTAACAAAGAAGATATATGGATAGTAAGAGTTTCCGTGCCTGTTCGAATTAGAGTAGATTCTAATGTGAATGATAATTTCGATGGGATGGATACTGGCGGAATAGTCGTCGATTGGAATATATACAGCCCGAAATGGGCAAATGTCTCCGTAGTAAATTTTCCCAGTTCTGACAACAAAAGTTTGGAACTTCAGAATGGGGAACCTTACGATTATTCACGTGCCGTGAGAATATTTCCAGAGAGTCACAAAGCATCCTTGAGCTTCAAAATCTATGCCCATCAAAATGATTATGGACGGCTGGAAATCGATGTTTTAGATCATTCGGGCAAACGGCCGGTGCAGCTGGTATTGGATGAAAAAGGATCCATCAGTTTCACAGATGGTACAAAGCTAAAATCCGTTGGCAACTATTCTCCTGGCAGCTGGATGGATTTCAATTTGGTTATTGATTTAACAACTGGCAGATACAGTCTTGACCTGGATCACCGCAGTGTGGCAACCGATCTCCGATGCGCGTGCAAAGTGGGTACCGTGGAACGCATCAGCTTCCGAACCGGTAAAAATCGCACTTTTCCCGAACTTACTACCGTAAATCAGCCTGGCGTCGACCTGCCTGACCCGGACCGCCCGGTAAATACGTCTATATTTAATATCGACGATGTGAAAATTGTAAAAAATGAGTAACGCAGGGCCTCAATCTGCTGTGGTACGATTCGATCTCCCCGATCTTGCTTCTATGCGTAAATTTGGATATTTTCTCGGCACCCTGTTGAAATCTGGAGATGTAGTGGCGCTGAACGGTGATCTTGGAGCGGGTAAGACGACTTTGACCCAGGCAATTGCTTCCGGGCTTCGAATTAAAGACGATGTCACGAGTCCCACGTTTACACTGATTCAGGAATATTCCGGAAAAATACCGATGTTTCACATCGATCCCTACCGCTTGACTGATAATTCTGAGATGTATGATATCGGCCTGGAAGACTATTTTGAACGTGATGGCATCATTGTTATAGAATGGGCTGATAAAATTTTGGATTTTTTGCCCGATAAACGACTAAATATCTGTATAGATATTCCAGCACATTCGGATACAGAGGAGCAGCGGATTTTGACGTTGGAGGGAGAGGGAGAACTTTATATAACACTAGTGAACCCGCTGGAAAAAAAGTATCCTGAAATTGCTCAAAGGCGCACTGCTAGGGCAAATTCATGAATATAGAGCCCGAACTTTTACTTGCCGCCGAAACTTCCCTCGATATCTGCAGTATTGCTCTCTTTCGTAAAGAACAACTGGCAGAGGAACAGACATTCCAGCATAACATGCACCTTTCGGAACGGCTAATAGGAAGCATTGATTTCATTTTGAAAGCGGCAGATCTAAAAATCGATCAGATCGATGTGTTTGCTGTAGGTACTGGTCCTGGTTCGTTTACCGGCTCGAGGATTGGTGTGATGACGTTCAAGATGCTGGCATCCATGCTGAATAAGCCTATAGTTGGGGTGGGAAGCCTGGAGGCCATTGCCTGGCAATACTGCGGCCTTGGAAATACCATAATCGTTCCAATGCTGCCCTGCAGGCGCGGTGTAGTATACACAGCAGCCTACGAAGTCGACAAGGATCTCCCTAAAAATTTGCTGAATCCAGCTGCTCTCACGATTCCGGAATTGGCATCAAATCTAAAAGCATTTTTACCTTCGCGCATCCTTTTTTGCGGGAAGTCTTCGATGCACTTCAAGGACGACTTAAGGGAATGTTTCTCCGGAAGTAAAATCCATTTCGGTTCTGCGCAGTATGCGGACGCTGCAGAAACAGGTAAAATTGCACTCGGTCGTATCCAATCTGGCATTCCGCTCACTTCGGCGATCGAACTCGTACCGGACTACATCTCTCCGCCGCCGATCACGATGCCGAAAATCCCAATTCCAACCGGATAGTAGAATCGTTATTGCGCTGCTTTCTTAATTTCAGTGCAGTATCTCTTCTCAAATTATCATTTACTCATTAGCACTCATTAAGGCAGCGACAGCCCCGGCGGGATCTCG
>JBBRDM010000099.1:0-19711 GCA_038203935.1 Chthonomonadales bacterium
TCGGCTCTACTGTAAGTCAGCAGCGTATTGGCAGAGGATGTCAATTTTTACCGGGCCAGACAGCCTGAGAAAAGAGATCAACATATAAACGTCCGGGCAGCGCGATACTGACACGACATTTCAAATCACGTTTAGCACATCCTGCTCGGACCGCTTTAACAATCTCGTCGTCTGTATATCGTTTGGATATGTGATACAGCCCAAGGCGTTCCACATCAGCCATCTCAGCCAGATCAAGCACTTCACTCAGATAGGAGTGTTCGTGGCCGCGATCCTTCGCTTCAGATACTCGTGCTTCATCTACATCGAGGAAGGTGCACTCATGCAACAAAAATCGGCAGCCTCCCAGAGTATCAGCGGTCATCGCAGCGGTATCCCCAGTGAGCGTAAAGAGTATCTCCTCTTCCCGCACAGTAATTGCCTCGCGACCACCTGCTTTTCGAAGCAGATCCAGTTCACTCTGAGGCATACTACGCAATTCAGGTCGAAGGCGTTCTACCTGTCGGCCAATCTGATAACCTAAACTTCTATTTCTATCGGGATCAGGGCAGGCGACATGCCTGGTCGCATACGCCCGGAGAAATCTTCCGTCATCCAGCTCTATCTGGCTGCCAGGTTTCCACTGCTGCCATTGCACCTTACCGGATGTTGCCTGATCGAACCTGGAAAGAAAACGTGCCATCGACATGAAAGAACCACTGCCATCAGGATGAATTACTTTAAGCGGATCACCATTTTCTGCAGCCATACCGCCTCTTAGATTTAAGACCTGCGGCAAACCGGCAATATGGTCACGATGGGCATGGGTAAGCGCTACGATGTTGGCCTTATGAATCTTGCCCTCGAGCATCGCTGCTGCGCCATCGCCCACATCAAAAAGTATTCTGTGTGTTTCATCCAGCACCCATGTTGAGATCAGAGGAGTGGAAAATATAGTGATTCGTGGTGGATCCATGCATCTATCAATCTGGTATTCCGTAGAATTACTGCATAAAAATACCAGGCTATTGTACCACGAATACGAAAGCAGTGGAGGAGAACGAGCGCAGATTATGCAAACATCATCAAGAATCTCGGGAGATAAGCATATCCCAGCAGAACGACATAGGCTCCCACACCTATCTTAAGCGCCTTCTGGACGAAATGCGGGCTCTGCTTTCTGGCCAGTTCTGCAATGATAAGCGGAATTCCCAGCATCAAAGCCTTGAACACTACAAAGCCTATTGGCCCGGAGTTTTCGAGGATTCCTGCCATTAAAGGATTCGCTTCGGAAGCCTGCTCGGTGGATACAAAATAGACAGTGGCTAGAAGGTCGGCACAACCAATTACAGCAAGAGCACGGGTTTCAGGCAGAACATGATTTTTGCCTATCGTGGAATCTCGTTGAAATGTTGGATATGCCATCAACTTCCCCTTTATTCAGATTCGAGCATCATTTATATATCGGAATATATCACTATACGCAGTATATAAGGAATTCTGTTAAGCTATTTTAACCTTATTACCATTTTCGGGAGAGAATGGAAGTTAGCTCTTTTCAGAATCGCTTTTTCCGCACTATTTTGATCCTTACTATTTAAGGCACTGGACGAAGCCACTGGCCTGATAAATAGCTTCTTGCTCACCATTTTGATCGTTAATATTTGAGGCAGTGGACGATGCCACTGCCCTATGAATCGCTCGTTCGGACCTGTGAGAAGGACTGAAGGAGATACTCTATTTTGGTGTTAATGAGATGCTGCTTTTAATTCTTCCGGATGGTCCTGCTGCTGTGAGTGGTTTGCTCGTGACCCAGCCCTCAGGGGGATCCTGCCAGCGGCCGTCTGATTTAATGAGTGAGATGAGTTCGGAGACGCCGTCTTCCTGAGAAATCCCGGACTTCACTTCTTCGCGTTTTCGATATAATGAGATTTTTCCGCCAGCTTTGCCCACATAGCCATAATCTGCATCCGCCATTTCTCCAGGGCCGTTAACAATGCAGCCCATCACAGCTACGTTCAAACCCGGAAGATGGTCGGTTGCGGATTTGACCTGAGCGAGCACAGTAGGCAGATCGAATTTTGTACGACCGCAGGATGGGCAGGCAATGAACTCCGTTTTGGTACGCCGCAATCCCAAGGCCTGAAGGATATCGTAACAGACCGGCAGCTCGTTGATCGGGTCTTCGGCGAGAGAGACACGTATGGTATCACCGATACCTTCCGCCAGCAGAGTTCCTATCCCGGTAGTGCTTTTAATTCGCGCGTATTGACCATCACCTGCTTCTGTGACTCCTAAATGCAGCGGATAGTTCATATTCAATTCGGCCATTCGCTGAGCCATCAGTCGGTTGGCCTGCAGCATAACCGCTACGCGAGACGCTTTGAGCGAAATGACAATATTGCGGAAGTCGTTGCGCTCACAGATTTGAATATATTCGATGGCGCTTTCGACCATACCCTCCGGGGTGTCGCCGTACATGACGGTAAGCCGTTCCGCGAGCGAGCCGTGGTTCACGCCGATACGCATCGCCCGGTTGCGCTCTTTGCAGGCGGTGAGTACGGGGAGAAGCTCTTTCTCGATCGCCTCGATCTCTTCTTCGACTTCCGACCGGGTGTAGTCGATGCTGCGCTCCACACGCTTTCGGAAAACAAACAGCCCGGGATTGATGCGTACTTTATCGACGTACTTGGCCACTTCCACAGCGATATCACTGCCCTGATGGTGCACGTCTGCAACCAGGGGAACATCTCGGTACTGCTTTTTGAGGCGCAGCTTGATCTCTTCGAGGCAGCGCGCTTCGGCCATGTTGGGGGTGGTGACGCGCACAATTTCCGAGCCCGCCTTGTGCATCGCGATAATCTGCTCTACCGCCGCGGGAACGTTGTGGGTCTCTTCGGTGATCATGGATTGCACCACGACCAGGTTATCTCCGCCAATTACAATCTCGCCGACATGCACTTCTCTGGTTTTTCGGCGGGAATATGATACATCGGGTAAGGACATCTACTCGAACTCCTGACAAATTCATTGGATTCTACTTATAAATAAAGTATAGCATATCCGTACACTCCTGCTACTGCTATCTAATTCAAGGAAATGGATACCCACGGTTTGCGGTTAGGTACACTTACTGCAAGAAGGAAATCTATGATCTACTCAAAATCTGCCTACTTAGCGTATTTATGATAACATTGCTAGGGACTTGCAGCGTCAACATATTCCATAAGCGAATTGAATATGAAGAATGCTGAGGAGAATAACGGCATGGGAATAAAACTTAAACACTGGTTCATTGGAGCTTTCTTTTTACATTTGCTATATTTACTCCGCTGCAAACGTGATAATCACATTCTGTTGTGCCGGAAATACGAAAGGGAGCAAATCAACAATATATTGTGGTTCACAAGTGAGCAAGACTTTTGCAGCTTTATTCGGGTCAAAAATCGTATGTAGTTACCATATCGCACTGGGACTTAACCCGAAAAATAATAAGCTGTGTGAAGGAGATAGGTGTACACCAGAAGCCAGATATTTTATCACGCGAAAAAACCCGAACAGTCAGTTTTAGTTGCGCTGGCTTTGAACTATCCGAACCAAATCGATGCTAAGTGGAGTTTTTCACATCATTTAATAAGGCAAGGTACAACCGAAACATTAATGCATGGCTACATCACAGCACTTCACCACAAGATACCAGACATGGCGGTAAAATTCTTAACCATGGCGGAGGCAATTCTCGAGATTAGACCTGGGAATGTCTAGCACTGAATAACAGAGATCTTCGTGATCTATACAAATATGTACATGTGTGCATACCCGTAATAATTGAACCGTAATCATGCAGTCAGAATATAAGAGCTAATTCGAATAAAAATGAGACGCTATCCGATACAATTTTTTAGAATTTAATACATAAAGAGATCAGACAACATGCAGTTTTAAAGGTAGCATTTTATTTATGTGTTGGCACAATATGAAACGTCGAGGATAATCTACGAAATTCCGGTAGGTATATACTTGCCTGCTTGCGTTCAGTTATTCCAACAATTAGATAATCCTGTGTTGTGCCTTGAATGACTACCTGATATAGGAGTAATGCTGATCTAGTTTTGAT
The DNA here is from genome assembly GCA_038203935.1 of Chthonomonadales bacterium. GTDB lineage: Bacteria > Armatimonadota > Chthonomonadetes > Chthonomonadales > Chthonomonadaceae > JANXSG01. The sequence goes on from JBBRDM010000099.1 coordinate 4,097, forward strand.
ATCGTTTGCATCCGCAATAATTTCATATCCGCGATAGTTATTAATTGAGATAGCTTTCCCTTTGAGATTACGTACATTCCGAGTATCCGTCGTCTGTCTTATACTTTGCTCAGATACGATCTTTATATCAGTTACTCGACCGCTTATAAAGGGTGATACGATGTAGAATACATCATCTAGGTCTTTCTGACCCATTCTGCCGGAATGGGTCAAGGATATAGCATTTGCGAGTTTGCCGGCAATCTTAAGTTTTTTACTCGGGGTTACACGAAATGAAATCCCATTCCAGACATTCTCGAACGATCTTTGGCTAAAAGCCACAGTCAAGACGGATTTCTTGATGGCAGATCCAAGTTCGGCATCGGAATCTTTTGGAAATGTTCCCACAATCATAGCAGTTTTCTGTGTGTCGCCTGTGAGCAATATCCATTTCAAATAGTCTATGTTAGCTGCTCTTTGTTCGATATGGAGGAGCAAGCCAGGCGGTATTGTCTGGTTCTCGTCCTCTTGAGAGATAAAAGTCATCTGCTTTGCTGCCATGCCGGTCTTCATTTTGGAGACTATCTCGTCGCGCATTTTGGCGAAAGAAAATGGCATCTCCGTCACCAAAATAGATGCTGAATTCTCTGCACTCCCAAAGCCCGGAAATTGCTTTGATGAGGTAAAGCCCTTGGGCGGTTCCAAGGAGACAGACGTTCCCGGAACGCGCACGATTTGAGATGCATACGTCCGACAAGCGATGAGTAAAAGGCAAAGGAATAGATACGCGATTCTTTTCATAATAATCAATCCTTTTACTCGAAGAATTAGTAGATTTGTTCCAGCCAACACAGAAAACGCAGACTTGGGTATTCGCGACAACGGTCTCATTCACGCCTAATGACGAGTCACGATTTTTATCAGATTTCCAGAGTTTCATGATTTGCGGACGCAGCATAGCTGTCCACTCATTGAAACCATCGGTATTAGACTTTCAGGCGCAGCTTGATATCTTCGAGGCACCGCGCTTAGGCAATGTTGGGGGTGGTGACGCGCACTATTTCCGAGCCTGCCTTGTGCATCGCGATGATCTGCTCGACCGCCGCGGGGACGTAGTGGGTCTCTTCGGTGATCATGGACTGGACCACGACCAGATTTCTCCGACAATTACATTCTCACCGACATGCACTTCTCTGGTTTTTCGGCGAGAATATGATACATCGGGTAAGGACATCTACTCGAACTCCTAACAGCTTCGTTGGATTCTGCTTATAAATAAAGTATAGCATATCCAATCTTCACAACGTATTGCGTAGGGCTGGGGCTTGTCCCCATCCGGCATTAATTTCTTTTCGGTAGAGATCAATCTCCAAAGAAGAGAGGGTTAAACATGCACAATACCCGGTGGTAGAAAAGCCCCAGCCCTACGGATGCCGACTTACCAGATGGAAAATACGAATTCTAGATAGTGTACAATATACTACTATGACAAATGTTGGAAATGGCATGTCAAAGGAGTAAGGAACGAAAAATGTGCATCTTATGATCTATGTATGATATAATTGGATAATGAAGAGTGAATTGATATTTCGAAGATTGTTAGAATATGGATCTACATGATACTTTCTTTACGCTTGGTTCGATTTACTAGTAGAATACTCTTTTTGTCTGCCACAGTGCTGGTAACGATGATTATATATCAGCACCGTCTAGATGAACGCTTGTCAGAACAGCAGCAAGAGTATTTGCTTACGACTAAACCAGTTAAGATTGTTGCCACATCTCTTCAAAATGATGTCCTTGGATTCCGTGCCAAGCCCGGAGAAGTTACTGCACATGGTAAGCCCGTGCTCTATTGGTTCAACGCGGCGGAAGGTGGTTCTGTCCCAGTTGCGCTAAAAACCAGTAATGGCTTTCTTGTGATTAATGAAAATGAGGCATCGAATAAGTCACCAAAATCCTTATATATTCTAGCTTCAGATCATGCGAAGGTTTTGGTCTTCTCTAATTTGAAGTCTTTTACGCGTGCATTATTAAATCTGCCTTACGGCACCAAGCTGTATAGGTATGATCGTTGTACTAATACGGCTTCTGCAGGATTACCAGCCACAATATGGCTGCAAATTCGTAGAGCGTGCAGGAAAGCAGACCTACACATTATGAATCAAAATCACCCAATTCTCACCTGTATCTGCTCTGCTCAGAACTACAAAGACTGAGACTTCGATCGCCAGAATACAGCGTTCTCATCTGACATTATGTTTATGACACTTAACAATAATTCAGTTCTGCACTATTTAAACATAGATACTTAACGGTACCATATCACTGGACTGCATATCAAATGCGTGCAATGAGTACGACTTCCATTCAATGCCAGAAGAAAACTATTCGCGATATTTAATGATTCCAAGTTAGCATAAATTAGTGATATAGTCTCCAACCAGACAAGACAATGCATATCCCTGCTCACAATATATGAGCGGGGATATTTCGTTTAAACATCATAATGTATGTTCTGATGTTTACACCACTTCGGCAAGTGCGGGGTCGGAGTAAGAAGAGATGGTTTGGACGGTGGATTCGCGTATGATCAGGTCGGTGCTTAGGAGAGAGTTACCCGGATCGCCGCCATCTGCGATTTCTATCAAAGACTTGGCCGCCATCTGACCGAGCAGACGTCTTTTCTGGCGAACGGTGGTTAATCGAGGCGAGGTGTAGTTTGCTACGGAAAAGTCTCCAAATCCGACGATAGATATACCTCTTGGAACGGAAAGACCACTGTCTTCTGCCGCCTTTATCGCCCCGAGCGCGGAGAGGTCACTCGCGCAGACTATCGCAGTCGGCCTATTGGGAGCGGATAGCAGTTGACGGGCGGCGGCATAACCGGAAGCTTCGGTGAAACCTTCCCCGGATTCAGTCGCTGCTTTCAGCGCGTACTTTCGCGATGCGGCGCGGAACCCGCGCAGACGTATGCCCGCATCGATATTCGCGGTCGGCCCCGCGATGAATCCGATTCGCTCGTGTCCGAGCGATACCAGATGTGCGACTGCCTGATCCATGCCCAGCCCGTCATCAATACGCACGCATGGAATCGAACGGCGGCCGGAATACTGGTTGATAGCCAGCACGCGATAACCGCTGTCCCGCAGATGCTCGATCAACTGCAGGTCCGGTGTCTCAAAAAGCAGACAGGCCACTGCTGCTCCAGGGTCCAGAAAGGCATGTGTGTCCAGGATATCATAAGACTGTATGGCTGCTCGTTTGCCCTGCGCGTTCATCTCCCCTTGAAAGCCTTCCAGCAGTTCCGGAAAATAGTGAGGATCAAGGCTGAACAGAACTCCGGGAAGCAGTAAAGCCATCGACTTACTGCTCACAGTTTCACTGCGCGGTCTGTTATCCGAAACAAACGTGCCCTTCCCTCGTACTCTCAGCAGTATATCCGAATCAACCAGGCTGGTGATTGCTTTACGCATGGTCAGATACGAGACTTCATATCGGAGTGCCAGTTCGTGCTCTCCCGGCAGTCTTTCACCAGGCATAAGATGTCCGGATTTTATCTCTTCCAGAAGGCTATTTGCTACACGATCATATTTTGAATTCGTAGTATTTATACCAGTGGACACGCGAATGCTCTTTCTTGAAAACTCGCTCAAATCGCAAAGATGAGTGGTTTTATAACTTCGCCGCAATTCCAGTTAGTTTTTAAAATGTGTCGTCATTTCCAGCTGCTTCGACAGTTTCTCAAAGGGAATCAAACCCATTCGATGCGACGAAGTTCCCCAGCATTTGAGCGCCACTCCATGCAGAGGAAGCGCAATGTTTGCGGCAATATCATTTTCGTTTTCCGCGTTGGGATTATCTGCCCAAACGTGATATTTTGCGCCTTCAAGATGCGGGTCGAAGGCGGGTATGGATATTTTGCGCGCGCTGCAAAACTCTAAGTTCGGGGACCAGTTTTCTACAATATCCTGAGCGCTCGTATTGGTTCCGTCTCCCACATTATAATAGAGAGGCTGAAAACTTGCATTTGATATATTGTACCCATGCCAGATCATATCTTTAGGCGAAGCATATTGATTCCATAGCTCAAAAGATATGTCGTGATGCAGCCCAGCGGATGCTCTGGTAAAACTGAGATACTCAAATGGATCTGCCCAGGCACGCGCATGTTTTCCATAAGAACGAAGAATTGAGTCGATTTCGTTCACGAAGCAGATATAAGCGTCGACGCTTGAAGCAAGCGGCCCCATTTTCTTTTTTGCAAATTTTAAGAGCTGAGGATAATCGTTAAATTCAGCAGGATGCAGGAACTCATCTCCTCCAATATGCCACTGGCGTCCGGGAAATAGCGCACTATATTCTCGGATCAGATCCTTAATCAAAACATAGGCAAGAGGCTTACTGATGTCCAGCTTATCATAAAGATAGTTGCCATCCTTATCTCTCAGTCGAAGATCTGGATAAACTTTTAATATTGCGCCGCAGTGGGCGGGAATATCTATCTCTGGAATAATTTCAACATGATAGCTTTTAGCCGTTTGAATAAGCCGATGCATATCCTCATAGCTGTAAAATGGCTTTGTATTCGCAGTCAGTTCCGGATGACTTATACTCTCGATTCGGAATCCAGTATTGTCTGATAGATGAAGATGGAGCGTATTCAGCTTAAAAAAACTCATATCACGCACTTCATTCAGGAGCCAGTTTAGCGTGAAATATTTTCTCCCTACATCCACCATCAGGCCGCGCATAGGATAGTCCGGCCAGTCTTCCCCGCTGCCACATTCGATTTTCGAACTCTGCCGCAAATACTGAAGCAGAGTTCTGGTGCCGTAAAAAGCTCCCGAAGCAGTTTCAGCGCTAATCGACACATATTTCCCGATGGTAATTTTATATTTATCCACTACCATAGGCCTATTCGATTTTGAAATTGCTATAAATATATCGTCCGCATGCGGTTTGCCATTTACTACAGCATGGTGATTTCCATCTATTTCCGACAACTCTTTTGATAATAGCTGTGCTAATTCAAGGAGATTTGCTTTTGATTCAAGTGGTATTACAATTTTGCTGTTCGTACTGAAATAATAGCTTCCAGGTGTAGGAATCCATCTTTTTACTGGCGGTATCGATAATGGATAAGCTGCTAGCCTGGCTGCCAGGACGAGAAACTGCAATACTGAAAGGAACGCTATACAGCTCCCAATAGAGTATTTCGAAGCAGCTAACAGCTTGCGTACATAGTTCGTCACGGCACTTTCCATGGATATTCTAAACTATCGGAATGTGATTCTATGGGACATAGGGCATTCTAACGTACCAGGTCATTTGTAGATCGCAAAGATGCATGTACTCTATCAAAATATTTAATAGATGCATCTTTACTGAAATATGAATTGAATAACGCTCTGCTGTCGCCCCTATCCGCCTGGAGGCCGCCGCCCGGCGTTTCCGCCATTTGCCTTCTGCAAATAGTTGGCAGCGGGTGATCCCGCGGGTGGACCGGCCTGACTTTGCTTCTCAATTTTTTGTGAACATCCGCTGCAGAGTATAAGCGTAAAGGATAGATTCGCCAGAATAATCAAGACCGAAACTGATCGCTTCATGTTGTCATTACTCTCCATTTCGATAGTCTAAGGTGTGAATGGAGGAGTAGTATCACAGTCATCCTGCACTGTGAATTCACATAATTTCGAAGAACCGTTGTGCCGATATTTTGCATGGCCATCCGCAAATACGGCATTGAATCCCCCTGAATGCAATGACCACCGGTTGCCTGCCTGATTCCAGTCCTGCCGATTCCAGTCCGTGTCCCAATCCGCCCAGATCTCATCGATCGCGGAGTCCATAATCCAGATTGTGTCCGAGGGAAGTATGATTGCTGCATCCGAGATACTGCATCCTCCCTGACCGCCCCACGCATCCGGACAGGCAGTCGCGAAAGCTTCATCCTGGAAACCTGTATGAACGTTCGGGGTAGCTTCGTTCGCATCTTCCCACACTTTTTCCTGGCCTGTGTAGAATGTGTAGAACACATTCATATCATTTACTCCATAGCTGGAGAGTTTCTTCTTAACGCCGCCAACATCGGCCCACTGATTTCTCGGAGCTGTAAAAGTCTCTTCCCACTGGCGGCTGGGACAAAGCACCACACCTCTATTCTTTATATATGGCTGTAGAATATCGTCCCACCAGTTGATATCGGGATCAGATTGCGGCGGCTTCTGATACATGTAAGAGGGAACGAACTTATCGTCGTAATCCTGCTGATACATTCTGGCTGCCAATCCGAGCTGTTTCATATTGCTGATACAAGAGATCGCCCGCGCTTTCTCACGAGCTTGCGCAAAGACAGGGAAAAGAATTGCAGCTAAAATTGCGATGATTGCTATTACCACGAGTAATTCAATAAGAGTAAATCCAGTTTTCAGCTTGGCCATGGCAGCCTCCTTAAAGAAGATGTTAATATCTTAACATGTTTAACTTATATTGTCAACCTCTATATAGCAATTATTAGAAACAAGCTTATCCAAATTTTGACTGTACAAGCCAGAGATCAACAGGGTATAATAGGACAGGACTGCAGTTCTAATCCGTACAATTGAGTACGCTGTTTACGCAGATCCGGAAGAACATATTCTAGATGTCTAACGATTCAAGCCACAGTACCATCGGCCTCCTTCACTGGAAAGGCACTGGTGATCTCACGGCAGTTTCGCCTCTATCCCCCTCACTGTGATCAGAAGGGAAGTGGCGCAGCCGCTCCCGGATTTCCATAGATTTCTGCTTAACCAGTAAGGATGGCCGTCATTACAGAGCATATCGATTCACGATGCTCTGATTTTTTGCCGTGTATTGCCTCCTAGCCTTGGAAAGAGAGAGCATGCTCCGAAGGACAGCCCGCCGCCTCCTGCGAAAAAGCCGGATCTGGATGTTTTTTAGCATTCTTGGTCCAGGAATAATTGCTGCTAACGCCGATAACGACGCGAGCGGCATATTTGGCTACTCTCAGGCAGGTGCGCAGTACCAGTACAGCATGATCTGGGTGTTAATCCTCTCCACGGTAGCCCTTGGCGTAGCTCAGGAGATATGCGCCAGGATGGGAGTCGTCACAGGCAAAGGGCTTGCAGATCTTATACGCGAGGAGTTTGGAGTAAAGATAACTCTTTTCGCAATGGCAGTGCTGCTCATTGCTAACTTTGCAACTACCGTTTCTGAGTTTGCAGGCATTCTGGCCGCATCGCAGCTCTATCTGGGAGAAAAAGCAAGGTTCTGGGTGCTTCCTTTAGTGGCAATAGGTGTATGGCTGCTCGTGACACGAGGTTCCTACAAGAAACTGGAACGGATACTGCTAGCCGCCTCGACAGTCTATCTGCTCTATATCGTGAGCGCGGTTCTGGCTCACCCACACTGGGGACAGGTTGCGAAACAGTCCTTTTTACCCGATCTAAAAGCGATAAAACCCATCCATGCCTACGTTCTCATGATAATCAGTGTGGTAGGTACCACGATAACTCCCTGGGGCCAGTTTTATATTCAGTCCAGTGTACGTGATAAGGGAATTCGAGTAGAAGCCTATCGGAATACTCGGATAGATGTGTTATTTGGTGCATTTTTCACTAACTTCATTGCTTTCTTTATCGTTGTGAGCTGCGGCGCAACGCTCTATACGAATGGAGTGCACAATATCGAGAACATCACAGATGCGGCTAAGGCATTAAGGCCGCTTGCCGGACCGCTTGCAACCGGGCTTTTTGCAATCGGCCTCTTTAACGCCTCCTGTTTCGGCGCAATTACAGTGCCGCTCTCCTCTGCCTATGCGGTAACGGAGGCGCTCGGCTGGGAGTCTGGTGTTGGTCGGAGAGCTCGTGAAGCTCCCTTATTTATCAGTACATTCACTTTTTTGATCGTCTCCTCCGTGCTGGTAGTGATGCGCTATCCGGATCATCTTGCCATGCTCATCATCCTGCCAAATATTGTCGGAGCGATACTGCTGCCAATCATTCTCGTGCTGATGCTGCGTCTGGTAAACAACAAGCGATTAATGGGAACGTACACAAACAGCCGAACTTACAACGCGGTGGCATGGACAACAACCATTGTACTTATCATCCTGTCGGCGATTCTGTTTATAACAACACTCCAGCAGATATTCGTCAGCCGTTTAAGTGGATGAAATCTATCGCTGATTTTCATTTTGTGAATAAAGTTCGATAGCTCCTCCACCATTTTATCCGAATTACATTCTATTGCTGAGTTTTGATACCACTTATTAATCTCGACTTTCAAGATTTGACTAATGAGATTTCCAGTAGAGATAGCTCGGTAGAGCAGATCTGCTTATCGACTACATAACCTCTTTCCAATGTTATAAACGGCTGAGTTGAAAGTTTGCTCATCAATGAATGCGAAACGCGGCCAGCATTTCGGAGCGACGCTATCACTTTTTAACGATCAGGGTTTATCAATTCTAATCGCTATAAGCAATCATACAATTTGTATCGGTATGGCTGGATGTTCAGTTCCATTACCTCGTTTCACTCAGGGCCAGATATAATTACAATACCGTAATTATATCTGGCCCTCGTAGATTTCGAGCTCATCATCGTCTCCATTGTTGTACCCAGCGAACACAATTTCAATATCATGCACTTTGCGAAAGATGGTCGTAAATAGATTCACCATGATCGGACTTTAGTGACAGCAGTCGTCTTCCGCTGTGCAGGCTATAACTGATGGAGGCACATCCAGAGTTGGATTGGCGGTAAAGAATCCGTTCGACTTGAGCATAAATCCGATATATGCGGTCGGCATTACCGGAAAGTCTTCCGGACGGGGAATATGCGTATGGCTGAAGGTATACCAAAGCACCACATCCGTATTTTCAAGAGCCCGATCCTGTTCGGTCCACTGAATCAAGCCGTCTCCCCCATTACTCTGGTTCGGGTAGTCTCCTCCTCCATACTTCTCATCCTCTTGGAAAGGTGTCACCCAGACATGATTTTCGACGAATCCCGCCCGTTTGCGCCACCAACTATCCTTATTGGCGAAAGGGATGGAGTTGTCGCCAGGCATTAGTTTGTATCCTACCGGCTCTCCGACGGCGTTCAGAACATTCGGGTTGACGATCTTCCAGGTGCGGGCTGTCTCCAGATTGAGTCGGGCGCGCGCCTGTTTCTCAGTTTGCAGGAGAGTCGGGGAGGCGTAGAAGGCATTTCCATACGGATCGTCCTCTCCTTCTGCCCCCTGAACGATGTCCACTTGATAGACCGAGTTATTGGTGCCGTCCAGATCGAAATCCAGCCTCATATTGAAGAAATGCTGATGATTAGGCGCATAGACTTGCGGAGCTACCATTTGACCGAAGATACGCTTTTCGCCTGGCGGCAGCGCACCCAGAGACAGGATACCAGTCAGTTTGATCTCGAACTGGATAGACCCATCCTGATAGAGATACCAGAAGAACCCGTACTCATAGTTCTCAACCGTTGAGACTGACGAGATCACCAGTCGGCGCGAGCGGCGAACTTCTGGGGTTTCCAGGCGGCGATCTGTATGCTTCCAGAGAATGCCGTAATCTTCCTCATGCATACATATCGCATTCTTGATCGTATATGGCTCTCCCCGGCTAGTACAGAGTTGAGCGTCGAAATAGTGTATGTATCCCAGGCAGTCGCATCCCAGCTCAAGGCTGTTCGCACAGGCGCCCATGCCATACTCACCCACATCGAAGGCGTTCTTTCGCCGCTGTGTGGGGGCAGGATCGCCGTAAGGAACAACCATTTCAGTAAGAGATGCGCGGTATAGCACCGAGCGTTTCCTGCCGTCATCATTGAAATGCAGATTATGGAGAGTCAGCCCTTCACGGGCATTGAACCCCACTACCAGGCTCCATTTCTGCCACTCGACCTCGTAACCATTCACTTCAAAACTCGGACCGTCCGGCTGGGTGATATCCAGCGTTTTGATATCGCTTCGCCAATCTTTCTGCAGTTCAGCCGAATAGTTGCTCTCCTGCGATGGTATAGGGCAATCGCCGAACTGCTCGATGCGAATAACCTGCATTGTATTCAGGTCTACCACCGGGCGCAGCGCTTCGATGGGTCTGGCATAACCGTTGTCCGCAGAGCTCTTTCGAAGGAAACAGAGCGGGCGAGCCAATCGATGCGTCCGATCCTCTTCCGATCCGTAATTGCCGGCGCTCCAGATATCGACCATAACAAGGCTGCTGTCTTCGATTCCATATTTTTGCTTGAGCAGCGCCTTGAATTCCGGATTTGACAGCACCGCCTGCTCGCACTCGACCTGCTCATCGATGGTCATTGTCGGCTGGACGTTCGGGATAGGAAGGAACGAGAGAAGTTTATTATCTGTGAGAGAAAGGGCAGTTTCATAACAGGAATTGGTGGCATTGTCGAAACGGACAACGAATGCCTCACGCGGAGGAATAACGAATTGAGAATTATGGACAGCTGCTTTGGAAGGCTCTTTAAGGCTGATGGATACAAAGCGTGTTGTCGGAGTAACCCTGGATTCGTCTCGCAGTATCTGTGCAGCCTGCTGGATTTCTGCCACCGTAAGGGGTGAAAGCGGATGCTGAGTTGTTTCAGTCATTGAGCAGCCTTTCGAAAAAAATTTGGATGCGAACCAATCACAACTCAGTGACAGTAAAGCGGCAGCGCATGATAACTAAAATCGATTTTACCTCAGAAATTGTTGTAATCCTATACCAGGAGCACGGAGTTTTCATTTCTCGCACGGACTGCACAGCGTTGTTTAAATTTAGGTTAAGAAACTATTCTGAAGTGTTGACATCAGTTCGGTAGTATAGTAGAATGCAAATAGAAGCAGGGGGTTTTTGCGGGGCGAGAAAATAACAGATGCAAAACCAGATAAATAATGCTCCTGGTGAAGAAACATACAAATCAGATAGGGGCCTGCAGATATCTCATTCATCAGATGTGACAGCAGCGGACGTACCAAGTGAAACTGTTGTGGATGGGATGATAGCAGAAGCGACAACCAAAGTTCGCAGGCGGACTAAAACTCTCGGAGCTAAGATTGCGCTTGTTGCAACGGTTCCGTTGGCGCTAGCCGCCGCGCCCGTTCTGATCTACCATCCCTCTTCCATACTCGCTACAGTAGTTACCACGCTCTATATCGGAGCCCTCGGAGCAGCGGCATCCGCAATTATACTCCGTGACAGCAAACAGCCTTTCCCATTTGATATAGAAGAGTTAATACGCATCGGAAGTGTGAAGGCGATTGGGCCTCTCATCGAAACTTTCGATATCAATATTAGTGGAGCGCAATCGAAGCAGAGACACAAAGCGTTGACTCCGCTGCTATATAAGCTGAAGGCAAGTGACGCTTGCCTTCTCACTCCATCACAATACAGAGCGCTCCACCGAGCATTGGAAGTCGAATATCAAACTCTGCATGGAACCCAGGAAGGCCTCGACCTGAAACTAGCCATGCTAAAAGCTTTAGAACAAGTAGGAAACGAGTCATTCATTTCTATCGTCGAGAGGCTGGCTAATCGAAAATCGCTGACAAAAAGGCAGAGGATGATACAGGCAGCGGCTCAGGAATGTCTGCCCTATCTCAAACTGAATGCTGGTTCAGTTACTGCTCAACGAACACTGCTCCGCGCTTCGACCATGAATGATTCCTCAACTGCCTCGCTGCTGCGTCCTGCAGGCTATGCGCCGGACGCCCCGGTTGACCAACTTCTCCGCCCATCCATAGAAACAGATCCCTCACCGCATGAATAACTCCCTGATGTTATGCAGGCGAGCAGCTTCCAGGATCAATCTCCCCATCGCTTTTATAAGTGTTCTCAGATAGGAACGTTTCAGAAATGGAATTTCAAATCCATCGACTGAGCATAAAAATCATTGATCCTGCATCGGTAATCTGCGCAAATCTGAGTAATCTGTTGATAAAATGCTTTTAAATCCTTCGAATATTAAATCTCTTAATCGCGATACACCCAGATTTTTTCATCCGCAGATTATTCAGATTAGCGCAGATTACATTATTTCTATCACATAAGCCATCGGATTCCGAATAAATCCAGATCATCTTACGAATTCATTGACTGCGTAAAATCAGTAGCTCATTAATCTGGAAAAATTCTGCACCCATTTGATCATAGCTGATACTGCAAGTTCCTGTAATGCGATTTTATCTCACTAATAAATCTATCGAGACTCATGCTGATGATAGCAGCCATCTCAGGATTTTTACTTATTTCCACAGGATCCAGTTTGCTGGAGAGCAGTGGAACCGTGGTGTTCGCTTCAGAAACTATTCGTGTCGACATCACACGCAGCGTTTCCGTGAGCGATCCCTGTGCGATAACCGATCTGGGAGAAGCATTGAGCAGCGCAACAGGCTTATGAACTATCTCACTGCCGCCTACCAGCCAGTCAAGCGCGTTTTTCAAAGTTCCTGGAACCCCATGAGCATACTCGGGCGTCGAGAACAGCAGGCCATCAGAATTTAGAATCAAGGATCGAAATTTCTGAACAGTAGAAGGCGGATCATCTTCCATGTCAGGATTAAAATGGGGCAGGTCAGCCAGCCCATCGTAAAGCGATATTTCAACTCCTTCCGGTGCCAGTATCGAGGCTGCGCGCAGCAGGCTGGTATTTGTGGATAAAGCTCGAAGGCTCCCGGAAATTGCTAAAATATGTATCGAGTTCATGCAGCTGACCACTATTCCGAGCTGTTCATTTTGATATAGTCGTGCCGCCGGTGACAAATTTTTGAACAAACTCTTGATTCAAGAATTCATGCGGGAATCCAAGTTCAATTTTACTCACTTCGTCAAGCCGCGCGAGATGATCTGGAGAGAGTTTTACATCTGCCGCACCGAGCGTGTCTTTTAACTGGTCGATTGTTCTCGCACCGATAATTGGAGCAGTGACTCCTGGCTGATGCAGCAGCCAGGCAACACTTACCTGAGAAGGGGACACTTCGAGCTCGCCTGCTATCTGCTTTGCCACATTCGCAATGGCAAGCGTACGCGCATTCAGGCGGCCATTCTTCTTATTCTGCTCATGGCGACCTTCGCCACTGCTTTCGCTGGTTCCATCAAGATCAGACTGAGTGTATTTACCAGATAGAACCCCTTGTGCCAGCGGCGACCAGGGGGTAACCCCCAGGCCAAGCGCTATCGCCATCGGTACCAGTTCTCGCTCAACTGTACGCTCTGCTAAACTGTATTCGATCTGAAGCGCAGTGAATGGTGTCCAGCCTCGCAGTTCTGCGAGTGTATGGCCCTGGGCTACCTTCCATGCTGGCATATCCGAAACACCCACATACTGAATTTTGCCCTGCTGTACTGCGTCGTCCAGAGCGCGCATAGTCTCAGCAATAGGAGTTAGCCCATCGTCCATGTGCACCCAATAAAGATCGATGGTGTCTGTCTGGAGCCGTTGCAGGCTGGCTTCAAGCGATTGAAATAAGTTTTTACGATGATTTCCGCCCGCATTTGGGTCACCCAGAGACATGTTCAGCGTGTATTTGGTTGCAAGCACGTAGCGGTCACGTTTGCCCTTCAAAAACTCGCCTACCAGTTTCTCACTGGTTCCTTCAGTATAGAAATTAGCGGTGTCGATGAAATTACCGCCTTTTTCAGAGTAATAATCGAACTGTTTCCTGCTGTCACTTGCATCTGCTCCCCAGCCCCAATCCGGGCCAAAGGTCATGGTTCCCAAAGATATAGGCGATACACGCAGCCCGCTGTTTCCGAGCAATTTATAGTGGTCTAGAGGCATAATATCAACTTCCTATCCGTTAAAGCAGAGTAGCTGTGAGATGTATCTTCGTCCCGGAAAGCGCTTTTGAGACCGGGCAGCCTGCTTTGGCTGCTTCAGCCTGCTTTTGAAAAGTGCTGGTATCCAGATTTGGAACCTCTGCCTCTGTGGTCAGCTCGATACTGGTAATTGAAAATCCATCACCCTCTTTATCAAGTGTCACTTTTGCGGTGGTTTGCAGTTTGGTTGGCGTGAATCCTGCCTGTGTAAGCTGAGCAGCAAGCGCCATTGTAAAACATCCCGCATGTGCAGCGCCGATAAGTTCTTCCGGATTCGTGCCAGCGCCATCTGCAGAACGTCCGCGCCAGTCGTAGCTTCCTTCAAATGCGCCGCTTCCAAGTTTGATATGGCCTTTACCATGAATGAGATCGCCGTTCCATTCGGCTTCAGCGGTTCTAGTTGGCATGCTATTTCTCCATAATAAATTTCGGTTGTGTAAGATTGACGTTTTGCTCTAAATTTTATGAGGAGCAAAATTCTTCAATTTCTATTTACACGATTAATGCTTACTCGAAGTTCCATTAGGCCAACGCACTGCTTCAAATCGCAGCATTGTCTAAAAGGGGATGTGCTTACTACCAGGCCCGGCCATATTGATCTGGGGCACTAATCTCCTGACCCAGTTCTTTAGCCGCCCGGCGTGGCCAGTACGGATCACGCAGCAGCTCACGCGCTAAAAGTACAGCGTCTGCCTGGCCGGTCTGTAGAATATGCTGTGCCTGTGCAGGTGAAGTTATCATCCCTACCGCAGCAGTCATCATGCCCGTTTCTTTCCTGATTTTTTCGGCAAATCCAGTCTGGTAACCTGGGCCAACCGGGATTTTGACATGCGGAACGTTACCCCCGGAGGAAACATCAATGAGATCAACCCCTAGCGATTTAACCTGCCTAGCAAGTTCTACGCTCTGTTCGATGTCCCATCCGCCCGGAGTCCAGTCTGTGGCAGAGATGCGCATAAACAAAGGGAACTTTTCCGGCCAATATCGTCTGATCTCTTCAACTGCTTCGCGAACAATCCGTGTTCTTCCAGAGAAACCATCCCCATAACGATCTGTCCTATTGTTGGATAGCGGCGAATAGAACGCATGCAGGAGATATCCATGTGCGGCATGCAGCTCGATGACTTGAAAACCGGCGTCCAGCGACCTTTTTGCGGCATCGCCAAACGCTTTAACTATCTCCCCTATTTCCAGCTCCGTAAGCGCGTGAGGTGTCTGATAAACAGTATCGAAAGCTAATGGGGAAGGACCAACGATTGGATTCCATCCATCGTGATCAGCGTCCAGGGGTTTGCCGCCAAGCCATGGCGCAGCTGTACTGGCTTTTCGGCCTGCGTGGGCTATCTGGATTCCTGCGATAGAGCCTTGTTCATGGATGAAACTCGTAATACGCTGAAGCGGATCGATGTGCTTTTCATCGTATATGCCAAGATCGCTTGGGCTGATTCTTCCGCGCGCTTCGACAGCTGCCGCCTCAGTGAAGACAAGTCCAGCGCCGCCTACAGCCCTGCTTCCCAGATGAACCAGATGCCAGTCGGCAGCCAGCCCGTCAATACTGCTGTACTGGCACATGGGTGACACAAAAATACGGTTGCGGAATGTAACATCGCGAACGGTGAGAGGTTCGAACAGATTCATGATTATCCTTATAATGGCTGGATTACTTGCAAAGTGTAAAATGGAGTGATTTTAAAACGTTCATACAACGTTCGTAGTAGATACGAATGAGTGCCGTCTTTAGTTCGAATCATTTCAGCCTCATATAGAAAGGGATGCTGGTTAAAGGCGATGAAGCGGGTAAATACGAACAT
>JBBRDM010000100.1:0-19629 GCA_038203935.1 Chthonomonadales bacterium
ACGGGTGAGTAATGAAAGGGAAAGCATCCAACGTGAACACACGAATCAATCGCAATGTGGCGAATATTGCCGCCGCAGTCACAGCCATCCTCCTGCTGACCAACCCGGCTGTCGCGCAGAAAAGACATATCAAAGTTAAGAAAGCGCCCGTCAACAATACGAAGGCGGCGGTGCTCAATGTCGTCAGTCAGTTCGAAGCGGCCTACAAAGCTAAAGACAAGAAAACGATAATATTCAAGCTCATGGTGCCATCGAAAGAGGCTGAAACCCTCGAAAAGCGCTATCAGTGGTTCCGAGGGTATGGGCCAACCGATATGCCCGGCTCCAAACATCCGCCGATCCTCTTCGAGACTTCCAAAGGATCGTTCGTACCTTCCAGCTACTACGTCACCACCGTCACTCCCGATGAGCCCAACACCTGGAAAGTCAACATCCACGAGCACGGAACCTATCGCGATGAAGACGGACGCTGGGACGTCCAGCGCCTCCGCCAGATGACCGTCATCAAGTACAATGGGAAATACTACGTCTCCGACTACGTAATGATGGACAACCCAACCGACTATGGCTTCTACGTGGACGACATCTCCGATAAAATGAGCAAGCTGTAGTAACGCTGTACCCTCATCCCCTGCCCTTCTCCCTGATTCCCGCGTACCTCGGAGGGAGAAGGGGGAAGTATCGGATGAGTTTCACTTCGTATTCGACTGTGTTGGAACGCATAGCGATGTAATAACGACCTGGTTTATGTTCGTGCAGTTGTACCCTCATCCCCTGCCCTTCTCCCTGATTCCCTCATGCCTCGGAGGGAGAAGGGAGCGAGTATGATGTGAATAACCTTCGGACAGAAGCCGCTGCCGTACAGCAAAATAATGGATCGATTTCATATCCCTTCTCCCTAGCGAGGAAAGAGCGTTGGAGGGAGAAGGGCAGGGGATGAGGGTTCAGTCCTCCGAATTTTGCACCGCTATTAGCTCCTTGCATCTTTCTTCAATGCGGCTAAGCACGGAATCTAGTTCTTTTTTTACTTCCTCATTAGAAATTCGTAATGTATGATAACCATGAAGCGCAAGCCATTCATCGCGGAATGCATCACGCTCAATCGTCGCGACATGAGATTCACCATCGATTTCAACAATCAAATTCACTTCAACGCACAGAAAGTCCACAATAAACCGATCAATCACTACCTGTCGTCTAAACTTATATCCACCACAGCGCCTGTCACGAATTTGAGACCATAATTTCATTTCCATCGGAGTCATCGGGCGTCGAAACTGTCGAGCCCGCTCGACAAGATCAGGATGAATACGAAGCCGCTTCTCATCAGCCATAGTTAAATACCCATAAATAATCGCATAGTGAACTGTTTTGTGCTAAATACACACTATCAATAAGCGAGCAGTAATATATATGTCAATATTACCATATCTGCTCCCTTCTCCCTCCGAGGTACGAGGGAATCAGGGAGAAGGGCAGGGGATGAGGGTACAAACTCACTCATAAGGTATCCTTATATCATGAAACCTGACAACGAATCTAACTCCGAACTCCCTCCATCCTTTGAGACTATGTGCGCGCATTACGGAGAAGACCCGGCGCAGCATCACGGCGCTGTCATTCCTCCGATTTACCAGAACTCGCTGTTCACCTTCCCGGACTGCGCCACCCGCGAACTCGCTTACGACGGAGTGGACGAGGAACTATACAGCTACACCCGCCTTACGAACCCCACTACCGACATCGTCGAAGCGAAGATCGCTGCCCTCGAAGGCGGAGAAAAGGCACGCTGTTTCGCCAGCGGCATGGCGGCAGTCACGGCAGCCATACTTTCCTGTGTGAAAGCTGGCGATCACGTTATCTGCCCGCAGACCGTCTACGGACCCACGCACTCTTTTCTGGCAGGCTATCTCAAGAAATTCAATATAACCTGCACCTTTGTCGATGGATGCAGAATACAGGATTTCGAACAGGCTCTGAGGCCGGAGACCTCGCTTATCTTTCTGGAGACACCCTCAAGCAGTATTTTCAAGCAGCAGGATATGGAAGCGGTCAGCAGTCTGGCAAAGCAGAATAAAATCTCCACCATTTGTGATAACTCGTGGGCATCCCCCTATTTCCAGAGGCCGCTGCAGTTCGGAATAGATCTGGTAGTACATTCCGCCACGAAATATCTTGGCGGGCACAGCGACATCATGGCAGGCGTGGTTATCGGGGATGCAAAGCGGATGCGCAGGCTGACATTTCAAGAGGGATGTCTCATCGGAGGCATACTCGACCCGTTTGCATCCTGGCTACTGTTGAGAGGGCTTCGAACGCTCCCAATCCGGATGGATCGCCACCAGACCAACGGAATGCGAATAGCAACAGCCTTAAGCGATCATCCAAAAGTGGCGAAGGTCTTTTTCCCCGGACTGCCGGATGATCCACAAGCCGACCTGACCGCAAAGCAGCTTCGCGGAACCAGCAGCCTGCTTAGTATTCAGCTCAAATCAAGTAGCAAGGAGTCGACCTATAAGTTCATCGACTCCTTGAAATACTTCGGTATCGGATGCAGTTGGGGCGGCTTCGAAAGCCTTGCCCAGCCCGTTCTAGTGCCCGCACAACACATCGATATCAGCCAGAATGACCCAGTCTGGATTACACGCCTGCATATCGGTCTGGAGAATGCTGACGATCTCTGGAACGATCTGCAGCAGGCATTAGATAAGGTCTAAACGCCCTATTTCTTTTCCAGCAGACCATGACTGGCCATCCATGTCGCCAGTCGCTCCGGCCAGTGCGATATCTCATTCTTCGATGGGCGCAGTCCGTAACCATGCCCGCCGGTGGAATAGACATGCAGTTCGACCGGTACCTTGGCTTGTTTTAAGGCAAGCGCGTAGGCAAATGCATTCTCAACGTGCACCGGATCGTCCTCCGTCATCGCAATAAATGCAGGCGGAGTGTCCGCAGTTACCTTGATTTCCGGTGCGAGCTGCATAGAACCTTCGTTCCCTGTAAGATAGGCCGGATAGATGAGAATGGTGAAATCTGGCCTGCAGCTTTCCTTATCTGAATCATCCACCGCAGTATAAGTCCGCTGGCTGAAGTTCGTCGACGTCGTTGCGGAGAGGTGCCCGCCCGCAGAGAAACCCAGAATTCCCACCCGTGATGGATCGATCCCCCACTCCTTGGCCCGATGCCGAACGATACCGATAGCGCGCTGGGCATCCTGTAGAGGCGGCGCGAAACGTTCCAGACCGGCGCGTACCGGGACGCGATACTTGAGGAGCACTGCCGTCACACCAACTGAGTTGAGCCATTTGCAGACTTCCATACCTTCCAGATTCATAGCCAGAATGGAATAACCTCCGCCTGGACAAACGACTACTGCGGTACCTGTATCTTTATCTTTTGCAGGACGAGAGATTGTTATGGTCGGGACGGAGACATTTCCTAATCGGATGATATCGTCTTCAGGCTTTCCATCTTTTAGCGCGGTGGTATCGTGTTCCGCCCCGATGTCCCCCTTCTCGCCCGGAGCAACACCCGGCCACAATGCAATCGGCTTACTTTCCGACGCTGCCTGACCTGCCGGCGCGGCTGCAGCCACAATACTCATCGAAGTGCACATTAAGATCATCGACAGCGGCAGCCCCATAATGGACCCATTAAAGAAATTAAGCATTTTTATCACCCCTCCTCGTTGATAACTAGATCAGATAGATCTTACCTGAACACTATTACTGTCCTGGGTATCTAGCAATTACACAAATTAACTCTCATGATTATTTGAAATCAGCCTCACGCGAAGAACGCGAAGCCGCAAAGTAATTCCTTTTAAATACTACATCCTCTGTATTAGGTTAAAAATAGTAATCTAATACTTCATCCTCTTCGTGGATTCGCGTTCTTCGCGTGAGACTGTTTTCAAAATTATAGCATATGCACATAAGCAGGGATTTTGATACGTCTGGACGAACTGCATAACAGTTTTGAATGCTAAAGTTTAAAGCCCTTCTGGAGGATTGTATTCATGCCTGATATGCTGGTCCATCTGCTCAAGCTGCCGCCTGTCGATCCGATTATCGCTGATCTCCGCACCAAAGGAGTGATCATTCGGCGTGCAAACCCGTTCGAAGCAACACCCATCCGTGAGTTCATACTGGCTAACTTCGGCACTGGCTGGGCGGACGAGATTATTCCGTGCTATAGCAGACAACCGATCTCCCTCTATATTGCTATTAGAAATGGGAAGGTAGTTGGTTTCGGCGCTTATGAATCAACAAGCAGAGCCTTTTTCGGACCGACGGGAGTAGCCAAGTCGGAACGCGGTTTAGGTATTGGGAAAGCGCTTCTGCTGGCTTGTTTGTGGGGGCAGCGAGACATGGGATATGCCTACGGGATTATCGGCGGAGCAGGCCCGGTAGAGTTTTATGAGAAGGCCGTAGGCGCGACGGTGATCCCGGAGAGTTCGCCCGGCATCTACGCCGATATGCTCAAAGGCGACTGAGAGGAACGATCTCTAACGATTAGTAATCCTGAACTCCCATATTGGCTAATTCGAAGTTTCTCAGGCTGCTCTAAACTCTATTTCCAAAGAGATGCTATGGATATTTAACTGTTTATCAGTCCGAACCTACATTCGGACTGATAAACTCTATTGTCTCATGGCAAGATAGATATTGCATTACAGTTCATGAAGTGGAATAATGGCAGGTTTCTATTAGGTACACTTTCTGCGCGAAAGAAACACCACGTCAGCTCTCACGCGTACTAAGCGCGAGGCAGTTTCCACTCTCCACGCCGCTCTCGGTCACGCCATTTGTCGGCTGCATGGTCGTTTACGAAATGCCATTTCTCCGGATCCCACTTGAGCGTGCGTCCATGCTGGTAGGCAAGGTTTCCGAGATGGCAGACCGTAACGGAGCGAGCGCCGATCTCTACATCGCAGATAGGTCGATTGCGGGATTTGATGCAGTCAAGCCAGTCCTGATGATGTCCCGGCGATTTATATAGTGATATCTCGGACGCACCTAGTGGTTCCGTTACAACATTGTCCGGCCAGCTCTTAAGCTGCCCGCGATCTACGTAGACGCTGCCTTTATCACCGACGAATGATATGCCGCCGCGATCCATTCCATCCGGGTCTTTATAACTTCCATGAACCACTTCTGCCCCGTTAGCATAGAGGTATCGAACCCCAATCCCTGTTGTTGGATCAGCAGGTGGAATGATCTCAATAGGGCCGCTCCCGTCCATACCCAATCCCCACTGTGCGATGTCGAAGTGATGCGCACCAAAGTCAGTCATCCCGCCGCCTGAGTATTCACGGAAACTTCGCCAGTTCGGGAAGAATTCGTGCACTCCTCGAGGACTCAGAATAGAATTATACGGGCGCTCTGGCGCCTGGCCCAGCCACATCTCCCAATCCAGCCCTGGCTCCATAGTCTCTTCTGTCAGATCACACGGTCTGCTTGGCGGACCGACGGATACGAAGACACGCTGCACTTTCCCAATACGTCCATTACGAACCGCTTCGCAAGAGATGCGGAACTCTTTTGAAGAGCGCTGCTGGCTTCCCACTTGTAACACTCTTTTGTGCTTCCGTACAGAATCCATGAGTACTTTGGCCTCTGCGATGGTAAGCGTCAGAGGCTTCTCGCAGTACACATCTTTTCCCGACTTGACAGCGGCGATAGCAGTTGCGCAGTGCCAGTGGTCCGGCGTTGCGATAAGGACAGCATCAATATCCTTCCGGGCAATTAGCTCGCGGAAGTCATTGTACATATCGCATCCCTTGTAGGTTGTATCGTTGGAGTACCAGTCGTCTACAATCTTTTTGGCATCCACACGGCGCGTGGTATCCACATCGCAAACTGCGAGCACCTTGACGTCGTTATTGCGGACGAATGCATTCAGATGGCCGCGTGCCTGATATCCAACGCCGATGAAGCCCATGGTAAGCCGTTCACTTGGAGGAGGCGTCCCCTGCCTGCCCAATGTGGAAGCCGGAATAATCATCGGTGCAGCCACCATTGCGGCAGTTCCGGTGATTAGTTCGCGGCGAGTAAAAGTTGTTGACAAAGGAACCTCCTGATTGATATGTCTGATCATAAATTTGTACTGGTGAGTTCTCCATTATCACCGGTTTATCCTGCGTTCAGTCAAGGCAACAGCGATTTCTAAGTGGAACCGCATTATGATACTGAACATCCTTTTTATATTGGTGTAATTTCTGCACCGTATGTCGGGTTTCAAGATAATACAATTGGAGTACAAAATGAGAAACAAATTCAAGGTAACTACCTTGCTTCTTGCCGCAGGTGTATTAACAGTATGCGCAGGTACAACATTTGCCATGGCTGATTCGCTCAGTGCGAAGGATAAGATGTTTGCAAAAAATGCTGCTCAAGGCGGCATGGCGGAAGTGCGGATGGGAGAGCTAGCAGCGAGCCAGGGATTTAATGACAAAGTGAAGCAATTCGGCGCGCATATGGTCGAAGATCATAACGCTGCGAACATGCAGTTTAAACAGATTGCATCCAACAAAAATCTCTCGCTGCCAACGGATATCGATGCCAACAGTAAAGCATTATACGCCAAACTATCCAACCTGCATGGCGCTGCTTTCGATAAGGCGTATCTTAAAATTATGCGGGACGACCATGCCAAGACAATCAAACTGTTTAAGTCTGAGGCGGCAGGTGGAACCGATCCGGATATCAAAAGCTTCGCCTCAAAAACCCTATCCACAATTCAAACCCACTACAAAATGCTGCAAAATATAAAGGATTACAACACCAATTCTTAGTAATCCTGGAATTCGAGCAGACGATATAGTGTGCCTGGTTGAGGCAGCTGGATTTCACATGGATGAAATCCAGCTGCCTAGTTTTTAAATGGAGTGACAGCAATTCTTTGCTTATAGGCTGGATGGAAATCAGTTCCAGATTGCATCGTTTCGACTAGCGCTGCATAGGCGTATACAGTTGGCGCTCTTACTTTTTGGGAGGCAAATCCACATGGTAGTTCTCGTTTTACTATTTAACGCACTCCATAAACTTTTAAGTGCGTGTGACTAAAATCCTGTCGAAGATGGCAATCCGAACCAGTCCCCATCGTTTAATATTACTGCAGCCGCAAAATTTCGTGGACGATTTGTCGAATACGGGTTCAGTCTTTCGACTATATATTGAAGGGAAAGCACAGTCTCCCTCGAAGATCGTCATAGGAGAAATTATCATGAAGTATTTGGCTGCTATCTATCACCCCGACAATTATGATCCTTCTGTGGAGGACGAAGAGATGTCGCGCGATATCGACTTGCTCAACGAAGAGATGGAAGCTGCCGGAGTAAGGATTTTTGCCGGTGGCCTGCGCCCGCCAATCAGCGCGAAGTCGCTTCGGGCACAGTCAGATGGTAAGGTGCTCATCACCGATGGACCATACATTGAGACCAATGAGCACATGGGTGGTTTCTGGATGCTGGAATGCGCTGACATGGAGGAGGCGCTGGAGTGGGGGCGAAAGGCCGTCATCGCCTGTCGGACTCCTGTGGAGGTACGCCCGTTTTTCTGAATGGGGATTGGACGAGGCAAATGTCTGGCAGGAGACGCAGCTGAACGCTGCACCAACTGGCTGCCAGATCATCCTCACTGACGGACATAGCGCAAGTGCGCAGCAGATGGACTATCGATAATTTTGTCAATCCGAAACTGCTAATGTTTACAAATACCTTGCTCACATTTTTCCTGTCCCGACCTTAATTGTCAGCCTAACGCAAAAAAATTAACCTATGCGAACAGTTGTTTTCAGGACTGATTCAAAAAGCTAAGAGCGTGGTCACAACCGCCCGCTTACCTGAATACAGCATTTCGAGCGTTCCTCTGATTGCCTTAATGGCAATAAGTCTTTCCGATTTCTTGTCATTACAAAGGAGAATTGCAAGTACGGTTGTTGATGTTCAAATATAACGACTTTATTGGCTTGAGAATACTAGACAAAAATATTAAAGACTTTGAATACTAAATGTGCAAATTGAATTTGTAGTTTTCAAAGAATCGAAATGAATCCTCGCCGATCTCACTCAGTGAGACGGTCATATTCGTAAGCGGGGCTTGCTCTCTGCCTGACCACAGACCAATAAGATCAATTGAATGCCCATCAGCTACCAGTTTGGCAAATATCTGGTAAACAGCCTTCGTCGCTTCAATATCTTCAGGATCTTCCGGACACCAGTCTTTTGGAGGTCCGAACCACATGTCGTTTAATTCAATCAAATGCCTGAACTGGCAGCTGCAGCTTCCGTATTGGCCCACTAGAAACCACGGATTTGGATAGTCCAGACGTTTGATTATATCCGCACTATACTCCATCGTCAGCGGTATAAATTGATAGAGTTTCGATGGCAACAGACTAAGGTCTTCTCCACTTGTCGTCGATAGATATATCGTAAAGCACATTGTATTATTAATCCTCACACGGTGTGCTGTCGAACTCAGCTCCCGTGTCCAATAAAATACGAGCAAACTGCAATCTCACGAAATGGTTGTAGTCACGATAAGTTCGATTTCATCAATAAATGAGCTGAAAATTCATCTTGAATTCAATGTCTTAATTGAAAGCCTGCAGTTCTGAGATCGAACTAAAGCTTTGTTTAGGATTATCTCCGGTTGCGGGTTTGCCAATTACTCGGATAGAGTAGACTTTAGTTTTTGGAAATTTCACTTCGAATTTCTGGCCGTCCTGAAGTCCCGCAGAATCGGTGGCTGTAGTGGACGGGTAGGAACTGAGGACTGCAAGCGTTTCCCATTTTCCATTTTCAGTAAGCTGCGCCTCAATTTTTGGTTTTCCATCGGTAGAATCAAACCAACCACCATCATGAAATGTTTTCCCATGGGCATATACCACTCTATTTATCTCGACTGGTTTTCGATGCAGCACTGCATACCAATCCTCGGAGTCATAATGGCCATCGAAGGAAACAAAGAAGGTGGAGATATCCTCGTCGGTATAACTTCCGGTAATATTCCCAAATCGCGATACATCGATGCCATCGCCTTCCATCAAAGATACAGGCCCCGTTAGTAATGTAGATTTTCCTGGCAGTGCAATCCAGACGGCAAACCGACTGACGCCATCCTCACCGGCAAAAGCATAGGGAGTGAGTTTGATCGGGATAGATTTTGATTTTCCTGCTATTCTGCCCAGAACATTGAAAACCATATTTCCAGATTTTGTATCCTGGCTATTCGTTGAAAATTCTAATTTATTCAAATCAGCAGATGCCAGCTCAACCTGTGACGGTCGTTTAACTCCTGGATTGAGGGCGGAATCCATCGCCAGAACTAATGGCCCCCATTTTATGGCTGCCTTGCCTGCGTTTTCATGATCCCCCGGAATAACATTCGGCACCATGGTAAATTTCAGACGCACCCAGTCACCAGAGTGCCATTTCCGATTCAGAACAAGATAACCTTTACTGTTGCTGGTTTGCGCAGCGCCTTTGAGATGATACTCAAAAATTTTGCACCATCCCGGGATTCGCAGCATCAATGGAAACGAAGCAGATTTATCCATAGTCAGCGAAATGTCCACACTCCCTGATTGGGGATACTGTGTCTGCACATTCAATTTAACATTTGCGGCAGGCAGTTTGATGGACGCATTGCTGGTGTTATACAAATTTACGACCACACCATTGTCCGCACTTTTCATCACGGCGAATTCAGGAATAAGTGCAACTCCGCGAGGGCCGCTCGACAGGCAGCAGTTCGTTTCATGACCGTATGGCTTATGCCCTTCCAGTGGAGTGTAGTAGGACCACTCATCACCAGTCGGCTTTTGAGCGCCCAGTAGATGGTTATAGATGAGCCTCTCTGCCTGATCCGCGTATCGGGCATCACCTGTGAGCCGCAGAAGCTGCAGATTCATCTGCTCCCAGCTTACAGTAACGCAGGTTTCACAAATAGCCCCGTTCTCACCGTTAGGAAGATGATAGTCGTCCTGAAAATGCTCCCCGGAAGAAGCGCTGCCCGTTAAATAGAGGCGATTGTCTACGATATCTTTCCAGGCGGCTTGAATATCCTTCAATATTCTTGGATCGCCAGCAGCTCGGTACATTTCCAGCAGGCCATTGAAGTTCGAAGTCATCTCGTAAGCTTTGCCGTTCGCTACTTTGTTCACTGCATGATACTTTTCCAGAGAAGCGAGTATTGCTGGCCCGGTAGGTGCGTCGTAGTTGGATACGATATAGTTGGCAAAGGACAGATATTTGGGATCATTTGTGGCGCGATACAAAAGCATCATCGGTTCAAGAACGCTGTCGGATGCCATTCCCATATGGGTTCCAGATCGATTCAAATCTCGTTTTCCAGCGCCGAAAGTAACAAAAAGCAGATCGCCAATCCGACGACAGGTATCGAGAGCAGACTTATTGTGGGTGTATTGAAAGTAGGTAAGCAGCCCGAGCAGATCGTATTTATGCACCCACACATCCCAGCTTCCCCACCGCTTTGGGAACAGATAGGTACCCAGATAGCCATCGGGCATTTGTGTCTTCATCAATCGATTAGCTACTCTGTCTATCTTAAGTTTCAGCGCAGGGTCTTTCGTATAGTTCCACTCTATCGAGGCTGCGTGTAAGAATTTGCCTGCATGCTCGCCCTGCCAATCTTGATGCTCGACTTCTCTGCGTTCAAATGCGTCTAAGAGGTCGTTTTCATCCACTCTCAGCAGTCGATTTTCTTCGCTCCTATCCAGCCTTGTTCCCAGGAAGCCGCCATTCAGATGAATAGATGCTGGAAGCAGGGGAGTAAATTTATCTGTAATTTTAGCCGTTCCCGGCAGTGCCAGCCCCTCCGGATTCTGCTGGGCGGCTGCATGCAGATGCACCAGGCTAAGCAGACCAATCATCGCGGCCGATTGAATGAAACAGCAGAACAGACTTTTATTACAGGAACGCATAAATTTCTCCCATACAGCGAATCTCATATATTTCACTACGCAAGAAATAGAGGATAGCGCAGGCACGCTATCCTCTATATCAATCAGATTAAGTTGAGAAACTAGAACTGTGCACCTAAAGTCAGCGTGTAACCATCAAGTTCGCTGCTCGCTCCTGAAATGAAGTTGTAGCGAAGATCGAGGTTGAGCGGCACACCAGTATCAATAAGTTTATAACCCGCGATGAGCGTTAGAACGGTTCCAGACATTCCACGGCCATCCAGCCTTTTACCGAATGCGTAGCCACCGCCGATGCCGTAACGTAATCGGTTGTGATGAGCAATTCCGTTTACTTCAATAGGAATGTTATAGACGTCACTGGATCCATTATAGCCAATCCCTACGTTGATATCGTAGTTCTCGGCATGATAGACTGTACGCTCTGCAACACCGCTGAAGCCGACTTCTCCCGCTTTATTACGAGATGTCTGGCTCTGGAATACGCTGATTCCTATTCGTAGATTCCAGTTTTTGGTAAGTTCAGTGGAACCAAAATTTCCGGCTGTCTGCGCCTGAGATACTTGAGTTCCGCCAACAAATAACAGCCCAAAGGACGCGGCCAATGCAGTCCCCCAGTGCTTAGCAACCATATTCACGTTTTTCCTCCTTATGGTAGGTGAAGAAAGGTGTGCTGCGTCCTGACGTTACCAGCACCCATTTCCACACTCAATGCGGGAAATTTCAACTCTATTTTAAGCATGCAGCATTTAATCTCCTCCCTCATAAATAAACTATTTTTTTCGCAGTACTGTTCCGGGAAGTTTGCCGGTCGATTCGTTGTTTCGTTTCACTGCGATTCCGTTCACAAATACCTCGGACAAACCGACTGGATATTGGAGCGGATCCTCAAATGTTCCAACGTCATGTACTGTTGCAGCATCAAAAATTACAATGTCGGCGGCGTATCCTTTTTTAAGCAGTCCTCGGCCAGGCAGTCCCAGCCTGGCCGCAGGAATACCGGTCATTTTATGAATAGCTGATTCCAGAGAGAGCACTTTTGTTTCACGCACATAACGGCCCAGGATACGAGGAAATGTACTGTATAGCCTGGGATGTGTTTTTCCCGGCAGATGAAGTCCGTCGCTGCCTACCATCTGATGATCCCACTGCAGGATATCACTCACATTGCCTTCATGGGCAGCGTGATGTACAAAACAGGCTCGCAAATCTTCTTCCTCCAAAATAGAGCATATATATTCGCCTATAGTCAGCCCTCGTGCTCCAGCGCCATCTAGGAAAGTTTTCCCCTCCTGAGGAGCATTTAATTTCGAGGAGGCGCCGACCAGATTGTATTTCGACCAATCGTTATTCCATGTATCAAAAAAAGCGATAATCTCCGTTCTCTTCGCACTGTTCGAGAGCTTTCGCAGCACTCCTTCGGGCCCTTCCTGGGTAGCGCTTGGTGGAAGCAAGGATTGCACAAAGGTGGACCCAGCCGTGTATGGATAGGTATCGCAGGTAACATCTATGCCGCTTGCTCTTGCTTTGGTGAGCACTTCCAGAATATCGGGAGCACGGCCTTCATTCTGAATTCCATTCATCTGCAGATGCGCGATCTGTACCGGCACTTCAGCGCCTCTGGCGATTTCCAGACTTTCGTTCGTTGCCTCAAAAATCTTTTCTCCATAGTCTCTCTGATGGGTAGCAAAAAAACCAGCCGACTTACATAATCGGATGAGTTCTTCTCTGGCTGCAGCGCGCATAGGAGCGTACCATATTCCCGTGCTCAATCCCCAGGCGCCTTCTTCCATCCCCTGCCTAACCATTGAATTCATGGCTTCTAGTTCCGCTGCATCGGCGGTTCTCTCTTCCATACCCATTATAGATACCCGTATGGATCCATGCGGTATAAGGTAGGCTATGTTCGTGCCTGTTCCCTGATTTTCGAATCTTGATAGGAAATCCGCTACTGTTTTCCAGCACCAGTCAACCGGATGCGAGCTTTCTGGATCATTCGACCCGTCATCACCGAAGAGGCCAGCAATATTTTTTCTCTGAATCTCCATGCCAAGATCATTGATCGGAGCAAAGCCCAGTCCGCAGTTTGTGAAAACTTCCGTGGTCACTCCCTGCATTATTTTTGGCAGATGCTGCGGCCTTGCCAGCAGAGCAATATCCGCATGGGTATGAATATCGATAAAACCAGGAGAAACAACTTTTCCACTTGCTTCGACTACTTCGTGAGCCTGTGCATTGTCAGCGATTACTCCTAATTCCGTGATCATTCCGTTCACTATTCCAATGTCACCAGAATACTTTGCTGCTCCCGTTCCATCTACAACAGTCCCGTTCCGAATCAAGATATCAAACATGGCAAACTCCTGCTCCATAGCCCGCATAATTGTTCTCATCCTTCCTCATGACTGCCTGTTATTCCTGCAGCATTAAGGTTGGAAACATGATTCTAAAAATACTCGTTGACAGTGGTTTAATCATAGTGCTACCATAGAAGTTATATTACTTTTAGATACTCTTTGTTCTTATCGATGAGAGCAGGTGACAATGAGGCGAGGATTTCGTATTAAATGTTAGAGACACAGGTGGTATCGCAGGAAATTAAAGAGCAGGTGATGCGGCTGAAGCGCGGAACTCTGAATGTTGTTCCGGAAAATGGACTGGAGCAAAAGCTCATTAAGTCAGCGCAAAACGGCCGGCCACTGAAGATCAAACTTGGTTTAGACCCTACGGCGCCGGACATCCATCTGGGATTTGCCGTGGTACTTCGTAAGCTGCGGCAGTTTCAGGAGATGGGGCACGAAGTTGTGATCATTCTTGGCGACTATACAGCGCTCATCGGTGATCCCTCCGGCAGGTCAGCAACCAGGCCAATGCTCTCTTCGGAACAAATTCGTACCAACGCAGCGACCTATATAGATCAGCTGGCCTCTATTCTCGATAGAGAAAAAACAACCGTACGATATAATGGAGAGTGGCTGGGAAAACTTGATTTTGCGGAGCTGGTGCGCCTCACGTCCAAAATGACGGTAGCGCAGGTAATGCAGCGGGAAGATTTTGCTACCAGATTCGCGAACCATCAGCCAATCAGCCTCCATGAGCTGCTCTATCCGCTTGCTCAGGCCTACGATTCCGTCGCTATCGAAGCAGATGTTGAGATGGGCGGCCAGGATCAGACATTCAATATACTGGCGGGTCGTGAACTCCAAAAGGAGATGGGGCAGGAACAGCAAGTCGCAATGTTCATGCCGCTGCTGGTCGGTCTTGACGGCGTCAAGAAAATGAGTAAATCACTAGGCAACTATGTGGGAGTTGCTGAGAAACCGGACGTAATGTTTGGTAAAATTATGTCGCTTTCCGACGAGATGATGGAGTGCTATTTTGAACTCTGTACTGACGTACCGCTGGATGAAGTCTCTGCGCTGATATCACAGGCTAAAAATGGCATCGCTAATCCAAAGGATGTAAAACGTCGTTTATCTTTTGAAATCATCCGCCTTTATCATGGCGAAGAGGCTGCTGCGGCTGCGGACACAGAATGGCAGAAAGTACATTCCCAGCATGAACTGCCCAGCGATATTCCAGAGCTAACTCTTCCCGGCGGCTCGATCACTGGGGGAAATATTTGGATCTGTAAGCTGCTGGTACTGACCGGGATGGCGAAAGGCAATGGAGAAGCCAGACGCCTCGTTGAACAGGGTGGTGTGATCTATAACGGCTCAAAAATCAGTTCGCCTTCGGAAGAGATACCCGGCGCTGAAATGGACGGAGCTATCCTGCAAGGAGGTCCGAAAAGATTTGTAAAGATAAATACAGGCTAGTTTGAGAAGTTCGCCTGGGTGAGAGAGTGGCTGCGATGCGCACAGAAATTCCAGCAGGACAAAATCCTCGAATAAAGAATTCTTTCAGGGAATCGAATAGTTCTAATGCTGCAAAAATTGGAAATGCATTTGTCATCGCCGCAGTATTTGTAGGTGTTTGGTGGATATTTGGAAAAGCAACAGCTCGCCATCACAGAGTAAAAAATCTGCCATTAATTCTTCCGATGCAAAACTCCATGCCAATTCACCGTGATGAGCGAAATCCTTCGATGATGCAGGCGCCATGGATTTTCCGTAACGGATATATGGGATCAGGCAGATTTGGGGATCACCGGCCGGATAATGCATTTCCATCTCCCCGCCCCTTTCCAATGTATGTCGCCAACATGGACTGTCGGGTAGGGAAATATATTATTTCTGCACGTGAAGTCATCGGCAACTCAGGTATGCAGCGCCTGAACTATAATATTCCACCCGGTCAGCCCAGAGAAAGACTTGAGAAATATCAGATCAGCCTGCAGATTATGTCGCCAGATCCCGACGCCATTAAAAATGTAAAAGATTTTGCCCTGCACATGACAGCAGTTGATAATACCGGGCAGAAATGTACTCAACTTCCTCCTGGAAACTTTCCCATTGTAAATTTCACTTCCGGCATGGCTCGCATCGTTTCGCTCAGTGGTCCATCACCTGCCGCCACCTATCTGAAGGAGGTTCAAGGTGAAATAGTGGTTGACACAGGATCTGATATCGGTTCTGGAGAGCAAAATTCCACATTGAAGACTTTGAAGTTCACTCTGCATAACATCCCATTGCCCGTAATGAATCACATTTATGGAGATATAAATGCAGCCATAGTAGATTCAGATACTACACAAAATACCTCTGCGGAACCGACTGCAGCCGATAAGTTTCGATCTAGATACGATGTAGGCATTAACTCTGAAGAGCTGCAATATCCGCATAGTCCAAATGGACCACTCCAGTTGCCAATTCGATTGATCCTGCAATCCGGTGTGCGGACAGAGTACTCGTTTTATGTGAACACAGAGGGTAGAATGCAGGAAATTAAGTGTTCTTTCCTTACTCTGGCAGATTCTGATGGAGCAATGCGTATAAATGCTGATTTCACCGGGCCTGGAAATAAAAACAGTGCCATCAATAAAAAATTTACTGCCTGGATGGACGAACCTTACGAAATTTCATTGCCTGCACAGACTCTGCTCGGCGCTGTGAATTACGGCAAAAATATTCGTTTGAAAATGCTTTTCTCACTGGATGCAGATGGAGTGATGCCTCAGCCGCCGTCACAAACAGCTTCCACCTTTCTTGCAGCCGCAGGCGAACGAGGCGCAGTTCTGGATGGTGCGATAAAATTAAATGGGATTTCCGTACACTTTGGCTCTGTTAAAATGACGATACAAAAGAAGAATGCGCAGTCACTACAAGGCGAGAGTAAAGAGCTCAATGTTCTTCTGGATAGCAAAGGCCATTTCAAACTAGCAAATACAGCCCCTGGTGAGTACCGTCTTCAAATTGTTTCGTATGAACCGGTATCAAATCCTCTCATAACCCGAAGTCCATGGGGTGAGTATATCAAAAAGCGATTTGGAATAGTCCATCCGGCCTGGCAAAATGCAGTTCAGGATACTGTAGTGCATTCAGGGGGATATTCCAGTCTATTAGCATGGAATCTAGTCGAGGTAAAACCTGTTACACCGAGTCTCACCGCTTTAAAACCTGATAAAATGGACTAAAAAGGTGAAAATGTGACTAATTTACAAATCACAAGACGACAGCTGCTGGAGTTCGCAGGCGCGGGAGCGGCTGCGCTTCTCAGCTACCCTCAGCCCGCAGCAGCAGCCCCCAATCGATTCCGGTTCATTCACATGACTGACACGCATATCCAGCCTGAGCTGCATGCTTTCGAGGGGGTGACCTTAGCGGTTAAGAAAATCTTGTCGCTCTCTCCTCGCCCAGATTTTATTTTATTTGGCGGCGACAGCGTAATGGACGCTAACATGGTTGATCGTGGCAGAGCGAATCTTGTATTTAAACTTTTCAAAGAAGCCCTCAAACCATTAGAAATACCGGTGCACTATACTCTTGGTAATCATGACGTGTATGGCTGGAACGCAAAACAGGCCGGCAGTGGATCAGAAGCGGATTACGGCAAGAGAATGTATGAAGAGGAAGTGGGAATCGGATCCACTTACAAGTCGTTCGATCACATGGGATGGCATTTTGTTATCCTGGACAGTATCCAGTTTCAGAAGGATTTCGGCTGGAAAGCGGGCATCGATGACACACAGCTGCAATGGATTAAATCCGATCTGGAAAAAACGGATACTAAAAAACCGATAATCTTCTGTACACATGTTCCTTTGATGACTCTTTTTTCTCAGTATACCGAATCTACTACCACGCCAAACTCGGCAACTACTGTGATTTCCAATGGAAAAGAGATTCGCGACCTGTATGCGCATCATAATGTAAAGGCGGTGTTACAGGGCCATACGCACGTTGTGGAAGAGTGTATATATACAGGAACTCATTACATAACTTCGGGTGCTGTGTGTGGTGATTGGTGGAATGGGCCACGTCTGGGAGTACATCCAGAAGGATTTGGCGTATATGATATAAAAGGCAATGAATTCTCCTGGACCTACATGCCCTATGGATGGCATGCAAAGGGCTGATAACGTAAGTTAAGCTTGCATGAGGAGTTCGATATGAAATGCGTTCGCTGCTCGGCGGAGATACCCAGCCAGTCTCAATTTTGCCTCCGCTGCGGATCTCCTATTCACAGTACCTCGATAAATCCAGCAGTGATGAATACTCAGCCTGCCGCCATGGTGGAACCAGTAAATACTCGACCTGTAAAAGCTGCCATCGCAATTGTTCTTATCATTGTCGCCTGCATGGGAGCATTTCTCTTAAAGGGACAGCTGGCTCAGAAGACCGGGGCAACTCCGACAGGTAAATTAGTCCAGGCGCCCGGTGAGACACAGCCTATTCAAATGGTACAGCGCCCAGCAGAGCAGAAACCTATTGAATTAGTTCAGGAACCTGCGGACACCGCTCCCCCACCCACGGATATCATTGACTATCTTGCATTCCTAAAGAAATTGGAAGCTCAGAAACAGGTATTGATAAAAAAACAGACAGGCGATGCCCTCATGCTGATGGCACAGGCTAAGGGTCTATCCGGTAGCGTAGATGAGAACGATTATAACAACACCCTTGGCAATATCAGTAAGAATGTGAACTATAGCGCAGAAGACTGGAATCAGCTTAGCATTATGCTGCAGCAGAGGACTCCACCCGATAGCTGCCGCGAATTGCATAACCGATACTATGAGCATCTTGGTAAAATTCAAGCTCTCATGGTTGCTGTCAATGATGCTATGACCAAAATACAGTCCGATCCCAGCAGCGCATTGCAGTCCTTAACACAGATGCAGGGAAAAGCTGGTGCAGATGCTGATGCAATGGCTGCTATCGCGGATGAGGCGCTCTCCAATTTATGTGTAAGATATCATCTGCATAAAGATTTTGATATCAAAACTGATTCTGGTTCTGCTTCCCTGCTTCGTTAGCAGATAGTTTAGAGGTATCCTTAAGGAGTTAATATTCCTGAAAGGTAACTCTGTGTCTCAACTCCCATATCAGTTGTGCGTATTAGATCTCGACGATACTCTTCTCGATCAGCATCATCAAATACCCGCCCGAAACCTGCAGGCTCTCCATTCCATAATGAATCTCGGCGTTACCGTGGTGCTAGCGTCCGGCCGCATGCATGTTACCATGCTCCCCTATGTAAACCAGATAGGTCTTGACTCTCCCATAATTTCTTATAATGGAGCGATGGTGAAGAGTGCAGCCGGCGATCTCTGGCAGCACTTTAAAGTGAGCGCGAATCTTTCCAGCGAAATATTAGATTACTGTTTCAAGGAAAATCTCCAGCTCAATTTTTACTACGACGACACCCTGTTTACGCGCGCTTATACCGACCATCTCAAACTATATCAAAGCAGAACCAATGCGCCGATCGTCGTAGAACCCAATTTGAGTGAGAAATTCGCTGGCGTTGAACCTACCAAGCTGGTGATTGTGGACACTATCGCGTATACCGATTCACTTTTGAAACCTTTTAAAGAGAAGTAT
Organism: Chthonomonadales bacterium; assembly: GCA_038203935.1. GTDB lineage: Bacteria > Armatimonadota > Chthonomonadetes > Chthonomonadales > Chthonomonadaceae > JANXSG01. The sequence continues at coordinate 18,933 of JBBRDM010000100.1, forward strand.
GCCAATCGTTTGTATGTTACAAAAAGCTCGAATGAGTATCTGGAGTTTATGCCGCTGAATGCCACTAAGGGGAAAGCACTGCAACTAATAGCCGAGCGATTGGGTTTTACCCGTGAACAGACGATTGCATTCGGCGACAACGACAACGATATTCCTATGATTGAATGGGCAGGAATGGGTGTTGCAATGAAAAATGCACGTCCCGGGCTATTAAAAGTTGCGGATGCAGTTGCGGAATCAAATGAGGACTGCGGGGTAGCGCTCAAGTTGGAAGAGATTTATCATCTCTAGGTTATAACTTCAAAATCGATTCAGATAGGCTTATCGTAATTTTGTGTATCATCGACTAGTGATGAATGGATTTGTGTGACATAAAACGCACAGTATGAGACGCAAGCGATTCAGTATCATGTACATGAGTCGCAAATAGTTCTTCAACTTCAGCAATACTGAATAGTTACCGGAATATACATAGCTCCGCTCTAAACCCTCGGACTTTCAGCAACGATTTGGATCATTAACGTAACGAAATGGAGCGATACTTAACTCGAAGCTTCTCCATCAAGCAGTTCGTTCGTAGCGGCATCTGTACTGTGCAGAGTCCGAAGAGACTGCGCAATAAAACTTATAATCACTAGAGTGAAGCTTCCCAGACAGGCAAGATACAGTCCCAAACAATAACTGGCAGGTTCGTATT
>JBBRDM010000101.1:0-19497 GCA_038203935.1 Chthonomonadales bacterium
GGCATACTCATCATAATTTTGGCCAGCTGTGCCGTATCGAGAAATATCTGGCGAAACAGGAGTTTGTCGGGGCTGTCTGAAAGGCCGCGAATGATATGGCCGTGATGCGTATTTCCTGCTGCTCCGCCAGAATCATTTGAGAGGCCGCCCTGCCCGCGGCAGTCCAGGGCTGCTACACAAAATCCCTGGCCAACATAATTCAGCTTATCAGTCCAGTCTCCACTGCTTCCAGAATAGCCGTGAAATTTAAGCAGAGCCGGATGTTTTTCCATGGACATTTTAGGCCTCAGGTATTTGGCATGCACTCTTGCCCCGCCGACACCGGTAAAAGAGAGGCTGAAACATTCTGCAAAGTTCGTTTTGAGCGGGTGTGGAACCAGTTCAATCTGAGGATCAATCGCATTCATCTCGGCAAGCGCACTGTCCCAGTAGCTTTCAAAATCGTCCGGTTTTGGGTTGCGTCCCTCATATTCTAATAGTTTTTCAAGCGGCATATCTACAAGCGGCATGGTTTGCAAACTCCTTAAGATCAAAAAATTAATCGACGAGTTTCGTTGTGGAACGTATGGAACACTTCAACGAGACTATTCCTAATTCCTTTTTCTGATTTTCTTGAATATTTAAGTTTTATTTTATTCCTAATATTCGATATTTTAAAATATTACTGGCAAATATAATGTTTTATGGAACAGTTGGCATGGTTATTGCTATATATACTAAGTGAGGAGAGCGTAACAATCGTATCCCTTAAAATTAGTAACGTGCTGCTGGGCATAGCGTTGAAGGATGTGGGTTCCGGACCTAATCCTGCCATGCTCCGCCTATCGTTACTTCAAATGATGGGAAGAGGGTTGATTTCCCACGGAATCAACCCTCTTTCATCCGGAATAATAGTTCGATTGTGTATTGGTTAAAGTAATTTCTGCATATTGAAACTGGTAGTCTGATAGCCCTGAGATTAATAGAGTTCGATTGCTGCCGGGTTGTGCACAAATACGTGCAGATCTAATTCCTCGCCCCCAATTTCCTGGCCTCTTCTTCCAATCGTATCATAGTTTGCCTGCCGAATCCTTTTCGCCGAAATTGTTCGAAGATTACAATATCGTAAATCCATACGGATGAGTAGGTTCCATGCCGCTGAAAGAAAAACCATATTATCCCGACTTGAACTGCCCATTCGTCATCCAGAATGATCATGAGAAAGTTGTCTGGAGTGGAAATGCCATTGGGCAAGAGTTTCGCAAATGCGGTACTGGCTAGATCCATCGAATCTTCAGCATGCGAATGTCCGGAGCGTGCCTTCTCAACGGCCTACTCTTGAATCGCATTTGCCTCAAAGTTTGTAAATGCATTCTCGTTCATAGGAACAAATCGAATCACAGGCACTCCATTTCAGCTTTCCTGCTCGCGTCTTTTCAAATGATTAATTCGGCAGTTCCCCAACGGTTACACTGGTAGGATACAACCGATTATGATAGATATGTATAGTCGATTTCTGGAAATCTTCAGGTTTAGCCGTGTAGATATTGCAGAATTTCTGAGGATTACGATCTACAAGCGGGAACCAACTCGATTGAATTTGAACCATCAGCCTATGCCCCGGCAGCAGAGTATGGCATACATCCGGCAGTTCGTAGCGAACATTTTCGACTTTGTTTGGAAGAAGAGGGGAAGGATTCATGTAGCTTTTTCGAAACTTCGCCCGCATCACTTCAGCGCGGATAAGCATCTGATATCCCGACATTTTCACACCCGCGCTATTGGGAGCTGCATTGTCAGGGTACACATCGATCAGCTTTACAATGAAATCCGCATCTGTTCCAGTCGTCTCCACATAGAGATCGGCGGTGATTGGCCCTGCCAGACTGGTTGGCTTGAGCATTGGCTCTGTTTGATAACTCAGCACATCTGCCCGTTTGGTCGCAAACCGCTGGTCATCAATCATATACTCTCTGGTTCGATCCGTAATTTTACCACCCTGGTAAGGCACGGGATTTGACGGATCACTGATATACTCATCGTATGAATTACTTGCAGCTGTGTCTGGCGCTTTCTCTGAGACAGCTCGGTTGGCCTGCAGAAAAAACGTGTGCGGTTTGATCTCTTTCGGAGGCCATTGATTGAACTTGAGCCAGCGATTGGATCCTGTTTCGAATATCTGTGCTTTGGGCTGCTTTTTAGAACCATCTCCGCGTAGATAGTTATCGAAAAACGGGAATTCGATCTCATTCTGGCAGTAATCTGATGTCGATTGTCCGAAATCTATATCTCCAAATTTGAATGCTTTCGACCGTTCCCAGCCGCCATGAAACCATGGGCCAAGCACTACGCCGTTAGCAATACCGCGATTATTTTTTTCGACGCCCTGAAAAGTGTGTATCGCGCCCCAAAAATCTTCCGCGTCAAAAAAACCACCAATCGTCATTACTGCACAATGGATATTTTTCATGTGGAGCGGCAAAGAACGAGCCTGCCAGTACTCATCATAGGTGGGATGGTCAATAATATCTTTCCAAATACCGTCGGTGTCTTTGAAGTGATGCTGAGTAAACTCATCAATGGTGCCATGTTTGAGAAAGTAGGATACAGGATCCCCGCCGCTGTCTACATTATCGTCATCTTCGGTTTTATTTATGCGTGGTGACTCGCCGAAGCGCGCGAATCCTATGGCATCCATAAGGAAAAGCGCTCCATTGTGATGGAAATCGTCGCCGATAAACCAGTCCGAGACAGGAGCCTGAGGAGAGGCTGCTTTGAGTGCTGGGTGAGAGTTAATGGCGCCGACTCCCGCATAAAAGCCGGGATAGGAAATTCCCCAAAGTCCGACCCGCCCATTGTTATCCGGGACATTTTTTACAAGGTAGTCTATCGAGTCGTAAGTATCCGTGCTCTCATCAATATCATCCGGCTTGAGCGGGTTGATCAGTTCCGGGCGATCACTCACGAATTTTCCCTCAGAATGGTCTCTGCCGCGTACATCCTGAAATACAAAGATATAACCATTCTGGACAAATTTCTGTGATCCACGCACTCCATCCTTATACTCTTTGGGGCCGAAAGGGCCTGCGCCGTACGGAGTTCGCTCCATAAGAATGGGATGCTTACCGGGCATGTTTTTGGGCACGTAAACGGCAGTATAAAGACGACTTCCGTCCCGCATAGGAATCATATACTCGATCTTGTTGTAGATGTCTTTGAAAGGTGGCGGTTTCTGTGCTAAAGTGGGATTAATACAAAAGGCGCTGAGTAAGATGAACACGATTTTGATGAGAGAGATTTGTGATTTTTTCATGGGGAGTAGTTGGATATTGCACCCTGGTTTTCCTCCAAGATTTCAGATTTAATCGTTTGTTGGAGAAATATCTAATAGCAGCTGAATTGGTAAGCAGCTCATCATACACAGGAATCATTTAACATGGATAGGCAGGATGAACAGGATGCATGCTATATCCTCATTATCCATGTTAAAATGGCTTTCAAGCTGTTCTGAACTTTATTTACTACGGAATATAAAGGGCACTCGGAAAAAGCTCCAATAAATTGGAGTGTTCCATCTTTATTACAGTAAATTGCAGAGAGAATCTATATAGAGTTATAACCACTGACTTGGAGAATATCAATTGGCAAAGTTAATCGACATGCATCAACAATATAGATTTGAAATAGAACCGATACCTCCATCCCTTGAAGGTCCGCATGATGCCTATAATATCAGAATGGTTGATGAAGACCATGTAATATATGAGCGGATATATATCGACCAGGGTAAGCAATCGCCGCATTCGCCGATGCGTGAGATTGCTCAGGCCTTCTGGCTTTCCCCGAAGCTTCTGGATACAAAACTAAACTTTTCCATAGTCAATACAAAAGATCCTGACTATTTTGAGCCGGTCAGCTTGAAAGTAAGTATCGACCTATTTGATATTGTAATGAACGCTGAAGTCAATGACTTTTTAAATACAATAAACGTAGGAGATCGTTTGGATTCAATAAACTTCAGAAAGAACTGGTATGAACCGTACATCTTTATAAGTATATACCTTCGCACAACTTCCAGGATTTTACACCGGAAACAGACCGCTTATTTAGCCTTTGATATGGCCTGTAAGATAGATGAAACAGTAAGATTTGGCAGAGTATTGGCTTTTGAAATGGAGGTCGCAAGGCAATCTCGAATCAAACTGGGGATTTCTGCACCTGATGATTTCGTCGAAGATGAATCTGGAGTTTAATGGAGTCGAAAAATATTTGGCGGAACTCGATATTGATGCAGAATAGGATATAATGTGATATATGATCTTAAACCACAGCATATCCTAACATCCGCAATCAGATTTTGAGCAGGCTATTTCAAACCGGTTCCCTCCCCGACCGGTGCAGTTCGAAATGCCGGCTGGAGAGGTTTCTGCGTTTTGACAGTAGATTGTGTGACTGGTTTGTCAACGGCATCGGGCGATTTCTCACCTGATACATCCACTTTCTGAGAGCAGCCAGCCACAGCAGCTGCACCGAAAATACTCAAAAGCAATTTAAACTTTACTGATTGTCCCACAAATACTTCTCCTTGTAATCGGTCAGGGCAAAATGAGTATCGTTGGTATCCTGCCCGATCTGGAAAGTGGTCCCGGCAGCCATATCTCCCAGCCGTATTCGCTTGACATGGCCATCACCAAAACAGGTGTTGACGCCGCCAGTTACTCGCGGAGTGACGCCGCCTGTCTGGCCGCCGTGGTTCACATCCAGCCCGATAAAAGTATCCCAGCCGTCGTTCTTTCCCCAGTTGCCGATACAGGCGATATTACCGTCCACCTGGTTTGGATCGCTGCCATCCAGATTCGAATCCCAGCACATCGGCGCGTCGACCATCCCACTCCAGTAGTAGACTCCCGGAGTATTCCACTCTTTGGTGCCGTCGATGCCAGCGTTGTACATCTCCGTGTAATAGATCGTCTCAGAAGGTTTTGCTATTCCTGCAAGCGCAATTCCTTTTGGCAGAAAAGTACTGCCATTATAGTAGACCGGCCCCATAAACATATGATTCATGGCGAGATTGCCATAGAGCAGGGTATTTATTTCTGGAGCGGATGCAAAGCTCGGATCCTGGAAAATAGGGGGCGCGGCCGGGTCATCGAAAATATCCAGGCTTTTGGTATAAGGGAATACGAGCGCGCGCCAGCTGTTGAAGTCGATGCCGCCCTTAACCGTCTGATGTCCGTTAATTCGTGCCTCCGTACCCCATGTCTCACATGGAACCATGGTCTCATCGTAGTCCTGAGCATTCATCAGGGAAGCGAGGACGACCTGTTTCAGGTTCCTGATCGAAGCCGCGCCTCGTGCAGTAGCCCTTGCCTGTGCGAATACTGGAAAAAGAATGGCAGCGAGTATGGCTATAATCGCGATAACAACGAGCAGTTCAATCAGTGTAAATCCATATTTTTTTCTCATACTATTCTCTCCGTAAAATCAAATTTATATATAAATCCTCAAGCGCATACTCGAGGATTTAGATACTCTGAAAGCGTCATGGAATCGTTTTTTTATGGCTGGGTACATACAGTCTGGGAGCGCCTGCCGGCAGATTGGCACTAGGCGGCCTGCCATCGCTTTGCATTTTGTTATTGACAGCAGGATTATTTCCAGCGTTGAGTGCGGCGTCCGTTTTAGCTGCCGGCCGCATCATCAAAAACATTACTCCGCCCAAGACTATCACCGCTCCCATAATAGCCACGATGACCTGAATTGGTTTCAAGGTTGAATTCATCTATTACTTCCATTTCATGCAGTTAATTGGATTGAATACTCCACATTTCTGGTCTGGTGCCGCCCCAGCGAGTCCACTTTGCATGACTATCACCAAAGATCGAGTTAAAACCACCCGTATGGCGGTCGCGAGTATAGTAACCATGATATCGTCCATCGATAGAGTTGTTGTGCAGTTTTATCCAGCCATAGTCTGTGCCGCTGTCGCTGCCCATATCTGTCCAGATACCTTCCGAAATCCATATACTTCCGGAGGGGTTATCGATCACAGCAAGTGGTACGGCGTCTCCATTCCACCAGGCATCCGGATCGCCTGTGTTTACATAACCCGAATGAGTATCACCATTGAACGAGGGCTCAACAATGGCAGCTGCAGGCCAGTTCGCGGCTCCTTTTTGAATGGCATTCCAGCACCAGCTCGTTTTTTCACAGCCGGGGCAGCTTGCATCTTTGTTGGTGGGATCGGGTGGAACATTTGCTCCGCCTGGCCAGATTTCGTAATAAAGATAGGTATAGTCCTGATTGGGGCAGACAAATACATTGCGATTTTTAATGTATGGCTGCAGCAGATATTCCCAGTCGATGAGAGCGTCTCCCTGTCCCCATCCGGGTGCATAGACATCCGGGGTTTCAATGCCGTAGCTATAGACCACCCACGTCTCGTCATAATCCTCGGAATACATGTGCGCTGCCAGACCAATCTGTTTGGATTGGCTGATACAGGCGATTGCACGCGCTTTTTCGCGCGCTTGAGCAAAAACAGGGAAAAGAATGGCCGCTAAAATAGCAATAATTGCAATAACTACGAGCAGCTCGATGAGTGTAAAGGCTTTGACCTTTTGCATGCTGTCCTCCTTTTAGAAATGTCTTGCTTTTTGTTAATAAAAAAATGTTATCTGCGCGCAGGCGCACAAGATTCGCGTATAATCAGTTCCGGGCGAATAAGTTTTTCCAGTGCGATTTTCGGTGACCTGTGAACGATCTGATTAATAAGCTCTACTGCTGCCTGGCCCTGCTCTCTGCGGGGATGATAGACAGTGGTGAGTCCGGGATGCACGCACTCGACTTCGTTGATGTTATCATATCCACAAATGGATATATCCTGCGGAACACTCAATCCCAACTTTTTACAGTGTGCCAATAGCCTCAGCGCCCTGTAATCGGAACAGGCAAAAATTGCGGTTGGAGGGTTTGGAAGCGCCATCAATCTATTCAGAGCATCGATATCCTGGACAGCATCAATTCCATCGGAAATCTGTACCAGGGATGGATCGAACGCCACATGGTTCTCGTTTAAAGCTTTCAAGTACCCTTCATAGCGCGGCGCAAACCATTCTCCTTTTGTCCACCCAACATATGCAACTCGCTTATGGCCAAGCTGTAATAAGTAGTTAGCTCCCAGATAAGCCCCGCGTTCCATATCCACACGAACACACGGGCCGCTGTTAGAGGGCGGATTTATTAAAACATAGGGTGAGCCCTGCCCCGAAGCCATTCTCGCTCCAAGTGCATACTCTTCCTCGCACATTGCAATGATGAGATATCCTGTATCGGCATCCGGCAGTCTCTGCTGATCAAATCCTCCCAGAGATACTTGTTGGATCTTGCAGTTTGCTTCCCTTGCCGCATCCTGAATGCCTGCGAGCAGATCCGATACTTCATGACAGGTTTCGATAGCGCCTTTATATATATCAAAACCGGCGATCAGCAGCACTCGGAGGGTTGTCTGAGCAAGCCGTTTCGTAGCGAATGTGCCCTGGCCTCTGCCACGCCGTCGAATTATTAGCCCTTCCCGAGCCAGTTCGTCCAGGGCTCTGCGTACGGGGGCATCGCTGACACCATATTGACTGCAGAGTTCGGGCAGAATTGGAATCTGCTCCATATATCTGATCTCACCAGTAGAGATTTTTCGTTCAAGATCTTCATAGATTTGCAGATAGAGCGGGCGACTATCAACCACATTGTTCATATCGTAAAAGTTCTCCCATAAAACATTATACACTTTAACAACATTAAATCATTTTGTCAAGAGGTTTTAAAAATTAAACGGGATTGAAAAGAGTTGAACTAGTTAGATTTATCGGAGGTTGAAAACCTTGGTCTGGAAAAAGCGGTCGTCCGTACCATTTGCCAAATTGATCCAGAGGTTGAAAACCTTGGTCTGGAAAAGCGGTCGTCAGTACCATTTGCCGAATTGATCCGGAGGTTGAAAACCCCCGTCTGGAAAAAGCGGTCGTCTTTCAGACGTAATTCAGTCCTTCGGACTAGAATTAATATCGCATTAGTATATCAAAAATCAGCACAATAGCTAAAATTAGCGCTGCCTACTGCCAGAACTGATAGGTGGGGAGTTCTCTGGCGATTCCGTAGATATTCCAAAGGCTGCCCACAACGAATTGGCCAAGCATGAGGCCGATGAAGAAGGGGAGCGATCGGTGAAAACCACCACGACCGCCATAACGAAGAATAAGCGTTTTGAATATCCAGGCTAAAAATAGTGGACCCCAGACTAGATTAATCTCCCAGGATGACGTCACCGCGAATGCAAGGGGATGAAGAGGCCACCAGGGAAGGCGAACTCGTAAAAACTGAAGCAGGAAAGCGACGCCAAATCCTACCCAAACCGCAACAAACTCCCCATATTTTCCAAGCTCCGGAGATTTGAGCCAGACAGTGAGAGCATCGTAGGATTCAGATCCGTAGGAGCCATGAGATTTCCCCTGCGCCCCATAGTCATACATCAGATGCAGGATCGCCCAGAATCCAACGAATACGGCAACGCTGCCCAATAGGAGCATGGCGGCGTTCCATTTCTTATAATCGGTTTTCGTCTGTTCAGCAAGTTTGTAGGCCTCCAGTTGGTGAGGCATCGGGTGGCCGCGATATGCTCGGTTAAACCAAAAATAGATCGAAAAGACTGTCAGATTATCGGCATCGAAGGCTTTACTCCCTGCCACCCGGGTCATGATCTGCTCAGGACCGGTGAAATGCAGATCATGAATAGGCGTTCCGAGTTCTGCTCTCATTCGAGTAATCGCGAGAGCCAGGGCAAAATACATCAGAAAAAAGATTATAGCTATCCACCAGGTCATCCCGAGATAGACAGAGAACGCAACCAGCGATCCAATGCCCACAACAATTCCGATCACAGCATTCCTATAGCCCATCGGTTCGTGGGAATCGTCGATCGTGGAAGGTTTGTTAAACACCTTTAACGCAACCTGCCGGAGGTAGTTTCGACTCATCCAGACAGAGTACAGGCAGAAAGATATATACGCGCCAAAGGCCTGATTTTCAGTATATGGAAATCGCGGATCTTGATCATAAGCCATTGCTACTGCACCCACTCGTTCAAGCTTCCAAAACCAGTAGAAAAACACACAGGAAAACAGGAAGTCGACCGGCATAAACATACCCAGACCGATCATAAACGGATAGAAAGAGAGAGGTGTCCAGCCAATAGCATTCCATGGCTTCTGCGTAAAAAATGGACCTATATCAAGGAAACTCTGGCCAAAACCGGGTGTTAATATCGTGGGTATGGAAGGATAGTAGTAGTTCAAACTGTTGACACAATCGATTATTCCTGCGATTAAAAAACCGAGCCAGAATAAACGATTTTTGAATAATCCACCCGGGTTGAAAGCCTGTTCGCTCGTAATCTGCAAAGGCAGCTGAACGATAGGGTAGGTGAGCCTTTCATTCTCAGTCCACTGCTTGCGAAGAATTGCATTCACACACTGCATAACGAAAAGCAGAAGCGTTATAAAGACTGTCCAGCCCAGAATTACCGGAAGCCAGGCCTGCACATAACGCATATGCCAGATGCTGTCGTTCCCAATATAGTAGCTATTGTAGATATTTTTATCTGTGATGAAGAGAGCTTTTTTTAGATGTGGATTGATTAAAGTCGCCCAGCCGTTTGAAGCATCTGCGTGCTGAAACGACCAGGTGAGCATCGGCACAAATACCTCAAGCATATCGTGCCCGGTGACTGCGGAGCCTATACAGAGAATAGAATAGACCACAAGCAGTTCGCCGCGTTCTAATGCTGCTCGAGGAAATCGTTTACCAATAAGTCTGCTTAAAACGGTGAGGCAGAGAAGAATGAATACGGTGTTAAAGAAGAGAGATATAGTGGTTGGATGAGCGGAGTACCTTACAACTTCCATTTGAACCTGCCAGTAAGCATTGATTGGCAGTAGTATCAGACATATTAGTACCGACCTCCAGGTAACAGCTTTCGGGCGGTTCATCGTTTCCATAGCGAGTGACATATCTATTTTTATGAATCTCCGGGCGTTTTGCTGCTGTATCCATTATTAAATACACACCCATTCTATTCAAATTACATCGCGCATATTCCTCCATTGATTGTGAAATCCATAACGTAAACAAACTTAAGTAGCATGCCAGTCTATTTTGGATGACACTTTTTAATGCGGCTATGATTTGGACGTCAAAGAATAATAGTATATTCGTAGCATTGGTCTGCGAAATCTCCTATTTTACAAAAAAGATATTAAACCATGCTCTAACTAGTAAATTGATCAAATATTTCGAAAACATGAAATTCAATCTGCCTGTTCATTAAATGCCAAACCATAATAAGATCAATTTGTATGAACATGTAACTAAAGTTAATGCCTGCAATCCATAGATTAGAAGCATTTTTTTTCTCCATTATATTAAAGGTCTGCGTGTTAATCTCATTAAAGTATTACTTCCTTCGTTTTCGCAGAATCAAACTGCTGCTTAAGGCAGCAGCGCCGATAAGAATCGCGAACGATCTTGGCTCAGGAACGCTTGTGCTACCTGCGGAAATGGTGAATACTTCGATGCGTCCATATTTGAGCAAACAAACGTCATTATAAGTCGGGTTAAGCAGAATATTAATTTGCGGATTACGAATGTTGTAGGATCCACTATGACCATAAGCATTATTTTCGGCAACGCCTCCGTATAGATCATAATTAGAAATTATGTCTCCTTCTCCAAATGTCGGACCAAAGTAAGGTGCATTGGTTGTCTGGATTACTCCATAATCTATGAAATCAGTCTCTTTATTCTGGTCTTGTTTAAAACCTAGTGTCAAATTAAATATGAATGCTGTTCTATCCGCATCGTAGGGAGTAGAATGAGATCCGGAATGGTTATCCCAACTCTGCGGATCATATCCACCGATGATTTCCGGTGTAAAATTGGGGGCTCCATCGACACTCAACACTTCGTAGATGGTAATGGTGCGGCCTTTCCCGTCCGCTGCGGAATGAAAGTCAAATGATGTTTTGCCATCGCCAGGTGTTTTGGAAAAGATATTAGTGAGTTTTAACGGGCCTTCTCCCAAATATCCTTGGAGAGTATTTAAGTTGGAGTCGTTGAATAAGCCATCATCTCCGACTATTTGGGCACTTGCTCTGGCCGCAAATGCGCTCAGTACTAATATTAATACAGGAAGTCCGATATGATTTCTAAACATGATATTACTTTCTCCTTTAGCACTACGTTGCAAAAGATAGCTGATTAATATTAAAGTCCATGGTGAATTTGAATAGCCAATATACGTTACTAAACAGATTTAATGTATAAACTGCGTAACCGTTGAGGACAGTATAAGTCTTAGGCAGTTAGTTGTCAACATTTGAATTATAAATTTTACGATGTAATTGCAAAAGTAGTGGAAATAAGTGAATATACACCTCATGATGAAATCTTTTGTTATCAGACAAAAATTCCAATAAGGAACCATATGTGTCCATTGTATCATATTAATAGAATATCGTATTCAAGTCTCCCTTATTCCTCATTTAAATACAGTTATCTATGTACCGTTAGCACATAAACTTTTGCAGATTATAAAGGCTATTGATGTGGTAGATGTCGAACTGCATATCAACAGACGCTACTCGCATAAAATGGAAAGTAATCGCGATGACAGGAGAAACCTTGCGCGCGATTTGTGCCTAAAGCCGTTTAAGATATATCCGCCACAGTGCATCAGGTTTTTATACATTCCTCACACTTTACGTAAATGATCACATTTGTATGAATCTCTTTTGTATCTTAGGAGGAATGGTTGAAACAGAAGTGAATATAAGTTTAGTTCATGCACAGATTCAATTCGTGCAAAAGCTTGATATTGGAAGGAGTGATCATAGTTGTCTGACCCAAAAAAGTCCTCATCTGATCTAAATATTTCAGAAGTCACTTCAAATAACGTATCGTTTGATCAAACAAACGACTCAGTCGGTCTTAAAAGCTCGCAAGGCAAAATCCTTCTCGACGCGAATTTATTAAAAATTCTGCTGCAACAGCAGCTGTTGTAGGGATGCCCACTGTTATTCCATCGGGTGTCCTATCCATGCCGGGAAGAGTAGCGCCGAATGATCGTATTATCTATGCACATATCGGGGTTGGTGGTCAACTGTTATACAAACAGCTGTTAGGCAGACGAGCTACTTATGAGGATGAGTTAGGCTCAGTTTCATAAATTAAAAACTTCATTCAATCTCAATCAATATCCCGCTTGCTGATAGTGTGTTAGTAAATAACTAACTTACCTTCAGGCCATATACCGTCTTTCCAACCGCATGGATAATGGCCAGATTCATAGACCTTAAGTAGATCATCATAGAATCTAGTTGGTAAATCACAGTCTGCATAATGATCTTCTATCAAAATGGCGACTAAGTCCCACGCGACAGAATTATAAAAATTTACCAGATCATGCGTATTTTCATAATTCTTCATAAAGGGGAATAGATTTAATTCTAATTTTGCTTTAATTAAACCTACCGCCATATTCCATTTCTTATGGTATCTATCACGATAGTTTTGAGAAAGATGCTCCGTTACTACATTCTGTGCTTCCAATTTTGTGTTTTGCCATTTGAGGGTGGTGTAGAATTTTTTTGCCTCCTTCCAAGAATGTACGGTTACTGTCTCCATCTCTAAGGCTAATTCGACTGGTTCTCCCACATGGGAGAACCAGTCTATAGCTTCCAGACGAGACAGAAGTTCCAGATTGAGTTTTATATCTATCTTAGGCTGTTTAACTTGTCTCATATTTAACCCTACTTCATATAGATTTTTCCTGGAATTCTTGGAACTTCTTCGCTTGCAGTTTTGCCGATCGCGCTTAGCTGTTGCTTAGCGAGCTTAATTGCGCCCTTGACTGCTTTATTATTCAAGCCGGCGCTCTTCAAAGAAGCACGCTGTGCGCTGAGATATTTACCAATTGTTGGTGTAGTACCAAAGTGTACTCCGCTCCTCCGATACAGATCCCAGAACTCCTCCATAGCCTGATGAACTTTGCGATGTTCTGACTCAACATTTTTAAATACGTTCCCAATCAGATTGATCGCAGCGCTTTTCTTCTTTGCAATGAACTCCTCTCCAAATGCCGCGTATTGGAATATCTTGTCCGCTTGCCCTACTCTTCTACTATCTTTTCGAACACTTTCATACGCGCCAATCAATTTACCGGTACGGCGTAGTATTTTTGCACTTACCGCCCCTTCACCAACAAATGGAATTAATCCTGCTGCAGACAGTGCTACCCCAGTGTAGTCCTGGTTTATGAGCGAAATAGTTCCGCTCACCATTTCCGCTGGAATATTTGCTCCCGGAATCAAGCCGATGAAATTAATGTTCACTTCAAAACGCTTTTAAAACGCGAGAAGGTAAAGAATATTTAAAAACAGAATATGCAGTCATCGCATCTAATTTACACCACGAAGCTAGAGGAGAGATTTTACATGTATGGGAAAAAAAACGTCTCTCGACGCGAATTTATTAAAAATTCTGCTGCAACAGCAGCTGTTGTAGGGATGCCCACTGTTATTCCATCTGGTGTCCTATCCATGCCGGGAAGAGTAGCGCCGAACGATCGCATTGTCTATGCGCACATTGGAGTTGGCGGTATGGGAGCTTCTCATGTAGTTTCCGACGCCGCTGCCCTGTGCGACGTAGATTCGAACCGGCTTGCTGAAATTGCAAAAAAAGTCAATGGCACGCCGATGCTCTGCAAAGACTATCGTGAAATTTTGGATCGTAAAGATATTGATGCGGTAACCATCGGCACCCCCGACCACTGGCACGCCATTATGACGGTTCATGCCTGCCAGGCCGGAAAAGATGTCTATTCGGAAAAGCCAACCTGTAAAACCATTCAGGAAGGCCAGGCGATGATAAATGCTGCCGAACACAATAAACGAATTGTGCAGATCGGCGCCCAGGGAAGATCGAAGAAGAGCCATCGTGCAGTCTGCCAGTATATTAGAAACGGACAGATCGGAAAAGTAAATCGCGTAGAAGTCTGGCACGAGAACAACTGGACTGGCGGCTGGGGCAATGAAACTGCTCCGCCAGATCATCTCGACTGGGATATGTGGCTTGGCCCCGCACGATGGCGTCCGTACAACACCGATTATGCACCATTCAATTTCCGGTGGGTGATGGATTTTGGCGCTGGATTTATCCGCGACAGAGGAAACCATGTATTAAGTATAGTGATGTGGTCCATGAATTCCGATCACACTGGCCCGGTGAGCGTGGAAGCGACCGGCGATCCGCAAAAAGAGGGTTTATGGGATGCGCCTATCACGATGGAAGTTAAATGGGAGTTTAAGAATCCTGATTGGACGCTGACATGGACGCAGCCAGGAGCGAAACATTCCTTCCCGGGCAGTGAGGAAGCGCTTCCCTGGGGTGCGAAATACTTTGGCGACCGAGGCACTCTCATGCAGTCCGGCGGAGATGGATATGGTGAGACAGAGCCGAAGGCGATGGAATATCAGCCGCCTGCCGATGGATTTCATCCCTATCTGGATCCAAGCACTGCGGAAGATGCAACCGAACGACACCGTGAGAACTGGCGGCGGTGTATTCGTACTCGGGAAAAAACAATCATGCCTGTAGAAACGGGCCATCGTGTCGTTTCTCTGGCCATCATAGCAAATATTTCTTATCTGCTAGGCAGAAAACTGAATTGGGATCCCGTTCATGAACGGTTCGTTGGTGATGAAGAAGCGAATCGCTTTTTGGCACAGCCTTACCGAGCGCCCTACCATTTATAGAGGAGAGGTTGTCCCTATGGAACTAAACGAATATCTCAGTCGAATCCAATCAACAGACGCTGGAATTCGGTATTATGCCTGGAAATCCTCAGCCTTACAAAAAGCGGATGCGGTAGCGCCATTGGCAAAGCTTGCCTGCTCCTCCGATAAAGGAGTCGCCAAGGCTGCAAATGCCGCTCTTCCCATTCTTGCGCATAATAGCGCACGGCCCGGCGCTTATGAAGAAGCTGAATCTACAGCAAATGAACTGCTGAAGGTTGCGGAAAATTCTGAATACACACACATGGTGCGGGCAAATGCACTCCATCTTGCAGGCTGCATCGCCCCTGCTCAGCTGGTGCCCAAAATCGCGAAACTGCTCGCGATCGAGGAGCTCCGCGAAGAAGCACGAATGGCGATCGAGCGAATTCCGGGAAACCCGTCGACGCACGCGCTCAAAGCTGGCCTGAAATCCACACCGGAAAATTTCCATAAGAACATCGAGCAGTCGCTGCACAACCGTTCGCTGACTCCAAAAACGGCTGGAGTAGTGAATGCGCGTTAGGTTGGATTACGGTAAATCCGGTATAGACGTCGAATTTCCAGATGCAAATGTGCAGGGAATTTTAGCGATGAAGCCATCTTCTGCACTGATCAATGCCGAGGAATCCATCAATCTGGCGCTGGAAAACCCGATTGGTTCACAGCCTCTAAAAGCGGTCGCTGCTGGTAAACAGAACGCCTGTATTGTTATTTGTGATATAACCAGGCCAGTCCCAAATAGAAGTTTACTCCCGCCAATAATAAATTCTATTATTGATGCAGGAATACCAGCCGGACAGATCACAATATTAATTGCGACGGGCACACACCGGCCAAATGTTGGAGATGAACTGGAATATCTGGTCGGACAGGAGATAGCAAATTCCGTAAAAATCGTAAATCACGATTGTCATGATAGATCAGGGATGCGATGGCTCGGAACCTCACCAGCAGGCGTTCCTGTTTGGCTGGACAGCCTCTACGTAGATGCAGATTTAAAAATCACCGTAGGGCTGATAGAGCCTCATTTTATGGCAGGATATTCGGGTGGGCGAAAATTGATCATGCCAGGAGTTGCTGATTTTGAGACAATTCAGAACTGGCACTGTCCAAATTTTCTAGAATCGCCGTACGCATCGAATGGAATCGTTAAGAATAATCCGGTACATAATGAATCTCTGGCGATAGCCAATATGGCGCGACCCGATTTCATCGTCGATGTGACACTGAATGAAAGCAATGAGATTACAGGTGTATTTGCAGGCGACCTTGAGAAAGCCTGGATTGCAGGTACCGAATATGCTGCACAACATGTCAGATCAAGAGCAGAAAAAAAAGCAGATATAGTAGTGACCAGCTGCGCAGGATATCCGCTCGACACCACATTTTATCAGGCAGTCAAAGGAATGGTCGGGGCACTGCCAGCGGTAAAAGACGGCGGCACCATTATTATTGCATCGGAATGTTCTGAAGGAATTGGCAGCAAGGATTTTACAAATGCGCTGTTAGCTATCTCTGATCTGCAGGATTTTGTGACGCAGATATCAGAGCCGGGTGTCTTTATTCCGGAAGAGTGGGAAATTGAAGAGCTTGCGAAGGCAGTTCGAAATAACGAGGTGGTCTGTATTACGGAGGGCATTCCTCATGAACTTCTCGCTCGCTGTTTTGTTACACCGGCATCCAGTGTAGAGGAAGCCGTGGAAAATAGTATCAAAAAACATGGCGATGGAGCCTCGATTCTGATAATTCCGCGCGGACCTTACGTCATACCTTATGTAGGAGCTGGAAATTAAATAAAAAAGTTGCGAACTCCTGCAACTAATACCAGCATTATAGCTTGACGCATACGAAGGAACGTGTTATACTTTCGCAATGGTTGAGACAAAAAAATAACTGCAGTTGTAGTAACCAGCGCAGGATCAGTACAGACTATTTTCCGTCGTCAAAGCCCTTAAAGTGGGAGAGACTAAGCCGATGGGCAGCTATGTGAACACAAGCCTCGAACGCGGAATTGCGTTCAAAGTCGAAGGTCAATATGAGGAAGCTATTACTGAATTTCGTCAGCTTCTCGCCGAGGATCCGAACTCATCTGATGGGCACTATCAGCTGGGACTGGTATATGGATTCAATGGAATGTTTGATGAATCGTTAGTCGAACTTCAGAGGGCATCCATGCTGGATCCATCTCGGCTCGATGTAAGAAATGATTTAGCCCTAACATTTGCAATGCTTGGCATGAACGAGGAAGCAAAGCAGGAGTTTGAGGAAGTACTGAGACGCGAGCCTAATAATGAAAAAGCATTGAAGAATATTGTCTTCTTCTCCGAACCATCGTGAGTAGAAATTCCAAATCTTTACATCAAACTGATTCTACTCGGCAAACTTACCTACAGGCATCGGACGCACGGAAGCGTCTGCCCCATTCAGATTCATCCTGCTTGCCTGGCTGGATTCCTCCGGTTCTCTTTTTAATTTTAGCGGTTGTATTTCTTTGGAAATCTACTTTTACTTCCAATGTTTTTCTTCCTGCTGGTATGCTCTCACATTTCGCTCCTTGGCGCTCCATAACTGGCGGCGCAGATTCAACATCCATTTGGAACCCCTTACGCTGGGATGGCATCATCTATTTCTACCCAGCGCGATATTTCCTCGGTCAGCAGTTGCGCCATGGGATAGTGCCTCTTTGGAATCCCTACCAGCTATGCGGAGCGCCCTTTCTGGCAAATATCCAGTCTGCTGTTTTTTACCCACCAAATATACTCTTTGCTCTCATTCCAGCCATGAAAGCGTTTGGCGCTCTTGCGCTATGTCATCTCACTCTATGTGGGTGGTTCTGTTATCTCTTAATGCGGCGGCTCGGCTGCAAAGAAATTCCTGCCATTCTCTCTGGAATCGTCTATACCTACTCTTCATGGCAGGTAAGCTGGCTTCAGCTTCCCACTTTCCTGGCTGCATCCTGCTGGTTTCCACTCCTATTCCATGAGCTGCACAGAATATCCGCACAAAATATTCGGCCTAGGACGCTTTCTCCGATAGTGGGCATTGCTCTCTCCATCGCAATGATACTTTTAGCGGGACATCTTCAGATCGCATTCTATGGAATGTTGGCGGCATTTTTGTGGTCGGTTCGATTACTGCTTTCCTCTTACCGAGAAACAGGCGTTAAAAATGCGCTGCGGTTGATGATTTCAATCGCTACGGCCTCAATAATCGGTCTGATGCTCTCTATGCCACAGCTTATTCCAGCCATGGAACTATCCCGCAGTTCACATCGCCAGACTCAACCTTCTGAAGAAGGCTATAGATCCTATATGGAATATGGGCTGCCTTTAGGAAATCTGGTGACGATGGCGCTGCCTAATTTTTATGGCAGTGATTCTACTTCGGATAATCCCTACTGGGGTTTCTATGAAAAGTCTTTGCCCGATGGAAATACAATCTCGATTCGGCATAACTACGCAGAAACAGCTCTTTTTGTGGGCGTCGTTCCGCTTATTCTAGTGATAACGGTATTCCTGAGCACACTGCTGCAATGGAAAGCGATAAGCAGCACTAAGTTCAATATAGTTTTTTTCGGTCTGCTGGCGATGCTCTCTTTGATGATGGCTATGAATACGCCTCTTGACCGAATTTTTTACTTCGGAATTCCTGGATTTGGCCAATCGGGCTCTCCAGCAAGATGTCTGGTACTGTGGGCTTTCACCTGCGCGGTGCTTTCAGGATTTGGTTTAGACCGGCTCTTGAAAAATCCATTATCAAAACGAGAGTTTTTGATTTCAGCCGCAGTGGTTTTAATCGTGATTGCTGCCGGATTAAGTTTAGCTTCCACCAGTTTAAGTCATCCTGCCCCCGGCATGCAGATTCCAGTACTGGGTCAGGCGATCAGCCGACTAAGTATTGGCTGGGCTGTTTTTGCTGTAAGCGCTCTCTGCGGCCTGGTTCTAATAATTCCGACTTTGACAAAATCAGCGTTGGCGGCAGCCAGCAAAACTTCATTTTATGCACTGGCTTTTTTAATCTTGGCGGTCGGTGAACTGTTTATCACAGGACTCGATTACAACCCTGTTTCCAAACCTGAACAGGTATTTCCAGAAACTGCCGGCATTAAGTCTCTGAAATCTGTGCTCGCACACGAGCGCATGTTCCCTGTAAATCAAAGATGGTCACTCTACAACTTCCCGCCCGCTGTATTTCCACCAAATGCTGCGATGGTCTACGGGCTTCGAGATGTTCAGGGTTATGATTCGCTGCTCTCCGCACAGTTTAAGAATTTTGCAACGAAATTCGCTCGTCCTAATCGACAGGGAGCAGTGGATGCCAGTCCGCCTGAAATTGGAAATATGGTTTTCTTCCAGGATCCAAAATCACCACATATCGGAGAAACAGGCGCTGCTTTCGCTATAACGTCTTCTGCTGATATCGATCCTGCGGCAGTTCCTGCGGGCGCATCCATTTTCGATGCGGACGGGGATATTGCCATCACTCCTCTATCGGGCAGAGGATCGCGTACGTCTTTATGGCCATTAGATGGCATTGAGGCAGATGCTTATTTGCCTCCAGTTTGGGTCGATGATGGAATTGATAAAATAGACATGCGGTCAGATACTAGTAATCCCGCCGTTCTCCGGCTGGCGGATAC
>JBBRDM010000102.1:0-19476 GCA_038203935.1 Chthonomonadales bacterium
ATTGCTCCGAGTCTGCGGATAGGCATGTACGATTATTTCTCCTTCGATCAGCGTAAGAGAAGCATTCTTAATCTTTGTCTCATCGGTCACAATGAAAAGATCGATATCGGAGCGTTCCCATACGGTGTCATAGGATAGGGAACCTACAAGAATTGCAGTCAAAACGCACGGATCTTGCTTCAGCTGTTCAACAAGAGAATCGAGTGCGCTGCGATATCTTTCCTTAGTGGCTTCAGCTTGTTCCATAACTATCTCCGCAGACTTATGCTCTAATATGCCGAATCGGTGGACTGAGATTCTTCGGCGTTTGAGCTATTGTATCATTCTCTAAGTATTCTGTCTACTATCCAAATGTTCAATGCTCAGGATCTTACGCAACTTTTTGTGGACGTATCTGGTCATCATTGCAGGAAATGGAAAATAGCATTTATCGAAAAACATCGTACAAAATTTTAAGCTTCTGGATTTAAAAAACCATCCTGCAGACGCAATACCAAATGTAAGTTACTCCTCTGCAAGATGATTGCTATTTCGCACCCAATTTATACGTTATCTATACAGATTTCAGAAAGTACCATGGAGTGTCATGCGAGTATCGAATATCTCAGAAATTGAGCGTCTGATTGAAGAGAAGCTGATTTCCAAAACGAAGCATCCAGACTGCGATCTCTGGATTCTTAATTATATGCAGAAATGCCAGTTCGCTGGTACATGGACTGTGGAAACTAGGATGTGCAGAGGACTTATTGTAGATTCCGAATGGAACGTGAAAGCACGGCCATTCGTGAAATTCTTCAATCTGGGGCAGCACGAAGCTTTTTCAGGGCTGCCGGAGCTTCCATGGGATAGAGGATATACGATTGCGGAGAAGATGGACGGAAGTCTCGGCATTCTCTACTGGATAGCAGATCAGCCTTATATCGCTACCCGAGGGAGCTTTACCAGTGATCAGGCGCTGAGAGGAACCGAGATTCTTAGAAGGATGATTTCGGAACTGCCAGAAGATGTTTCATTTTCTCCGCTTCTTACCTATCTGTTCGAGATAGTTTATCCAGAGAATAGAATCGTAGTAGACTATCACGGGGAAGAGAAACTGGTATTGCTGGCAGTAATCGAGACGGAAACGGGCAAAGAATTAGAACTGTGCGTGCGCTATCCTCACCAGCCTAAATTCTATCCTGCAAACACGCCACTTGAAGTGCTTCAATCTCTTTTACTGAACGATGGCTCCGCGGAAGGCGTTGTCATTCGTTTTGCAGATGGGCAGCGAGTCAAACTTAAGACCGATGAGTATGTGCGCCTGCATAGGCTTCTTACCGGTGTCAGCAACAAAAGCATTTGGGAGCTTTTGAAAGCGGGGTCTCCACTGGATGAGATCATCGAGAAGGTTCCGGATGAGTTCTATGAGTGGGTAAAACAAGTGAAAGAAGAACTTGAGGTAAAACACTCTGCAGTTATGCAGGAAGCAGCAGCATTAGCGGTAAAGGTCCAGGGAATGGTTCGAAAAGATGCCGCTGCCATCATACTAAAAGAAGATCGAACAGTATCAGCGGCTGCATTCGCGCTAATGGATGGAAAACAGTCCCATGCGGAACAAGCAGTATGGAGAGCTCTCCAGCCTGCATTCGAGCGGCCGTTCATGAAGGATTTAGACTTATGAAACTCATTATGCTGCGCGGGCTGCCCGCCAGCGGAAAATCGACCTATGCCAAGGAACTCGTCAAAGAGGGTTATGTCAGAACCAATAAAGATGAGCTTCGTAAGCTGCTCCACGGTAATAAGTGGAGCAGCAGCAACGAAAATCAGGTGCTTGAAGTGAGAGATGCGATCATCTCTGCCGCGCTCAGCAGAGGCAGAAATGTGGTGTGTGATGACACTAATTTCCATCCTCCTCATGAGGAAGCGCTGCGTGAACTTGCCGGAAAGTATAAGGCAGAGTTCGAGATCAAGTCATTCGATGCTGATGTGGCGGAATGCATAAAACGTGACCTGCATCGCGGAGAATCTGCGGTGGGGGAGCGAGTTATACGCAGGATGTGGCGTCAGTATATCGCTCCAGTCCAGGAACGGTATGTGAATACCTTGGGTGCTAAAGCCGCCCTTTTCGATATCGATGGAACGCTTGCGGTAATGGGTAAGCGCAGCCCTTCTGCCTGGAAAGAGGTTGGCATCGATGGAGTAAATGCACCTGTGCGAGACCTGCTGCTGATGATGCAGGCCGACTATAAAATCCTGGTTTTCAGCGGCAGGGACAGCATCTGCCGAAGTGAAACAGAAGAATGGCTGGCCCTGCATGGTATACGTTACTCGGAGCTGCATATGCGGCCAGAAGGCGATATGCGTAAAGACGTCGAGGTGAAGCGGGAGTTTTATGACGTATGCAAAGAGCGTTACGATATTATCTATGCCGTGGATGATCGCCCGCAAGTCTGCAGGCTGTGGCACGAACTAGGGCTAACGCTCCTCAAAGTGGGTGATCCGGATGCCGAGTTTTAGCGATGAAACTCAACAATATATCGCGGCCACAATAGACCAGATCAAATTCATCTAACAATCCTACTCAGAGTGAACTTTGATACATATGGGTGAAGGAGTTTTTTCGGACAGAATGAGTAGAATGGTTTCTCATAAATCCCATCTGTTCCTCCTGTCCGATCAAAATCTGATTGCAAGATCGAATTCCAATTGATATTAACTGCAGAATAGTTTTGAAATTACACTCGTATCTATTCGGCTATAAGCCGGTGCTTATGGTCCGTCAGGGGAATTTCTAGAATTTTGGAAATTTCCTGAGCGAGATCTTTTGCTTTTACTCTCGGTTTGTCCCCCACGATAAAAGAGACATTTCCCAGTTTTTTTTCTTTCCATGTCAGCCATCCCATATTTCCAAACTCGCTGTTTTCTGTATAAAGTATCGATTTGAAGTCATCGGCTGAGCCTTCCGTCTTTTCCTGCCAGCGCCAGAATCCTCTTGCCAAAGTCCAGCGCTTTTCGCGAAGCGAAAGAGTCATCCTGTAGGTTACGGCTAGAGGCAGGAAAAGAAGCCATCCCAGGCCGCACATAAGAAACGCGCCTAACATAATTACACCAGCAAAAATACGACCATCAGGCGTATGGAAGACTAATCCGCCACCACTTAAAAGAAAGAATAGAGCGAAAATAGGAAAACAGGAGAAAAGAATCAAGGAACAGCGGCCAAAGTAGAGATAGGTGGATAATTTCTGGATAGTTAATTCACCATCCTGGTATCTAACAATATCCGTGCCTGACTGTATGTATCGCCAAAACATGGTCACCTCGTTGAATTAAAAAAATCACCTCAGATCCTTACTGGAGCAGAGGTGATATAAATTAAACGAACTGGATCGAATTAATCGTTCGGAATGATATCCGCATCCGTGATAGGCTTGAGTGCATTGATCTGATCTTTGCTGACCTTATAGGTAACTTTAATCAGACGCGGCGGCTGACCTTCTGTTGGCACCTTGCCAGCCCATTGAGGAGCAGGGGAGTTGATAGACCAGGGCGTAACGGTGACACCGTCCCACAATGGCCCGGTTCCGCCTTGATTTGCGATGAGCATGGTGCCCAGCAGCAGTTTATTGGTCGGAACATTCAAGTGCGCCGCATTCGCATCCGTGATGCCTTCTCCGCTCCATCCGAAACGATCCTGTAGGTGGGGAGAGGTGCCGCGTGTATTATACGACAGAACGATTTTGTAGAAATCCTGATTGAACCCATACATTTTAGGATCTTTGCTCATATCCATTTCCCGGTCGAAATGGTTTTTGCGAACAGAGATACTGTCAATCAAAATGGTTTGCGAAAGATCGATATCGAAGTTATTCTGCTCCTGATCGTTAATCTTTCTTTCTTTATAGTTCCAATCTGTAATACGCACATCGACACGGGCGCCGTCTGCCGAGTTGAACTGTCCTGAAATATCCAGTACTTTTGGTCGTTTTACAAGGATCTGAGGCTGGAAACTGACATCCCAGGGTGATGGCTTATTCGAGCCAACCGCGGGCCGAATAACAGCCGGAAAGGCAGATTTGTTCACTGTCGAGTGGCCAGAAGTTGTATAACGATCATGATACCGCTGAAGAAGCTCATCATGATTTCGGTGTTCTGCCGTATTTAACTGCTTGACTGAATAGTCATCCTTTTTCTTCGCCATCATCGCATCGCTTCGCTCGATGGCTCTGCTCCAGGTGGCCAGCGCCTCTGGAATTTTGCCTTCTTTCTCATAGGTATGAGCCAGAATATGCATCGTTTTGAGAGGGCTTCCGTAGGGAAAGTCATCGCTGCCCACCATCGGCTTGGTTTGATCGGCCATCAGGAAGGCACTCTCAGCGGCAATATAGTCCTTGATTTTGTCGTAATTCTGCCAGCCCTTTTCGAATTTAATATCCGGAATAAACATATTATTTCGAATACCTTCATCGAGCAGAGCCTGTGCCGGCGCGATATATCTGCGGTCGGAACGCTCTGAAGAGTCGGTGAAGTTGTACGCTAAGTGCCATGCTCCAGTAACGTAGATGTTATCTGCGTGCGGGTCGAGCCATGTAATGAGCCGGACCAGTGGAAGAATAGCATCGTAGTCGCCGCTATGGAAAAACTCATCGCAGCGTACCCAGAGAAGACCGGCTGCAGCTTCCCGGAAGCCAAGAAGTGGGAGCAGCATGAACTCGTTATTGAGCCCGCTGCCGGTTTTAGTAATATTCTCTTCACCCTTATGATACTCTTTGGCCTGCGGATCGATCATAGTTTGGAGCACTGCGCCCAGTATGAAAACCACCGCAAATACAGGAGCCAATTTGCTGAATCGCTTCAGCGTATCTTGAGGATATAGTTTAGCAATATTAGCCATGTTTCTACACCTCTCGCCGGTCAAATATCATGATCGCGCCGATCAGAAGCACCGCCGAGTATATAAATGCATAGATGATGATGTTGCGAATGTAGATATTCGGATTCGTGATATCCTGTTCAGGGTGGATAATCGAGTTCTGAATATTGAAGTTACCGAAGTTCGGCAGTACATAGTGAATTAAATTGCCTGCACCCCGAATAAGCGGGTTCTTATTCGTCGTGAGCGAGTCGGTCACGCTGCTGAGGTTTCCTACCAGGAAGATTCCAAAAGACAGGAAGAAGTTGACGACAGGCGAGGCAAATGTTGAAAAGAAGATACTCAGAGCTGCCAGAAGCATCATCTGGAAGAACGTAAGAATAACACCTTTGAACATTTCAGGCGCTATATGGTGCTCCTGGAAACCCAGCATGATCAGAAATACCACGCCAAGGGCGAGGATATTGATAAATACAGTAAGGAATCCGCCCAGGAATTTTCCAAGGACGAACTCGTATCGCTGCACTGGTTTAGAGAGCACGGTATAGATAGTTCGCCGTTCTATCTCAACTGGTATCAGGTAGATGCACGTTACAATCGTGATAAAAAGACCAGCAAGAAGGATAGCTGCAAGTCCGAGGCTGCGAAGTACTGTCTGGCTGTCTTTAGGGCTAAGGAAGCCGAATAGAGGACCCATTGCGATGAGAGCAAGCCCGCAGACCAGGAATATCCACATCACTCTGCGCTGGAGCGCTTCTCGTACGGTTTGACGGGCGATTGCCCAGGGTATAGCTAGCATTAGTTAGACGCCCTCCTTCAGAACGGTTTCAACGAACACATCTTCCAAAGTGCGTTTATGGGGAACCAGCGAGACAACTTTCGCCTTAACACCTCTTACCAGATCGATAATTGCAGTAACTTTATCATTGTCATCGGAACTCATTCGGTACGTATCCGGTCCGTGGTCTTCAGTGGGGGCGATACTCTTCAGTTTGTCGAGGGTACCGTTTGCCAGTTCTTTGCCCTGAATAATGATCTCGGTTTTCTCGCCCGCAACCAGATCCTTGATCTTGCCGACTTTGAGCAGTTTTCCACGATGGATAATTGCAACACGAGAGCAGATCAGTTCCACGTCTGCCAACTGGTGGGAGGAGAGAAATACCGTTTTGCCTTCATCCTTCAGGCTGGCCACGATATCGCGCAGTTCCGCATGGGCAATTGGGTCGAGTCCAGAGGTAGGCTCATCGAGGAAGAGCACTTTCGGATCGTTGATGAGCGCCTGAGCAATTCCAGTTCGCTGCCGCATACCTTTTGAGTAGCCGCGAATGTTGCGGTCCCAGGCTTCAGGCTGCAATCGGACTTTTTCAAGGCAGATCTTCACTCGACGGCTTTTTTCCGGCTCAGGGATTTTGAATAGACTTGCATAGAAATCAAGAATATCTCGCCCGGTCATCGAATCGTAAAAGTAGGTCTCTTCCGGCAGATAGGCGAGTTCTTTTTTGACATTGTTGTCGCCCATCGGTTTTCCGAGAATTGTAGCATCACCAGCTGTAGGGAATATGAGTCCCAGCAGCATTTTAATAGTCGTGGTTTTTCCAGCACCATTACGGCCCAGGAAGCCAAAGATTTCGCCTTCTTCGACTTCAAGATTGAGGTTGTTGACCGCAACTACTTCCTGCTTCTGCAGGCCCGCGTACTTTTTGGTGAGGCCCTGGATTGAAATCGCAGCAGCCATGCGTGTGAGTACCTCCCTCCGTCTTCAAAGACGGAATGTTTGGAATATAGAATTTAGTATTGCATACATCTTAGCTGGCGGACACGCTGCAAAACGCGAGATTTCTATATTGCAGGAAATCTCCCATGTTGTGATGGTCCACAATGTATATGTAACGAACAGATCAAAAAGTGCCCGGAGATGAAAAAAACAGCAAAATAACCTGAGTAATCAAATGAGATTGAGCTAGACTTCATCAATATTACGTTCTGCACCGTCGCGTATTATACCATTATGGAGATATGTTGTAAAGCTGATAGGCGCAATATAGTGCACATACGGGCAACAAACGGGTATACTTAATGGTATGTATCAGGCAGGTAATTATACGAGACCATACATCAGGTTATTTTTAACGGCAGCTTTTATCTGCTTTTTGACGATCAAATACGCTTTTGGTATGCAGTCGAAAACGGAAACTCCGCTTGAGTTGTTTCGGCTCCGAATTCAAAATTTGACGTATGGGAGTATAGAAATAAGCTCCGATGAAGGCAAAAATTATGATCTTATCGGAAGAGTAATGACTCCGGCAACTGCACCTGATTTAGATCGCTCATTCCGGATTCCTGGCAGAGTAGAACGAGCATCCGCAGCGGGGATTGCTTTTTCATTTGGTAAAAATGAGATTTTAAGACTTCTGCCAGCGATTCAAGCTTCCGCTGGAAAAAAGAAATCGATAATAGGGCAGCTTCAAAAAAATGTGCTGCAGACAAACATTCCGCAGGGAAGCAGCATATTCGCTGGCTTAGCTCCGACAGTGGGCACTCGTGTTCAGCTGCAATATGAGAATGATGCGTTAAAACCTGTTGAAGAAAACAGCGTTATAAATGATGAGGATGCACTTGTTTTTGCTGTGATGGCCGTCCCTCCCACAGGGGGAGCATTGGGTTCGACTCGAGAGGAACGCACGGTTCAAATTCGTAAGACTGCCGAGACGGCGGTGTCCGAATATGCATCCACAACTCTAAGCAGAGCGGCGTCTATCGGCCTTCCCATCGTTTCAGGAAACATGACACTGAAAGCTAGAACAGCAGCCGGGGAACCAGAACCGGTTGTAGCAGTCTCTTATCTTGTAGATAATAATGTAGTCTATGCTCAGAATACAGCTCCCTTCGAGCATATTCTGGATAGCCATGAACTTAAAGATGGCGAGCATGTGGTGGAAATACGTGGTTTCGATAAAAAAGGCAATCCTGTCAGTCGCAAGCGATCTCTAGTTGTAGTGCACAACAGAACGTAGCGAGGAGATTCTTCTTCTTGGAAAGTTTGGCAGAGATCGGCATCATACTGCTGCTCATCATTTTGAATGGTGTTTTCGCAATGTCGGAAGCAGCAATTCTTTCGGCGCGTAAATCCCGTCTGCAGCATCAGGCAGAATCGGGTGATTTGAAATCAAAAGCAGCCCTAGAACTGGCTGAAAATCCTGACCGTATGCTCTCCACTACTCAAAGTGGAATTACGCTTATCGGAATTCTCTCCGGGGTATATGGCGGTGCCGGGCTGGCACATAATCTGTCCGCAGTGCTGCAGAAAGTCGGCATGCATAAGGAACTCAGCCAGACGCTCAGTTTCGGTGTTATCGTTCTTTCCATCACCTACTTTTCCCTCGTTATCGGTGAACTCGTTCCAAAATCACTTGCATTAAACAACCCGGAAGGTATCTCTGCGACCATTGCCAGGCCGATGAATACGCTCTCTGTACTGGCATCTCCTGTCGTTTGGATTCTGTCCATCTCCACAAAAGCGGTTCTCAGATTGATGGGAATCAAACAGACTCCAGATTCACCTGTTACAGAAGAAGAGATCAAAATCCTGATGGAACAGGGTAAAGAAGCTGGTGTTTTCGATAAGCAGGAACAGGATATCGTTGAAAGAGTTTTCCGGTTGAGCGACCGCCGCGCTATTAACTTGATGACGCCTCGGCGAGAAATCGACTGGTTGGATATCGAGGATACCCCCGAACAGACTCTGGAAAAAATTTCGTTAGCGCCCCACACCGCCCTGCCCGTTTGCGAAGGCAGCCTGGATCATGTATTGGGAATAGTACTGCTAAAAACTATCTGGCAGCAGACCGCACATGGGCACCCTATCGACTTGAGGGCTGCCGCGAAGGAGCCTATTTATATCCTGGAAGGCGTGAAAGCGCTGAACTTATTGGAAGAGTTCAAGCGTGCTGCCCAGCATCTTGCGCTCGTTGTGGATGAGTACGGTGTTGTCAGCGGTTTGGTGACGGTCCATGATGTTCTGGAAGGAATAGTGGGGGATGTGCCCTCCAATGAACAGCCTGAAGAGCTGCCTGCGATACAGCGTGATGACGGTTCCTGGCTGCTGGATGGAACCCTGTCTGTCTACGATTTTCAGCGGCTGCTGAATATTAAAGCAATGCCTGAAGAAGATGAAGGCGAATACGAATCTCTCGGCGGATTCGTTATGTCTCGCCTGGGCAGAATTCCAGTAACTGCTGAAAAATTTGAATGGAACGATCTCCTTTTCGAAATCCTGGACATGGATGGGCATCGTGTCGATAAAGTCCTTGTCACGCTGCAGCAGGCTAAAACGGAAGAAGTGCATTCCTAGAGCGGAATAAGATTTACACAGCGATTACGTGCGGAAAAATCATTCGGCCAGATGACAAATATTTTTACCCTCGTAACGATTAATATCGCGTCCATTTTTCAACAGCAGTATAAGTCGCTGCTGCATGAAGGCTAAACTCTTGGAACAAGCAAACTCTCCTGATAGATTTGATACTTTAATACGCGGTGGAACCGTTTTCGATGGAAACGGATCGGAGGCTGCCGCCTGCGATGTGGGCATAATAGACGACCGAATAGCTGCTGTAGGCAATTTGAGCAGCGCTGAAGCCAAACAGGTTATTGACGCTGCCGGTCTTCGCGTAGCGCCGGGTTTCGTTGATATTCATACCCATTCGGATATATCTGTGATCTATGATCCGGACCAGGCTAGCTCGATAGGAATGGGAGTGACCACGCAGGTCACGGGGAACTGTTCCTTATCACTGGGCTTTGCCAACAACTCTTCCGTATTTGAATTCGAAAAGAGATGGTTAGCGCCGCACGGCGGGCGTATAGATTGGGATAGTTTTGACGGTTTTCTCACTCGGGTGGAACGAGGAGGCGTCGCTACGAATTTTGTTCCTCTCGCAGGAAATGGGAGCCTCAGAAAACTTGTGGTCGGCATGGAAGACCGCGCTGCCACGTATGATGAGATGGAAAAGATGAAGTCGCTCCTGGAAGGCGCTATGCAGGCCGGTGTCTGGGGATTCACATCGGGACTTGAATACACACCTTCCTCCTACGCTACCGTCGAAGAGATGGCCGAGCTCTGCAAAGTAGCCGCGAAATATGGCGGATTCTATGCAACTCATTTGCGGAATGAAGGGGATACGCTGGTGGAAGCGGTGCAGGAAGCAATAGATGTCGTCGAGATTGCTGGTCTGCCGCTTCAGCTTTCGCACCATAAAGCAGAGGGCCAGCATAACTGGGGCAAAGTGAATACGACGCTTGGCATGGTGAATTCGGCACGACAGCGTGGTTTGGATATACAGCTCGATCAGTATCCCTACACCGCTTTTATGACCGGACTAGGCATCCAGGTACTGCCGCCCTGGGCTCGGAGTGGTACACCGGAGGAGAGCAGTAGCCGATTGACTGATCCTGATCAGCGCGCTGCCATCCGAAAAGAGATAATCGACCTGCATCCAGAATGGGCCGACATCTCTGCATTTTCACCGTGGGTGAGCATACAAATCGGAGTATGCAGAGGCCGCCATGAAATTCAAGGGCGAAACATCGCCGAACTAGCTCATGAAGCGGGAGTCTCTCCAATCGATTACGTCCTTGATCTGCTGATAGAAACAAGCGGATTCGTGAGCGCAGTAAACTTTGCAATTGGTGAGACGGATATTGCTGAAGTGATGCGCCATCCCTGGACATCTATTGGTTCGGATGGGGTAGGGACACATCCCGGCGGACTGGCGAGTGAAGATAAAATTCATCCTCGAGCTTATGGAACGTTTCCCCGTGTATTAGGCCGATACGTTCGCGAGAAGGGCATTCTGTCGGAGGCACAGGCTATCTATAAAATGACCGGCCTGCCTGCATCCAGAATCGGCCTTAAGGATCGAGGGAGAATCGCGCCCGGATACTTTGCGGATATTACGATCTATGACCCGGAAACAGTCGGAGACCGTGCCACCTTCGATGAACCACATCAGTTTGCAGCCGGAATATCAACCGTCCTGGTAAACGGCAAGATCGCATTAGACAGCAATGGACCGAACACGGCGAGAGCAGGCCGAGTCCTTCGGCACAGATAATCTGTTATGTCCTCCGTTATTTCCTACGGTGGTCATCCAATATCGGAATAATTCCTGTGTTGGTGAAGTATGTTTGCCCATTCCTGCGACAGATGAGCAAAGCTGAAGTGGGGTGGATTTCCCCTCTACTGTTGTTACGAGAAGGGGATCAGGGGAATGAGAACCGCATTTGGTTAAGGTGCTTTTGCCCCATTCTTATACCTACATAAGACGCCCATGTAGATATAAGAATGGGTTCGTGCCAATTCCTTAGTTCATGACAGATCCGGTGACGATTCCTCCACTGCTTGGCTGTATCTGAATCTTGTCGCCGTCCTGCAGCTGAGACTGACCGACGGTAACCACTTTTTCGCCAGCTTTCACTCCTGAAACTATCTCTATTTCATTATTACTCGTAAACCCAATCTTCACTTTACGAACTTCAGCGGTATCCCCATTGGCTATTACTATCCGTCCGTTATCTCCTAAAATATCTAGCACGGTATCGCGGGGAACCAGCAGCGCATTTTTATGCATCTGCAGCACAATCTGTCCTCGGGCAAACATGGAAGGCCGAAGCATATGCCGCTCATTTGCGATGGCAATGCGCACGGTAAAGCTTCTTGCGGATGAGTTGGCGACCGGAAAAATCTTTTTCACCTTGCCAACAAATTTTTGACCGGGCAGCGCATCAACCGAAATATCCACGGTCTGGCCTTCCAGCACAGAGGCGTATTGCGACTCAGATAACTGGGCGTCGAAATAGATGTCGTCCAGCGAAACTATGCGCATTACGTCCGGCTTCGCGGTTGCCACCTGCATACCCGGTTCTACTTTTCGTTCTGCGACTACACCTTCGATCGGGCTTACGATGGAGGCATCTCTTATTGCCTGCTGAGCCAGTCTCACAGCTGCCTCTGCCTGTCGCACTCCTGCCTGGGCGGAAAGTATTCCTGCTTTTGCCGTATCAACATCTGCTTTGCGCAGCGTTACTTGATCACGATTTGCCTGCGCTGTGATCAGAGTCTGATTCGCCTGCTCGACGGCAGAATTTGCTCTTCGAATCTCTTCTGGCCGAGAACCCTCCTCCGTTAGGCTATAAGCCTGCTGGGCTGAATTAAAACGGGCATCTGCAGAATCAGCAGTTGCCTGTGCCTGATCGAGCTGCTGAGCCGAAACCGCCTGCTGCCTGTACAGATCCTGATATCGTTTTAGATCCGATCTAGCCTTATCTCGATCCGCCTGCGCAGCAGCAA
Organism: Chthonomonadales bacterium; assembly: GCA_038203935.1. Taxonomy (GTDB): domain Bacteria; phylum Armatimonadota; class Chthonomonadetes; order Chthonomonadales; family Chthonomonadaceae; genus JANXSG01. Next base: position 12,198 of record JBBRDM010000102.1, read on the forward strand.
CATTTTCTTTGGCCTGTTGTTTTTCTTGATCTCTCGATCCTTTTTTAACGATGGCAGCAGCATCCTTTGCTGCCTGCAGTGCAGCGTTCGCCTGAAGCGCTGCACTTTTCGTCTGTGCATCTGTGAGTGAAAGGGTAGTTTTGGCATTATCATAAGCGACTTTTGCCTGTTCTAACTTCGTCCGGGCGGAGATCAGATTCGCCTGCTGTTGATCAAGTTGATTTTTGAGATCTGTGGTATCCTGCTGGGCAATTATCTGGCCTGCATGTACCACATCCCCTTCTCTTGCATAAACAGCGGACATGCGGTTCGAAGCTTTTACTCCTACAGTCACATCGTGTTCCGAAGTCAGCGATCCAGTAAGTTCGGCAATACTCGATATAGATCCGGTTTTTACTGGCGTTACACTTATCAAAGCCCCCTGATTTACAGCGGCAGTTTTCGCGGGAGACGCAGCCGGATCTGCCGGACGTTTGCATCCACCCATTAATACCGCCGTACTAATGATTAAAATTAGTGCAGCCGAGGTACGTATAGACTTATTTGAACGAAAGCTTTTTATTTTATAAACACTCATTTGCGAACTCCTATGTCTGATTTTCCAAGTGTCCGAGCGGATGGAGGTGCGGAAAAGCCTGGCCCGTTATTGACAAATGCATAACGTCCCACTGCTTTATCCAGCCGCGCACGAGCGTTGTTATAATCGTAAAGTGCACTCACTTGATTACTCTCAGCCTGAGTAAGGGCTGCTTGTGCATCACTCACCTCAAGCAGCGGAGATATCCCCGCCTGAGAAGATACTCCCGCATTGTAACGCACCCTGGCCAGCCGAAATCCTTCTCTGGCCTGAACCAACGCCTGGTTGGCAACCGATATTCTATCGCGTGACTGTAACAGATTGAGATAGACCTGTCTGACTTCAAGTGAGACTAAATCTTCGGCCTGTCGGCGATTTGTTTGTGCGGTCGATACGTCTGCCCGAGCCTGTTCCACTCTGGCTCTTGAAATGCCGCCGTCGAATATGGGAACTGCAAGCGACAATACCAGCGAGCCGCTGGTAGTCTTCGGTGAAAAACCTGCGACGTTCGGGGCATAGTTGCCTCCGATCGATAATCCGAGCGATGGCAGAGAACTTCTGCGGGCGATTACTATTCCCTTCGCTGCTGCGGCAATATTTGCGTCTGCTTCCAGAATATCTGGCCGGGTTGACAGTGATTCTCTTAAAACGGAATCATAATCCGGGCCAAGATTGAGTGAATCGAAAGTCACCGCCGGCGCAGAAGTTTGATTGTGCGTATCGGCGGGCTGCTCCGGAGCGAGCGGCGGAGTTTCGACAGCGCCAGCACTGGTTACCTGCAAAGGAGTGTTTATATTAATTCCGATAGCGCTGTTTAGAGCGGCTATTGTAGAACTGACATTACTGCGTGCTTCGATTAGCTGCTGACGAGCGCTGTAGACATCCGTTTCTGCACGTATGACATCGAATTTTGCTACCGTGCCTGCATCGAATTTCTTTTGGGCATCTACCAGCCTGTCCTGAGAGTTTTGAAGCGTTTCGGTTGCTACTGCCACCAGCGCCTGTGCACGAAGGACATCGTAAAAGGCGGATTTTACATCAAGAACCAGTTGATTGCGAACGCGATTAATTTCAATTCTGGCCGCCACTTCCTGAAATTGTGCCTGCTGTGTGGCCACCCGAAGCAGACCAGATATATCCAGAGGAAGGGTTGCCTGTATTCCGAGTATGGGCTGATCGACATTTACGAGCGAAAATGTCTGTCCTCCAAAACTCGCTGACTGGCCTGAATCCAGTCGTGTATATTGAAATGTGCCTGCAAGCGTTGGGTTGAATGCGGCTTTAGTTTCAGAAGTTCGCCCTTGTGCACGCAGTAACGCCTCCCCGGCGAGAGCCAGAGATCGGTTCAGCGCGATCGCCAGAGCGACAGCGTTATCTATGGTTAAGGGGCCAGTCACTTTAAATCCATTCAGGTCACTTAATCTGGGGGAGGAGATTAATGGTTTATTCGGATTGGGAAGCTGAGCTGCCAGCGCAGGCAGCGGAGCCTGCAGGCCGGTAGGGACAGCAGGCTGGGCTCCTACTACATCCTGGGATGGGTTTGCCGTCTGTGCGGATGCAGGATGGATCATCACCAGGAATAGTAAGATGCAAACGAATGCATGGCGCAAAGTCGATTTGCCGTAATTACTATAATGAATGTTAATTCCGGACATATATTTTTTATTTTCAAACATAACATGTTCCTCATACGAAAAAGGTGTTGGCTGCGAACCATGGATGCACTCTGTCATCCCTCTATCTGAATTGGATTGCGAACACTTTCCCACACCAGGGCGAATGTTTTATCGAGAGTTTCTACAAACGTTTCCAGGCCATCTGATACTGCCCATTGGTACATTGCTCCAAAATACGCTTCGCAGATCAGTTTACTGAGGGATTGAGCAGAAAAGTCAATTCTAAATTCTCCAGTGAGCTGACCTTTTTCTATCTGTTCGCAGATGAGGGAGGAAATTTTATTACCGACGCTCTGGCTTGCTTCCCGCACCTGATCATTCGTAAGGCTGAGCGCCAGTAAATTACGTTTCAGCCTTCTGCTCTGCCCTTCCGTCTGACACGCGACTCTTCTTACTGCCTCGAGCTGTCGCCAAACGGGACCGCCCACCGTTGTCTCCTCAATTTCTAATATTTCATTGGGAGTGTCGGTGGCGGATGAGAAAAACGATTCCAGAAACGCAAGCGTCGTCTCAAAACGGTAACCCAGTACCGCTTCTTTATTGGCGAAATAGTTAAAAAAGGTGCCTTTGCCTACATCCGCCAATTCCGTGATCATCTCTATGGTGACGGAGTCGAAGTCGTTTTCTGAGAATAGCTGCATCGCGGCTTCGAATAACCGATCTCTAGTCTCTATCCGCCTTCGTTCGCGCCGAGAAAGCAATGACTTGTGATGAATACAAGCCCCTTCATTTTCGAGACTGCCGTCTTGATCTTCATTAATCAATTCAATTCTTGGTTCCATCGAAATATATGACCCCTGGTCAAGATTGACCACAACTAGAATACCTCTAACTCCAGGTATTCGTCAAGTGGATTTTAGAATTAATAAGTTAAAAATTTTAATTATGCGAAATATTAAAATGAAGTCTGCAAAATGCTGAAAACTGAGGTATAATATTTAAAACTTTCCGCATGGTTTGTCTCATGTTTTGATAGAATGCATCTTATTGAGTATTCATCGAAGCGTCAGAAAGGAAAAATCGACTTTTGGCACAGGTGATGGTTAAGCCCGGAGAGGGCATCGATGCGGCACTTCGCCGTTTCAAAAAGCAGACTCTTGAGAGTGGCATACTCAAAGAAGCTCGCGCACACGAACACTACGAAAAACCGAGTGATAAAAGACGTCGAGAAGCTGCAGCTCGGTTGCGGAAAATACTTAAGGCCAAACGCCAGGCTGAAAGCCGCGAAGGCAGATTTTAATCTAAAATATTCTAATAAAAACATCCGCTGCGATCGCAGCGGATGTTTTTTATTCATATAACGCTTGGCAAATTATAAGAATCTATTTTGGCGTCGAATCGGTTCCGCTTGTTTTGTCCCCACTGCTCGATTTATCCGGGCTAGAATCTGAATTTGTTTTCTTCTCATCAGAGGATTTTCCACTGCTCGAGTTCTTCTCACTGTCTGTTGATTTCTTATCCGAAGTATTCGAAGAAGAATCAGAGGCTGGTGGAGCAGGACCATCGGTTGTTGAAGTCTCTCCATCAATGATTGATGTGGGTGAATCGCTCGTAGAGGAATCAAGGTTTTCAACCTGAGGCAGGTTAGGATCTACCGCTGCCTGCCTGCGATGCCGGCTGCGCTTACCCCGCCCGGCACGCGCAACTATTTCTCCGCGTTCCACGACATTGACAATGGAAGGAGCCCCAGAATCTTTGTAAAATATGCGCTGTATCATCTCCCGGGTTTTCGGGACATTGCAGTAAACGTAGCTCGGACCTTCGTAAGAAGGCATAGTAGCAACCTGCATATTTTCAGGAGGAACCTGTCTTGCAAAATTCATTAAGGCAAGTTCTTGATCTTCGGTTAAATTAGAAGCAATGCTCTCGGTTATTGCAGTGATGGCGCCTGGCAGAGAGTTAAATGCGGATGGACTTTTCACACGCTCTTTGACTGCCTGGATAAACTCATGCTGGCGTTCCGCACGCATAAAATCGCTGTCGGAGTGGCGGAAGCGGACGTATCCCATTGCCTGGGTTCCAGTAAGATGCTGGGCACCAGGTCTTAAATGGACATGCAGGTTTCCCCAGTTATCATCATAGTCCATCTTTTTATGAACGGTGAGATTGACTCCGTCGAGCTTATCAACCACCTTTTTAAAACCGTCATAGTTCAGTACCAGATAGTAGTCGGTGTCTATTCCGAATACATCTTTTATAGTCGACTGAGCGAGTTCATGCCCGCCAATAGCATTCGCCGCGTTGATTTTCTGAATGCCATAACCGGGAATTCGAACTGCGGTATCACGCGGAATACTGAGCAGATCGATATGATTATTTTTAAAATCCATGCGGGCGATCATAATCGAATCGCTCCGGCCCCGGGAATTTTTCACTTCTACAGGACGAGAATTCTCATAATCTACATCACATCCCAGAATTAGCAATGTCACAACGTCTTTATCAGGAAGTTGTATCTTAGGAGTATAAAGCTGGGTAATATCACCACCAGCTTTGATCAGCATTCCTGGATGCTTAATGCCAGTGTTAATAATATTTCGAATGGTTGAGTTATTTAAGTAGAAATTACCAAGGATCGTACCAGCAGTCATGGTGAAGGTACAGAAAAGAATGCCGAGTGTCCAGCGAAAATACAGCCATCCTTTTCGAGGCGCAGGGTTGCCTTTAGAATTTCTGGATCTATTTCGGTCGGAAGGAAGAGAGCTGTGATTTTGCCTGCTTCCACTATTTGCTGTTCGAGGATTTCTCGGGGAATCCGAGTCGTTCACGTTTAGAATCTCCTTACGAATGCTTGTGAAGGATCGAAAAAACTACTTACATTCCATCATTCACAAATACATCAGTGGTTCTAATATAGCATGTTACCTGATTCGTGTCAATAGGATTACACCTATGCATACTACGCCAATATCCTATTATCGGTTCCCAGCGGGCAAAGCAGGAACCCGCACTCCCTTAAGGTATCATAATGTGATTCTGAATTAATTAAGGAGTGAACTATTGTCTCGCGAAGAAAAGAAAATCGCAGTGATTACCGGCGCAAGCAGCGGCATTGGGGCTGCAGCGGCAGTCGCGCTGCATGACGCTGGCTTCCAACTTGTACTCGGCGCAAGGCGCATGGATAAGCTGAAAAAAGTGGCGGAACCGCTGGGAGCAGAATATAGAGTTTTGGATGTGACCGACGCGGAGAGTGTCAAACAGTTTTGCGATGCTGTTCCCAGCGTCCATGTGCTCATTAACAATGCCGGCGGCGCTCTTGGCATGGATACTATAGCACTCGCGAAAGACGATGACTGGGAGCGTATGTACGATACGAACGTCCTGGGTTTAATGCGGATGACTCGCGCACTTCTGCCGAAACTGGAAGCAAGCGGAGCAGGGCATATCGTGAATGTTGGAAGCGTAGCCGGGCGCGATCCCTACCCGGGCGGCGCAGGTTATAACGCGGTGAAGTTTGCAGTAAAAGCGATTACTCAAGTGATGCGGCTGGAACTGGTCGGCAAGCCTATCCGTATAACCGAGGTTGCTCCCGGACTGGTGGAAACCGAGTTCAGCGAAGTGCGTTTCAGTGGAGATCAAGAGCGGGCAGCCAAGGTGTATGCCGGTATGCAGCCGCTCATCGCGGAGGATGTAGCTGACTGTATTCAGTGGGTGGTGACCAGGCCGCCTCATGTCAATATCGATGAAATTGTGGTGAAACCGACCGCGCAGGCTTCCGCAACTGTTGTTTCACGAAAGCTGTGATATTCCCTGTTTTGTTTGGTAAGGAGTAGTGATGAGCAGATTTGTGGAGGAGTACGACGCTGTCCGTAAAGGCTCCGGCATATACATAATAAACGATGAGGCAGTTTTAGCGATTTCAGGTGCAGATCGGTTCAGCTGGCTGCAGGGAATGGTGAGCAGCGATGTCCGGCGGATGGAAAATGGTGAAAGTACACTCCACGCCTGTATTCTCAATAATACGGGACATCTGCTCAGCGATGCGATACTCTATAATGTTTCAGCAAACGATTCAAAATTGATCTCGATTCTGCCGGATGAAGGCTGTATCTTGATGATTCTTCCCGCGCCGAATGTGGAAAAGATATCGAGGATATTAGAACGATTTATTATCATGGAAGATGTTGAGATCGCGAATGTAACTAGCCGAATATACCACGTCTCAAATCAGGGGCCTGAATCAGTCCCGTATGATGGGTATCTGAGCTTCCCCAATGATCGTTCCGGCAGCGGCGGATACGATCTTTTTGCGGAAGAAAAGAATGATCTAACACTATTTGGCACTGAAATTTCTCAGGAGACACAAAACCTGCTTAGAATCGAGGCAGGGATTCCAAAATATGGCGTTGATATGGATGAACGAACAATCCCTATCGAAACGAACCTGGAAGCTACGCACATCAGCCTGAATAAAGGATGCTACGTTGGGCAGGAGATAATCGCCCGCATCAATTCACGCGGCCACACCAATCGCAGGCTGGTGGGACTAGTGGTTGAAAGCGGTGAAATTTCTCCAGGAGACGAGCTTATTTCCAGCACCAATGCAGACAAAGATGCGGGCACAATCTCTTCGACTGCTTCGAATTCCCCGGCATTACAGGGGAAAACAATAGCCCTGGCAACCGTTCGAAACGAGTTTGCCGAGATAGGGAATACTCTGTATACGAAAACTTCAGGCAGCCTATGTACCGTGCATGAACTGCCTTTCTATAGAAACATTTAATCTAGAAATTGTGAGATTCCCATCAGCTTTTCTGAACTACAATCGAATACTTTACCATTAAAAACCAAACCCGTTCTCCCTCAGATCAGCCGAAGCGTGACACTGGCTGCTGCTTTGCAGCTTATCGGTATCAATCTCCTCTGGGGAGCCTCGTCAGCCGCCGCGAAGTATGCTCTCTCTTCGATGGGGCCATTCACGCTTACTGCGCTGCGTTTCCTTCCAGCTGGGCTGCTGATTCTTCTGATTTCGAGATTCCAGCGAGGGCCAAGTAAAATCGTAAAACAGGATAGGCTCTCATTTTTC